>JAITNX010000033.1 GCA_031290235.1 Synergistaceae bacterium | reverse complement strand
CCTCTCTCTGGCCGTCTTTGCGGGGATTGCGTTTTGCGATAACGAGGCGAGGCTGACGGCCGACTCCATGAACTACGACCCTGCGACAGGCAGGATTACGGCGTTTGGAAACGTGCGTTTCATGAGGCCTGACGGCGAGATATTCGGCGACAGAGGAGCGGGAAACGCAAACGGAAGGGACTTCGAGGTTCACGGCAACGTGCGCGGAAACTTCACGCGCGAGGCTGCCGAGATAGTCTGTGAATCGCTCTTCCTCTCGAGTGCCGGAGAATCGCCGCTCCGCCGAAAAATAACCGCGTCCGGAGACGTTATATTGACAAGGGACGGCGACAGGATGTCAGCTCAGACAATCACGTGGGAGATGGACAGGGACAACTACAAGGCAACAGGGGAAGTGATCGGAACCTTTGCCCAGTATTCGATAGACTCGGACCTTATCGCCCGTAATGAGGACAAGATCTGGGCTCACAACATAAGGAGATACGAGGACAGGGACAGGGGGTTATTCCTATCGGCGGGCAAGGCCAGCGGGATCATCAGGGAAAGCGAGGTCGTCGAGCTCATAGCGGATGGCGAGGTAATTATGAGCATGCCGGACAACATGGGCGTCGTCTCGCGAGCGACTGGCGACAAGTGCGTCTTCTCGCTGGACCGGGGCACGATAGTAATATCCGGAAACGCCGCGGTCAAACAGGGTGAGCGGAGATTGAACGCAAGCAGCATAGTCTATCATCTGGACTCGGGACGAATAGACGCTCTTGGACAGCCTACTCTCGTCTTCGAGACCCCGCGAAATTAAGAGGGAACAACCGCTCTGAACGGCGCCGATATGAAGGACAAAAAAAAATTCCTCCGTGCCAGGGAGCTTCGAAAGAGCTTCAAGGGCAGGACTGTCGTCGATAACGTCGACCTGAGCGTGGCTACCGGCGAGATAGTCGGCCTGCTGGGCCCCAATGGCGCGGGGAAGAGCACCACTTTTTACATGATGGTCGGGCGCATACTGCCGGACTCCGGTTGTGTGCTGATTTCCGAGAACGACGTGACTCAGCTTCCGATGTACATGCGAGCCAGGATGGGGATAGGATATCTGCCGCAGGAGGCGTCGATATTCAGGAGTCTCTCGGTAGTGGACAACCTGAGGCTGGTCTTGAACAACGCCGGTCTCGACGCGTCGGAAGCGGCCTCCAAATGCGGCAGCCTGATAGAGGAACTGGGACTCGGGCATATCGCGGCGGCTCCTGGATACGCGCTGTCCGGAGGCGAGAGGAGGAGGGTGGAGATCGCGCGCTGCCTTGCGACGAATCCATCGTTCATACTGCTCGACGAACCCTTCAGCGGCATCGACCCTGTCGCGGTCGGCGACATTCAGGAGATAATAAACGGCCTCAAATCCAGGGGCTACGGCATACTGCTGACGGACCACAGCGTTCGCGAGACGCTCTCCATAACAGACAGGACATACATAATGCACCAGGGAAGAGTCGTGGTCGAGGGTCCGCCCGACAGGATAGCCAGCGATCCCCTGGCCATAAAATACTACCTTGGAGAACACTTCGAATGGTAGGAACCGACAGGTCGAACCCGCCCGGCGAGGCGGATATGACGGGCATGGTTGGACGCGCGCTGAGGATGATGGCAGGCACCCTTGTGAGCCGCGTCCTCGGCCTCCTGCGCGAGGTCATGATAGCGGCTTTCTTCGGGGCCACCCGAACGCTGGACGCCTTTTACGTATCCTACACCCTTGCCAACCTCTCCCGGCAGCTGTTGGCCGAGGGCGCACTCTCCGCTTCGTTCATCCCTGTGTTTTCAAGAGTTCACAAGCGAGAGGGCGGCAAGTCGGCCAGAGCGCTGGCGAGGGGCGTCCTCTCGATCCTGATCCTGGCCTGCGCGGCGGTGGTAGCTGCTGGCATTCTTCTGTCGCCGCTCCTGGTCCGCGTCATAGCTCCTGGATTTGATGGCGGACAGTACGAGCTGTCAGTCTCGCTCTCCCGCGCCATGTTTCCATTCCTCATGTTCGTCTCCGTTGGCGCGCTCGCGATGGGGGTATTGAACAGCACAGGAAGCTTCTTCGTCCCGGCGATAGCCCCCGCGGCAAGCAATATGGCCTTCATAATTGTCCTGCTGGCGCTGTACCAGCGGATGGCGATATGGGCACTGCCGGCGGCGGTGCTCTCGGGCGGCGTTTGCAGCATGACGCTCCAGTGGTTTTGGGCCGCGAGAATGGGGAACTTCCTCATCCCCGCTAAGCCTGACATGAAAAACAAGGACCTGCGCGAGTCCCTGGCTTTATTCCTCCCCTTTGCGGCCGGCCTCTCCCTGAACCAGATCAACCCGGTAATCAGCAGGGTACTCGGCTCATTTCTGGAGGGAGGCGTCATCTCAGCCCTCAGCTACGCGGACAGGATAATCCAGCTTCCCCTCGGCCTGTTTGTAATAGCGATATCCCAGGCGGTCCTGCCGATGCTCTCCAGAATTTCACCGGAGGACCGGGGGGAGTTTAGCGTCTTCATACGCGACTCCCTGCGATTCAACCTCTTCATAGTCCTCCCGGCGGCGCTGGGCCTGATGATCATAGCCCGCCCCATAGTTCATATTCTGCTGATGAGAGGGGCGTTCGACGAATGGGCATGGAACGCCACAAGCGGCGCGCTCGCATGCTACGCCGCCGGACTCCCAGGCACAGCCTGCAATACTGTGTTGATGCGAGCCCTATATGCCAGGACAATGCCTAAGGCAGCCATGAAGGTCACACTGTTCACAGTGTGCGCGAACCTGCTGATGGGCGCCATTCTGATGCGGCGATTCTCATATCTCGGACTAGCGGTCGGGACGTCCTGCGCCTTCACAGGCGCGGCATTCGTCGCGTCTTTTCTGCTCTCCCGCGATCTCGGGGACGGGATAGGCCTATTCAATGCGGCATGGCTTCTGCGGCTCACGGCGTCATGCTCCGCAATGGCTGTGGTCCTCATCGCGGCTACTAGTGCGGCGGCATATCAGGTTGACGCGGCATTTGTCGTCAGGGCGCTCTGGGTAGCCGGCATGGTTCTCCTCGGAGGTCTCACTTACACCGCCGCCACAGTTTTGCTCCGATGCCCGGAGTGGGGCTGGATCAAGGGCGCTCTTGCTAGAAGAAAAGATGAGAGTATAATAAAATCATGATGAACAGGTAAGGAGACGAGAGAGATGCACGTATATAGATGCGCCGACTGCGGTAAAAAATTCGAGACTGACGGATACGCCAGCCGCTGTCCATCGTGCAGATGCAAAGTGCTGATTCATGTGGAGGGCGACCGAAGAAAGGCAAAAAGCTGCGCCGGTTCATGCAGCCCGGGCTGTTCCTGCGGGAGCTGCGGACATTGACTTCGCTGGCTGACAAAACCTTGGCGCGCGTCCACTGGTTCTCCTCTTTTGAGCGGCTTTCTCACTCTTGGAATTGAGACAAGCTGCGACGACACGGCGCTCGCCCTCCTGGAGGGCGAGCGCGATGTCGTTTGCGACGTTATATCGAGCCAAATTGCCGATCACTCGAAATTTGGAGGGGTAGTGCCAGAACTGGCGTCAAGAAAACACCAAGAGGCTCTGCTGCCCCTCCTGAGATCGCTCTTGTCTCAAACCGGCGTCAAGCCATGCGATATCGGACTGATAGCAGTCACCGCCGGACCGGGGCTAATGGGTTCGCTGTTAGTTGGAGTGATGGCCGCCAAGGCGCTTTCCCAGGGATGGGAGACGCCGCTCATAGGGGTGAATCACCTGGAGGGACATCTGTACGCAAACGTCCTGGCAAATCCAGGGCTGATTCCCCCGTTCCTTTGCCTAATCGCCTCTGGCGGACACACGGAGCTGGTCCTTATGCGCGGCCGCGGGGAATATATCCTCCTCGGATCCACGAGGGACGACGCAGCCGGCGAGGCCTACGACAAGGCCGCAAAGCTGCTCGGCCTCGGGTATCCTGGCGGACCCGCCATAGAGAGCGCGGCCTCCGGCGGGGACCCGTCCGCGTTCGACTTCCCCGTTGCCATGCGTGGTTCTGGCGCGGTCGAGTTCAGCTTCAGCGGAATTAAAACCTCGCTTAGGACCACTGTACAAAAACTCAATGGTCCGGACGGAACTGGACACGTCCCAATTGCCGATATCTGCGCGTCGTTCCAGAGGGCCGTGACGGAATCGCTGCTGGTGAAAATCCTGCTCGCTGTCAGGACCACGGGCGTGAAAAAAGTCGCCATATCGGGCGGAGTGGCGGCAAACGCCGCGCTGAGGGAAGCCTTAACCGAAGCTGGGCATAAGCGCAAATTCGACGTCTACCTCCCTCCCAAAAAATACTGCACCGACAACGCGATCATGATAGCAGCCGCCGGGAAAGCCTCGTTCGATCGCGGAATCCGATCCGGCCTCTCCCTGACTCCGGACCCGTCGTGGAGTATATGGAGGAGGACTGAATTTATGTATGATACTCCAAAGTATCAGGCTGCCACTATTCGCCTGTAGATGCCCTCCACAAATTTCGCGTCCACCGTATTTTTCCAGTCCGGGCCAAAATGACTCAGCCAAAGCTTGTCCATGCCGAGCGCCGTCTTTGTCATGCGTTCCGTCTGAGATTCGTCGATGCCGTAGTCCCTTGCCCTCGGAGGCGAAACCTTGTTTATCCGCAGAAACTTCACCGTTTCCTCGTAGCCGCCGTCATTGTAGATGTCGCCGCACGCCAGCATTGCCATAGTTACCGCCACGCTGTGAGGAAGCTTAGGGCTGGAGTTGCTGAGGCCATAGGATATGGCGTGCGACACTCCGACTCTGCCGCCGATGGTACTGCTGCCTCCTAGTATGGAGGCCATGGCGGATATTATCGCCCTATCCAGAGCGTACTTTGTCAGATCCTGGGCCAGCACCGACCTCGCCATCCTCAGGCCGTCGCTGGCATCTAGTATGGCCGCCTCCTCGCTCGTCCTGCTGTGGGCGATTTCGTAGTGATGGAAAAAACAGTCCATCATTGTGTAAAACCTGTTGAACTTCGGCGCGCCGGACGAAAGCTGCGGGTCTATAACCGCGACTGACGGGGCCGTGAAGTTGTTGTTTATGCCGAGCTTTTTCTCCGGTCCGCGCAGAACCGCTATGGGAGTGACCTCCGCCCCTGTGCCGTTGAGCGTGGGCAGCACCCATATCTCAGCGCCGCGCTTCATGTCCAGTCCGTACCCTTGATACTCCGCCGCGCTCGCGGGGTTAGCCAAACATATCCCGGCCGCCTTCGCGAGATCTATGGAGCTGCCTCCCCCGACGCCGACGATCGTGTCCGGCTGGGTCCGCTTCTCCCTGATGAGCGCCACAAGCCGGTCGACGTCGCCAGTCCTCGGTTCCGACTCCGACGCTAGGAAAACGAACAGCTCATCCTGCTCTAAGATAGGCCCGAACCTGACGTCCCCGCTAAGAGCTTCGTCGATGATGAAATACGCGGCACGTCCCCGCTCTTTGAGGAGCCGCAGCAGATCTCCGACGCCGTCCTCCGATTGGACTACCTCCGTAAGGATCTCAGTCCGCCACCAACGCGGCGCTTTCACAAAATCCCTCATCGTCTTTGGCTCGCCTGACATCTATATCTGCCCCTTTTTTTATGATGATTTTAGCCGCTTACAGCTGATTGATTATACACTCCACATGGTGGATAATACTCGTCGTTTCGCCAAAAAAAATAAGAGGAGAACGATAAGAAATGTATTTTTTGGATTCGTTGCTCTCGGCAACATCGCTCGCCATGGACGCGTTCGCCGTGTCGATATGCATTGGCGCCGGCATTCGCGGAGCATGGCTTCAAACGGCGCTTCGCATGGGCGGGACCTGCGGCCTCTTCCAGTTCGTCATGCCTATGTTGGGGTGGTTTGCGGGGGTGTACACAGTAAATTTCATGGCCGCGTTCGACCACTGGGTGGCCTTCGGACTCCTGGCGCTGGTCGGGGGTAACATGATCCGCGGCGCGCTCGGCCCTGACGACGGATGCCGCTCAGAGGACCCCACGAAGTCCATCGCCCTGCTGTATCTGTCCCTTGCCACGTCCATAGACGCCCTCGCGGTCGGCGCGAGCTTCGCCCTGACTGACAGGCCGGTCCTGCCGTTGGCGCTCTGCGCCGGAGTCATTACGTTGGCGCTTTGCTTCATTGGAGTTCGCTTTGGCCGACAGATGGGAGAGAAACTTGGCAAAAAAGTGGAACTGATAGGGGGCCTCGTCCTCATTCTGATAGGACTTGGAATACTGCGCGAGCATCTGTCGTAGCGCCTTTACATGAGAGCATCTCGCCCAGGGAGATACCTGTTATCTTCTCTATTCTTCTTTGAATACCGGAAGCCCTCTTTATTCTGCGGCGTGCCGCGGAGAGAGCGCCGCCATTCGGGTTGAACCTCTCCTCCATTTCCTTCAGTCGCTCGCTCAGGGTAGAGACCGTCTCTCCGTCCGTGATTTTGTCCGAAAGATAGAGAATCTCAGCCTCTCCTCCCACGCTTCCCCTTGGCAGGTCCTTGTGAGAGGCCACCAATTCCGCGACCTCCTTGTAGCCCATCTTGCGCAGCCAGCGGGCGCCCTTGGCCTCGTGGAATTTTTCCCCCTTCGCCAGGTCGTGCAGAAGACAGGCGGACAAGAGCAGATCTCTATTCAGTTTCACTCCGGACTTTTCAAGGGCGTCTGAGATCAGCATTCCGCATCTGGCCACGACCCTCATGTGTCTGACCGCGCGCGCTGGCGTGCCGGCCATCATGACCAGCTCCCCGCACTCCTCCTCGTCCGGGAACGCCTCATACTTGGCATATCTTCTCAGGTCGGCATAGCCCTCCGTGGTATCTATTCTCAGCATAATCGCCCTGTCTCCTGTTGGCGCCTCCATCGAGCTGTGGGAATATTCCGCGAGCAAACCCCTGAGGCCGCTCTCCCCCTTCCATGCCAGGATAGGATCTATCATCGCCCGGCCAATTAGGGGAGGATTGCCCCGCAAGCCGCCAAACGAAGGATAAACTATGTCGGGGTTGCCGGAACACTCATAGAAGGCGTTGATAAGCGATTTGTAGGTGGCGGTCTTGACTAACGGCGCGCCTGAATACATCAGAAAGAAGGATTCGGCGTAACCTTGAATCTCCCTCACCCCTGCCAGTATGCCGCTGTACATTCCCGATTCGTATGCTGGATTGAATATTGCTGAACATCCGAGACGAACCGCTTCCTTGCGAATCATCCCCTCATGATCCCCGGTCACTACAAGGATATCCCGGACACCAGCGCCTCTCATGCGAGTCACTATCTGCTCCAGAGCCGAGACGCGCCGAATGGGGAGCAATGCCGCGCACTCCTCCCTGCGGCCTGAGAATCTCTCAGCGAGAACAAGACCAGCCACCCTTCGTCCTTTGTTTTTTTTCATCAGTTTATTATACAGCGTCAGCAGGCGCCTGAAAATGAACAGCTCGGCCAGCGGCAGGGAGAGCAGCGCTCGCAGAGCCCCCCGACGCCTCGCCGGCGCACGAACGGGGTTGAATCCTCCCCCGCAAAGATGAATGGCAAAAGCCAGTCGAGGGACGTCCTCTCGTCGTGAACAACGCAGGCCGGCGCTCCAATGAGCGCGATCTCTCCTCGGGACAGCGATGCCGCCCAGGCGAGCATCAACATGGATCCCGGAAGAATGGGGACCCCTTGAAACGCCACGCGCGACGCCACCCTCATGATGCCCCCTGGCGTCCTGTCGTCCGCGTCCACGCTCATGCCTCCCGTGCAAACTACCGCCTCGGCCCCATCGTCAATGAACGCGCTTATGGCTTCGGCTATCAGAACGGGGTCGTCAGTGACCAGCCTCTGCCCGATCAGCGTTCCGCCGAATACCGAGATCTTCCTCAGAAATTTGTCCGCGAAGGCGTCCTCGATCAGGCCGGTCGCAAGCTCCAGACCTGTCGTTACAAGCCCTACCCTGAGAGGCTTGAAGGGCTTTATGTCAATCCTTCGGGCAGCGGAGACGGCGCGCTCTACCCTGGCCCCCTCCATTGCGAGCGGAACTATCCTAAAACCCGCGACAGGCTGCCCCTTGCCGACCTGCCTGTACGGGGGCATAGTCGCAAGCACCCAGTCCGGATCCTCGTTAATCGCATGGACCATTGCGGGGTCATATATCAAAAGGCCGTCACAGCCCGCCGTTATAGTGATTCTCCCCTCCTTTGGGGACGACGACGCGCAATTCTCCCCAGCGAGCGCCTCACAGAGGGCGCCCGCGGCGTCATCCTCGTGAACCTCGCCTGGCGAAAGTTCGAGAATCGAAACATGCTCCTTGCCCATCTCGCGGAGGACAGGCAGATCTTCCACGGTCAACACTTGCCCTCTCTTGAACCTGGCGCCCTTCGTGCCCTTTTTGGCGTCTATCCTCGTCATATCGTGAGCCAGCGGCCTCCCGACGGCCTCCTCCAGACCTATATCCTCTCTCCTCATCGAATCAACGCGCCTCCTCAGGCTTTACATTGCCGTTTTCCGACGCCTCGCCCGAACAGTCTGGGCAAAATCCGTAGACCACGAACTGCTTTCCAGAGACGCTATAACCCTCCGGCACATTTACCCTTGGCATTGACTGATCAGTCAGGCAGAGCATAATTCCGCACTTGGAACAGAGAAAATGCGGGTGATTGCCCGGGCACTCGCCGCCCTCCTTGATGTGCGCGCAGAAACGCCATGCGCCATCTAGGCCCTGCACCTGATGAGCTATGTCTCCCTCTTCGAACGAGGCGAGGATCCTGTACAGAGTTACCCTGTCGAGATCCGGCAGCAAGCTCTGAATTTCTCCATGGGACAGCGGGCGCGCCGCGTCAAACAGGCACTCCAGCACAGCTATACGAAGCGGAGTGACCTTGAGCTTTGCCGACCTGAGCAGATCCTTCATGATAACCAGATGTTCTTGAGAATTGGAGAGCGGCATTAAAATTGCCCCCTATCATTAGTTGCATGGGCCAAAAGGATGCTATCACAATGGGGCTGAGTCTTCAAGACGCAAAACAAATCGGGTTTCGGATGCTGCCAGCCGATAAGCCTATCCTTTAAGCAGCATTATAACCTCCGGCCCCATCCTCACCCTGACGATATCCCCGGCACTTATTCCCCTGGCCTCCTCCTTTTGCATCTCTACCCTGATGCGGGAGAAGTCGCCGCTGGAGGGAGCGCCCTCGGGCGACACGTTCACTATCGTGGAGAAGACGTCGGGGATGACGCGCAGGACGCGGCACTGAAACGAATTTTCGCTCTCCCCGTCGCAGTCGAGCGTTATATAGTGCGCGCGAACCCCAATGTAGCCGATATCCTCAGCGACTGCCGTGGAACAGCTGAGATCGACGCCCCAGTCCAGGGCGTGAACCGTGCGGCCGCCAGCGGCGCTCGCCCTTGAATAGTTCTTGCAGCCGGAGAGGAGAGACGACGCGAGAGTATTCGGGGACTCGAAGAGTTCCTCCACCGTACGCATTGGCTCAGCCCGGCCCTCGTTTATTACGCAGACGTTCGAGCAGAGCCGGTACACCTCGTCGCGGCTGTGGGAGACGTAGAGGGTCGTGCCTCCAAATTCCTCCAGGATACGGATGAGTTCTCCCTCCAGCTGCCAGCGCAGGTAGCTGTCGAGGGCGGACAGAGGTTCGTCGAGCATTATTATCCTTGGATCGCTCGCCATTATGCGCGCCAGTGCCACTCTCTGGCGTTGGCCGCCTGAGAGTGTCGCTGGATAGTGGTTTTCAAGTCCGCCGAGATAAAATTTTTCGATGAGGGATCGGAACCGGCCACCGACGTCAGTCCTGCCGCCGAGCGCCAGGACTGACTTTATGTTTCCCTCCGCGGTCATGTTGGGGAAAAGGGCGTAGTTCTGAAAGAGCAGGCCCACTTTACGTTTTTGCGGCGCGAGATTTATGCCCTTCTCCGAGTCAAACAGGGTGACGCCGTCCATCACTATCCGGCCCTCGTCAGGTCGGACTATGCCGGCTATGCACCCGAGAGTCACGCTCTTGCCGCAGCCGGACGCGCCCAGGAGTCCTGTCACTCCGCCGCCTGTCTCGAACTCCACATCCAGGACGAACGGACCCATATTTTTTTTTGCCCGCACGTAGATGGACATTATATTTTTACTCGCATCGGGTCAGCCCGCCACTACATTCCGCAACGCGCTTTTCCTCGGGGTGTTGTACTTGTTTTCGAGCATGTTGACCGTCACCAGGACCACAAATGAGATCGCCAGGTTTATCCCCACCCATTTGTATGCCATCATATCGTTACCCTCCCGCCAGAGCTGATAGACGGTAGTCGAAATCGTGGCTGTCCTGCCCGGTATGTAGCCGGTCACCATCGTGGTCGCCCCATACTCGCCAAGGGCGCGCGCGAATGACAGCACCGTTCCGGCCAGTATTCCCTGCCTGCAGTTCGGCATGAGGACCCGCCAGAACAGGAACGTGTCCGACATGCCAAGAGTCTGGCCGGAGTACAAAATGGTCCTGTCGAACGACTCGAAAGCTCCCCTTGCCGTGCGGTACATAAGAGGGAATGTCACTATCGTCGTGGCGAATATGGCGGAGTACCAGGTCATGGTCATCTTGAACCCGAAAAACTCCAGAACCAAGGCCCCGATTGGCCCGAACGGGCCGATTACCTTCAGCAGAAAGAAACCGACAACTGTGGGGGGAAGCACCATCGGAAGCGTGAGGATGCAGTCCAGGACGCCTTTTATTGCCTTCGGCGTCTTTGATATAAAGTGCGCGGCGCATATCCCGGCGAAAAAAGTGACGACCGTCGAGATTCCTGCCACGCGGAGTGAATTCCAGAGCGGAAACCAGTCCATATCAATCAAAAAATCAAAAAAATAAGACCTCGAGGTGGCCCCCCGAGGTCTTATTTTTTATTATTTCGCCGGGATGGCGAAGCCTATACGCTTGAAGACGTCAGTTGCCTCGCCGCCCTTGAGAAAGTCTATGAACGCCTGCGCTGCCGCCTGGTTTGGGGCTGCCTTCAGAATAGCGGCAGGGTATGTGATGGGCGTGTGGCTGCCCTCCGGGGCAGCGGCGACGATCTCGACCTGCGGGGCGGTCGCGGCGTCAGTGCTGTAGACTACGCCGCAGTCGACCGCGCCGGCGGCCACATGCGCCAGGACCTCCTTGACGTTGCTCGCAAAGGTGATCTTGCTCGCGGCCTTGATCTTGTCCCAGAGGCCGAGCTTCGTGAAAATCTCCTCCGAGTACTGCCCAACCGGCACGTCACTGTTGCCCAGGGACATCAGGAACACTTTGTCAGTCGCGGCATCCTCGAAGCTGCCGATGCCCTTGGGGTTCTTACCCTTGGGGATTATGAGGACCACTTGGTTCGATACTATGTTGAACCTCGTCCCAGGCGCGACAAAGTCCAGCTTTTCCGTGTTCACGGAAGGATCCGCCGCGATGTCGAGCTGATTCATCTGCCTCTGACCCGCCGAGATGAATATGTCGCAGTCCGCGCCCGACTGTATCTGAGTCTTTAGAGTCCCGCTGGAGTCGAAGTTGTAGACTATTTCAACGTCAGGCGCGGCCTTTTTGTAAAGGGTCGCGATCTCTTTCAGGGACTCCGTCATCGAAGCCGCCGCAAACACTGTTACCGACGCGGGAGCGGCAGCCGCCCGACTCGGAACGGCCAGGAACATGCTGCCCAAAAGGAACAAACCACACAAAACAAACGCAAAACTCTTGAACTTTTTCATAGAATTCTCTACCTCCTATAATTATATAGATCGCATCATTGAACGATTGGCAATTTTTACATTGCCTGTTCAACCAGCGACGTTATTATAGGACAGATGGCGGGATTGTGCAACAATGTTGCGAGTTTATGAACAGCGAAATGGTATCGGTCACATCTTAGCGGACTTGGACCGATAGAACAGCCTCCTTGTCCCTGTCACCGTGCCGTGCGGGCTCATCGATATCTCCAGCAGCTCCTCCTCGATCATGCGCAGTTTTCTGTCGTTCGCCGGAATCTCGCACCTGATGAAAAAACAAAGCCGTTTCGACCCGTCCGGTAATGCGATATTTTCAATCCTGGGTATCATTGCGCCGGAGGAGTAGTGCCCCACGGGATAGTGGCTTGCCGCCACGTACAGCACTCCATCCGTCCCATTCAGGAGCTCGTCTATGCCAGAATCCTCGCCGCCGTCCGACAGGACCGTCTTTTCAGCTGGAGGGCGGCCGGCTGCCGCCAAACCGATCAGCCAGTCCTCCGCCATCTTGAGGCCTTTTCTCGCCAGCGCCACTCTCTGCCAGCCGACCAGGGAGACGTCCGCAAACTTCACCCCCAGCGCGATTCTATCGGCAAGCACCGCGGTTATGGCCAGGGCCAGCATAGTGAAGGCCGTGACATAAACTATGAAAAAGCCTCTGCGCTTCATCAAAAACGACCGACTACAGCGACGGCGCTGATCTCTTCAGCAATGGACAAGGCGTTTAGCGAGCCAACCCTGGCGTCACCAAGCATCTCATTGGTCCGCAGTATCAAGTCGACGACATCCATTATCCCGATGATGACGATAATCATCAGGACAGACGCTATCATAACCTCCACGAGGGAGAATCCGCGACGAGCGGCCGTCATGCGACCGACTCCCCTACCACCTTGGGGGATTGCACCTGGCGCACGGCCAGTAGCCCAATTTCTTCGCATTCGACAGAGATATGGCCTTCTTGTTGGTCCTCACGAAAATGCAGTTGTGCCTGTGATACATCCTCCTCGGATGCGTTATATACACTGTGGTGAAAGGGAAAGCCTGCACTGGAATTTGCACGATCGAGACATTGAAAATAATGGAGAGGATAACCGCTGAAATCAATTTTCCTGCCATTTTTCGCATATAATCGCCCCTGTCATTATTCATTCTTCGAAGCATATCATGTACAATTGCCTAATACACCAGCAATATCCCCGATGCTGGAAGTTACGCGCGCGGTTATGTTGCAAATACATTCGCGATTGGGTTATTATATCATGCTGATGCCATCGAATCCCAGAGGCCCGGAGGCGGGCAAATGTCGGGACGTGCGCTTGTTCCGAAGTGTAACACATCGCTGGCAGGTACGCAGGTACTTTGATAATTGAGATTTACGTGAGATAATGAGGCAAAGGCAAACAACAATCAGTGGAGGTTAGATCATGTTCGCAAAAATATCGGAGCTTGAAGAAATAGTCGGTAAATTGGAGACTCTGGTCAAATCGCTCGCCAAGGAGAGGGACCAGGCCACCGAAGAGGCGTCTCGCATGAAAAAGGCGCTGGACGAGCGGGAATTTGAGCTGCTTCAACTGGACGAGGAGCTTCAGCGCGAGACGAAACGCTTCCAGGAGGAGCGGGCGTCAATGGAGCTGGAGCAGGAGGAAACCGGGCGTAAGCTCGACGATCTGGCGTCCCGCATCAGAGCCCTTCTGCCATTGCTGCCAGAATCGAACTCTGAAGAAACCGGGGAGCGCTACTAGGGGCGGCCCTGGACGAGTCAGATGGAAAAGCGAGCCGTATCGCTGCTTGTAGGTCGAAAATCGTACAACCTCATCACCTCGATGGAGGATGAAAAACTCAAGAAGGTGTACGATCTGTTGCGTGACGTGATGGAGACGACCGAACAGACCATGGAGCAGGACGAACGGCTCTTTATAACCTGCATGACCCTCGCAAGCGAGCTGGCCTCGATATCCTCGAGGCTGGAGAATATACTGTCGGATTCGGCCGGACTCGTCCTGAACCCTCCGCGCGATAGAGAGGGCGGGACGCTCGGATAATGAACCTGACGGACATAGTCCTCCTTCTGCTGGGGGGATATTTTATTATTCGCGGAGTCATAAAGGGGTTCTCCGGGGAGGCGATCTCCCTCATAAGCGTTATGCTGGGGAGCCTCTGCGCCCTTAAATTTTACACTCCCATTTCAGGCACGCTTATAAATGAATTGGGTCTCTCAAAGTTTGTAGCCAGCTCAATATCGATGCTGGCAATTTTTTTTGCCATCTTCGCCGCTTTTGCCATCCTCGACAGGGGGCTGAAAAAAGCCCTCGACGGGTCGAGCCTGTCTGGGGTCAACAAGATATTCGGGGCGTTAGCCGGATTTATCAAAATTTATCTCATTGCCATGACCCTGCTGGTCAGCGGGATGCTTCTCTCGCCCATCATAGGCGACGCTTGGGTGAGAGACAGCAACGTCCTCATAGCCACAGCGAAGACGTGGCCCATCGTATATCCCATTCTGGACGGCGCCGGGCTGCTGCCAAACCTCGAAGACGTTCAGCGCGATGCCGGGGAATATTTCATGAAGCAGGCGTCGCACAGCCTCTTCGATGGCGGGACGGATTACGGGGATATCGACGCGCTCAGGGGCGGCGTCTTTACGAGCGCGGACCTCGCGTCACCGATCGATATCAGCGAGGACAAGTCAGAGGGGGATGAGGGAGGAATACTCGGCTCGATCCTGGACTGGGGCCGTAACAAAAAGTAACGGATGAAGATAGACCGATCAGCGCAAAATTCTCTCGAACTTTCCAAAATACTCGCGATAATCATGAGGGACTGCCGAAGCGACTTGGGATCGCTGGAGCTGGGGCGAACCACGCCGGCTAACGACATGGAGGATCTAGTCCAGAGGCATAACCTCTTCAAGGCCATAGAGGAATACAGGGACGTCAGGGGCGATCTGCCGTGGAACTTCAAGCTCTCGTCAGTCAGCCGACTGCTGGAGGACGCAAAATCCTCCGGTATGCTCACTGGGGAGGAGCTGCTCGACATAAGGCGGCTGCTGCAGGGAGCCTCGCGCATAAAGGAAGCCCTCGTGGACGCGCGTCAGGAGTGGCCGGTCTTCTCCGTCCTCATACGCGAGCTGCGCGACTTCGGGAGAGAGATAGAAGCTCTGTCCGTCATAGACGAGGACGGCCGATTGTACGACCACGCGTCCGACCGACTCAAGCGCCTGAGGGAGAACATGCGCCACATACGGGACCAGATACGCCGCAGGAGCCACCACATCCTTTCTGACCCGTCGATAGCCGGGATGCTCCAAGAGAGGGTGCTGTCCCTGCGCAACGGGAGACACGCCGTGCTGGTGCGACAGGACGCGATATCGAACTTTCCAGGGATAGTGATGGACCGCTCAGTGTCTGGAAACAGCATCTACATGGAGCCTCACTCACTAGTCGGGCTGAACAACGAATACGCCGTCAACACCGAGGACGAACTGGCCGAGGGTAGGCGAATCTTGCACAAGCTGACTGAGCGGCTTCTGGAAAGGGAAGCCGGAATACTCGACGCCGAGGGAGTCATGGGACGCATCGACATGTTCTACGCGATGTCCGAGAAGATCAGACGAGACAGGTGGCACATGCCGATGCTGACGGACGGCTCGGTCTTCAGCTTCTACAGAACACGCCACCCTCTCCTTGGGGACGCGGCGGTCCCAATAGACATATCATGCGGGGAGAATTTCCGCATCCTCGTCGTCACCGGCCCAAACACAGGGGGCAAGACCGTGGCTCTCAAGACGGCAGGAGTCTGCGTCTGCCTGGGATGGCTCGGGCTGCCCATTCCGGCGGAGGAACACTCCCTGCTTGGGATGGTGGACGACATATACAGCGACATAGGCGACGAGCAGAGCATAGAGCAGAACCTCTCCACCTTCAGCGCCCACGTCTCGCAGATAACAAAAATTTTGAACGCCGCAGGCAAAAACTCAGTCGTCCTTCTGGACGAGCTTGGCGCTGGGACCGACCCGGACGAGGGAGCGGCGCTCGGTATAGCCATACTTGACTGGCTCGAGAAAAAAAATTCCCTCGTGCTGGCCACGACGCACCACAACCCCATCAAACACTACGCCCTCGCCTCGCCCCTCGTGGAATCGGCATCGGTCGAGTTCAACATAAGCACCCTCTCCCCCACGTACAGACTCCTCATCGGCATCCCAGGCAGGAGCAACGCCCTGCTGATAGCCGAAAAGCTGGGGATGCCCTCATCGGTCCTCCATCGCGCGAAGGAGGCGCTCCACCACAAGGAGGTCTCCATGGAGGATATAATCGGTGAGCTGCAGGAGAAGCGAACCGCCATAGAGCAAGAGAATGCCGAACTCGAAAATATGCGCGAGCAGCTCAACTTCATGAGGAGCGATTATGAGGAACAGATGACGGAGCTGGCGGAGAAGCGGGACAAGCTGCTGGCAGAGGCCGACAGGAAGGCAATGGACATAGTGGAGAGCGCGGAGACGTCGGCGAGATCCCTGCTGAAGACGATCGACGACGAGGCGAGGTCCGCCGCTCAGCGGAAGCTCGAACAGACGAAAAAAAACTTCGGCATTATAAAGGAGGCGGCCAGGCGCCGGGAGGACGAACGGCTCGAACGGGCCTACGCCCCCGATGAGACCCCGCTCAAGACAGGCGACAACGTGGTAGTGATCGGCACGTCAACGGTCGGAGTCCTGGAGGCGATAGAGGGGGAAAAGGCCGCGGTCACTGTCGGGGCCGCCAGGATGGAGCTGCCCTTGAAGATGATCCGCTCCGCGACGAGGGAGGAGAATCACCGCGAGAAGCGCATGCGGAGGGTGAGCAGACGGGACGGAATAACCCTGACGAAACCTCCGGCCGACGAAGTGAAAATAACGCCTCCCCCTTCTCCAACAGGCGTGCCCAGCTCAATAATGATTCGAGGCATGACGCTCGACGAGGCAATACCCATCGCCGAACAGTACCTGGACCGCGCCTTCAGAGCCGGCTATGGCGAGGTGGTCATAATCCACGGCAGAGGCGAGGGCATACTGCGCAGGGAGGTCCACGCCATCTGCAAGGGCCTCTCATACGTGGAGAGCTACAGGCTCGGCGAGACAGGGGAGGGCGGATTCGGAGTCACGATAGTGAGGTTCAAAAAATAGTTAAATAATAGTTAAAAAATAGTTGACCTTTCTTCCGCCTGATTCCCCCACGCGGTCCAGCCCTGACGGGCGCCCCTGGCAAATAGTTCGAGATACGGCCCCGGGCTGCAATCCTCGATGACGCCATAAATTTCGTCCGGTTTGCGGGAGTGCTCGCGCTTCCTGGTCCGCAGCAAGTTCACCTGACTGCGCCCCGGCGCGAGTGTCCTGGCGTTGTCACCCCTGACGCCAAATAAGAGCAGCTCAGTCACGTTGCGAAAATAAAACCCGACGCCGCGCCCGTCCGGCTCTCCATCCCGCCTCACCTTCTCCCAGACGATGTTCGATTTATAGAGAAACCCCCACGCCTTCAAAACGTCGAGTCCCTCCGGCAGCAGCGCGTTGGGAACCCAGAGATAGAGGTGCGACGGCTCGCTGACGACCGCCCCCACTGGCAGCGCCATGATCTCATCCAGCCTCATTGTGGAATAACGCAGAAGCCTCCTGTGCTCCGGCGCAACCTTCCCCGACCTGTTGCGAAACTGCCACGGCGGATCTGCCAGAACAGTGCCGAAAACCCTGCCCCCGCAGAACTCGGCGAGGTCGTTCTCGTTGTGATAATTTGTGTCGCTGACTCCCATGTCGTAACTTCCCCCGGCGGCAAGGCTGCCTGCTGATATATATTATTTATACCACAACCAGGATAAGGGACGCCATGTTCCGGGTAATCTCCATAAAAAAAGAGAGGGCGCGAGGCCCTCCCTTTTTTTTTTAACAAGTTTTCTTAGAAGTTGATGAACGTGCGGAAGCGGAAGATGCCCTCGTCCTTCTGACGGGTCTGGGCAGTGCCTTCGCCATAGTCGACAGCGTCATAGGCAAGCTGGAACTGGACAGCCGGGTTCATCTGGTAGGTGAAGCCCAGCGTATAGGTAGCGGCGTCATCATAGCCCACTGTGTCGTAATCCGCCACGAAGTAACGCTCGAACGTCGACCACTTGGCGTTCCACTTCTGGTCGGCGCGGACGCCGTACACCGTGGTGGAGTTCGTGTTTAACGGCTGGTTGCCCAGGATATCAGGGCCCCCCACAGCGGTGAAAGCGTAACTGTAGTTGCCGAAGCGGACGAAGTTGTTGTCCCACTGGCCATAGTCAAAGCGGAGGGACGTAAATTTCAGCGCATCCTGGCTTATCTTCAGGATAACCCTCCACAGGCTGGCGTCGGTGGTCGTGCCTACGGTGTAGGAATCGCCCTGATCCTGGTAGTAGTAAAGGGCATCCAACTCGATGGCTGGAGTGAACTTATACTTCGCGTACAGGCCGACAGTGAGAAGATCGGTGTCGCTGTCCGCGTTCGAACCGTTCACATGAGAGATCTCGTTGTCGGTGAGGAAGTAGTAACCCAACACACCCGCGCTGAAGCTCTCGTTGATGTTGAAGTTGGCGAGACCTGCTACATAGAATTGCTCAAGTCCAGGCAGGGCCCTGGTCAGTTTCAGATCGGCGCCGTCCTCCGGGAAACCGGCGTCATCATTCCGGCGGCCGATGATCAACTGCAGATTGGCAAGGCCCCAGTCCTTCTTGAACCAGAAACCGTTGAGATAGAATCCGCCAACCACTGTATCTATATCGCCGGCGAGCCCGAGGTCCATTTCCCACTCGAAGTAGTTGCGGCCTACGTCAAACGTGATGTCATAGGGGAGCTTCGTCGTGTAGTGGTAGAGCTCCCAGTTTACGCCAGCTCCGGCGTCGCCACCTCTTGTTCCAGGACCGATACGAAGCTCAAACCTGCTGTTCTCGT
The DNA here is from genome assembly GCA_031290235.1 of Synergistaceae bacterium. Lineage (GTDB taxonomy): Bacteria > Synergistota > Synergistia > Synergistales > Synergistaceae > JAIRWR01. The sequence goes on along the minus strand of JAITNX010000033.1, from coordinate 811 downwards.
CAATCCGCTTGCGGATGAAGAGACGGTAACGGTTGAGGTCGAACTCGTTCTCGCCCCTGAGACTAGCGGCTTGGTAGAACTTAGTCTCGTCGTCGGCGCCTAACTTCGCGTCGAAACGGAGCTGTCCGGCCATGCTCCAGCCGCCGATGTCGTGCTCAAGTATCGCGACGCGTGAGTCGAGACTGTCAACCCTTACGCCAAGAGCATTCAGCTCGTCGGCGAACTCCACTACGAGGGCCTTCAGCATCTCTACATCCTGCTTGCTGGCCTTCTCGAGGTCAATCTTTGCAAGCGTGCGGGCAATGATCGACGCGACTTCATAGCGGGTGGAGGGCTGAGGGCCCTTGAAAGAACCGTCGGGATAGCCGGAGATCACTCCGCGGGCCGCAAGCTGCGCAACCGCGTCAAAAGCCCAATGGCTCGCCGGTACGTCCATAAACGGGTTCGTCGCCGCGAACGCGGGAACGGCAAACGCCGCAAGCGCTACTATTGCTACTGCGATTAGAAACTTTTTCATGATTAATGTACAACCCCCTTGGTTGTGTTTTTATTTTTTTGGTCGTGAGAGAACGGGGCCTCGGGGGAACAAAAGCCGATATACGAAGTTTCCACGTTTCCTTGCATAAGAGCCTTCGCTGCCCGATTACCGCAACATCTCACCCCAACTCTCCACTCTCCCATATTGACTGGGGGTTGTGCACCTCCTTTCTCCGTCGTCCGGGGTCTTCGTGGAGTTTTGAGCTGGTTAGTCTTACCCATCTAGGGGTCCAAATTGTCAAATTGCGAAGAGACACCTGCTTGCGTAGCAGGT
>JAITNX010000022.1 GCA_031290235.1 Synergistaceae bacterium | reverse complement strand
CGCTTTGTCGGACCCTTGGGATCGAAAAACAGGCCTATCCCGTCCGGGGCCCACTCATCCGAGGCCTTCAGCAGCATGTTCATGAACCCCAGCACCGCGTTAGTCGGCGTGCCGTCCGGAGCGTTCATCTCCGGCAGCGCGTAAAATCCACGGAAAGCGAGTCCGTGTCCATCGACCAGCATAATTTTTTTTATTCTATTTTTATTGTTTTCAGTTTCGTCGCTCAAGTAAATCCCTCCGCTGAGGTTCGTCCGCGTCCATTACATTTAGGGAAGCGCTGATTAAATCGCAAAAACGAGATTTTGCCGTTTGAGGATGCGGCGCCAATCAGGATTTCAATCTTTACCCTTTAGGCCCATGGCGATAAACCGGCTCTTCCGATGTATAATGGCAATCTATCGGCTGCGTAGTTAATTATAGACGCTTAGCCGCTATTATGTATCAGTCATTTATAAATTGGGGGGGATTGGAGGATGCCTGACAGCGGCGTAAGGGTGAGATTCGCGCCCAGCCCTACGGGAGCGCTCCACATAGGGGGCGCGCACACAGCTCTCTTCAACTGGCTGTGGGCCAGAAGAAACGGGGGCAGCTTCGTTCTGAGGGTGGAGGACACCGACCGCGAGAGGTCTACGGCCGAGTACGAGAGGACGATAATGGACGGGCTCAAGTGGCTTGGCTTGAATTGGGACGAAGGGCCTGACATTGGCGGCGGGTATGGTCCATATCGCCAGTCGGAGCGCATGGATAGCTACAGGAGACGCGCCATGGATCTGCTCGACCGGGGATTGGCCTACAAGGAAGGGGAAGCCGTCATATTCCGGGTGCCGGAGGGGGAGGACCTTGTCCTGCACGACATAATATACGGCGACATAAATGTCCAGAGCGACAGGTCGTCGATGAAGACGGACGGCTCCATCAAGGATATTGTGATAATAAAAAGCGACGGGATGCCGACGTACAACTACGCCGTAGTGGTGGACGACCACGACATGAACATAACCTGCGTAATAAGGGGCGAGGATCATATATCGAACACGCCTAAGCAGATGCTTCTCTACAGGGCCCTTGGCTGGGAGGCTCCCCAATTTGCCCATCTTCCTATGATCCTGGGCGGCGACAAGAAGAAACTGTCCAAGCGCCACGGGGCGACGAGCGTGTTTGAGTACAACGACATGGGGTATCTGCCGGACGCGATGTTCAACTTCCTTGCGCTCCTAGGTTGGACGCCCGGTAACGGGCTGGAGATATTCGACAGGGAGCTGGCCGCTAAAAAATTCGAGCTGTCGAGGGTAATCAAGAAGCCCTCGGTCTTCGATATGAACAAGCTGAATTTTGTGAACCAGGAACACTTGAAGGCTCTCGCCCCAAAAACGAGGAGAGAGATCATCGAGCCGTTCTGGAGGAGCCTCGGCCTGTCGCCGGAGCGATTTGACTGCAAATACCTGGAGGACGCTCTGACATTGATGGGAGGGCGAGGCAGGACGACGAAGGAACTGGCGGAGTACAGCGACTACTTCCTGGACTTCGGCCCGGTGAAGGATAGATACGACGCGAGCGAGATCACGCCAGAGCGTAAGGATCTGCTGCGTAAATTTTTCACCGAGCTTTTTGGTTCGCTGAAGCCGCCCGACTGGTCCGCCGCGAAGCTCGAAGCGGCGGCGCGCGGCTGGTGCGAGTCGAACGGAGCCTCGCTCAAGGACGTTGCCATGCCGCTCCGATGGGCGCTGACAGGGAGAAAAGTGAGTCCCGGCGTCTTTGAGGTGGCGGAGCTGCTCGGGCGGGACGAGTGTTGGGCGCGGCTGGCCCGATACGAGTTTATCGTTTAAAAAGCAGGCCGGGAGGTTTCCGGGGTGATATTTATTCATGGAACGTTCACGGACGAGCGCCTGGCGCTTTGGGCCGAGACCGATCTGGCCGGCGCGCCGGGACCAGGGGGCGGTGGAGCTTTATCGGCAGGCAGGGCCGGCGGTAAAAGAGGTAAAAAAAGTCCGCCGCCTCATCCCTACGCAGCCTCTGTAGATGAAATTGTGTCGGCGCTGGAGAGGGCCAACGTTCCCCTCGTTCAGGAAGAATCTCGGCTTGCCGGGTTTATCGCCATATTGCCAACTGTGTCGGGGAGTCCGATCCCATCCTCGCCCATTATAGCCGACCTGCCGGAGAGCAGCGCGTTGCCAGCGTTCGCTCCATGGGTCTTTGATGGACTGTCTCTTGACCTGGGCGAAGCGCTCAGTGTGCTGACGTCGCTCGACTCCGCATCCGAGGACGCTTCTCACATGGTGCTCATGCCGGATCTCGCGTTCTGCGTCAAGCTCGTTCGTTTTACCGGGGCCCTCGTGGCTCGCGGAAATTTTCTGCCAGGGCTTTCTGCCGAGTCTACCGAGTCTGCCGCGGTCAGCAAAAATGGCAAGAACGGCAGGAAGAGGAAGGAAAAGGGAGGTCGTCGCGGCGTTTGGGTTCCGGCATTTGCGGGCATGGAACAGGAGCGCAGGGACGCCCTCATTCGATCGGTTCCAGGACTCTGCCGGGCGATTCGTCACTACGAGAAGGGCATGACGCAGGATGCCGAGGCGCAATCGAGGGCGTCTTTCGTAACGAGGACCGTCGCGGCACTGACCGACTTCATAGTCAGGATGGGCGAGCCGGAGCGCGCCGCGCCCCCGAAAAAAACCGCAAAAAAAAATACGCATCGGGAGTGGGTCGAGCAGCTCCTGTACCACGGTTCGCCGCCGTGCGTGGAGCTTGACGAGATAGCGGCTCAGATCGAAAACTGGCGGCGCCCAATAGCGGCGACATCCTCCGCCCCGTACCGCCTCTGTCTCCAGCTCGAAGAGCCGCGCGACCCGGGGGACTTGGGCGGCGCAAACCCTCGGAACAGCTCCGTCCAAATGGGGTTGTTCGATGAGATTTCGGCCGACTCGGAGTTCAGCTGGAGTATCTCGTATTACGTGCAGCCGCTGGATGATCCGACCCTCAGGGTTGGGACAGGGGATATCTTTGCGGCGGATAAATCGGGGGCTGGCGGCGAGGGCCGGGAGAGATCGGAATCCCGCATGAGGTTGATCGAGCGCGGCGGGAGGAGCGTCAGAGATTTCGCGCTCCATGCCCTGGGCCAAGCCGGCAAGCTGTATCCAGCGATAGGGGAGAGCCTTAGGGCTTCCGCCCCGGATCGCGCCGACATAAGCGCCGGGGAGGCGTTCCGTTTCCTCGAGGAATATTCGGGCGCTCTCTCTGAAGCCGGATTCATCGTGAGCCTCCCGTCATGGTGGACCGCAAAGGGCCATCGCAAGCTGTTCGGAGTCAAGGCTAAGGCAGAGACAAAGAAGAGCTCCATGTCCGCCGCTGGAGGGATGTCGCTGGACGGCATGCTCAGGGTGAACTGGACCGCGATGCTGGGCGACGACGAGATCTCCCTCGACGAGCTGAAACGCCTGGCCGCTATGAAGAACTCTATCGTAAAGTTACGCGGGCGCTGGGTCGCGCTTTCTCAGGAGGAATTGAAGGCGACGCTTGATTTTTTGAAGCGCGCTCCTAAGTCCATGTCCGCCCGCGACCTGGTCGGCGCCGCCATAGGCGCCGACAGCGCGGCGCCGGAGCTGCGAGACGTCGACGGAAACGCCCTAGTCCTCGACATGCTGAGGAAGCTGACCAAGGCTGAAGAGATAGAGGAGATGCCGGTACCCGACGGGCTCAACGCCGAACTGCGCCCTTACCAGAGGCGCGGCTGTTCATGGCTGTCTTTCCTGGGCAGATGGGGACTTGGCGCGTGCCTGGCCGACGATATGGGGCTGGGAAAGACGCTGCAAACTCTCTCGTTGCTGCTGCATCGCAAAAACGAGGGCGAGGGGCGTCCTGCCCTTCTGGTCGCCCCGACGTCCGTGTTGGAGAACTGGCGGCGGGAGGCCGAACGATTCGTACCTGACATCAGGGTGATGGTGCATCACGGCCCCAGCCGCCTGCGCGGCGACGCTCTCAGGGAAGATGCCCAAAGCCACGAACTTGTGGCCACGAGCTACGCTGTGTTGACGAGGGACGCTGAGGACCTATCGGGCGTCGAATGGAGCGGGTTGATTGTGGACGAAGCCCAGAACATAAAAAACCACAACACGAAGCAGGCCAGGTCCGTCCGTTCGATAGGCGCTGATTATCGCATCGCCCTGACCGGCACTCCCGTCGAGAACCATGTCGGAGACCTGTGGTCGATAATGGACTTCCTGAACCCGGGGCTGCTTGGCTCAGAGACGTCATTCAAGCGCGATTTCTTCACCCCTATACAGAAGGAAAGGAACGAGGTCGCGGCGGCTCGCCTAATGAGGATCACCGGCCCCTTCATCCTGCGCCGGCTGAAGACTGACAGGACGATCATAGACGACCTGCCGGACAAGATAGAGACTCGCACGTTCTGCCGACTCAAACGGGAGCAGGCGACGCTGTACGCCGCGGTCGCGGAGGAGACGGAGCGATTGCTGGAGGGCGCGGAGGGAATAGCGAGGCACGGACTCGTACTGGCCACAATGACCCGTCTCAAGCAGATATGCAACCACCCTGCTCAGTACCTTGGCGAGTCCGCGGCTATCGCCGCCGGTGGCTCGGAGAACCGCTCAGGCAAACTGGAGCGGCTGTACGAGATAATGGACGAAGCTCTGCACGAATCCAGTGGCGCAAAGGATCGCGACAGGATGCTGATATTCACGCAGTACGCCGAAATGGGCGGGATCTTGAAGCGCTGCGTACAGGAAAAATTGGGAGAGGAGGTCCTCTTCCTCCACGGAGGGGTCCCGAGGGAGAAGCGCGACGCCATGATATTTCGCTTCCAGAACGACGATGACGCTCCCAGGGTCTTCATCCTCTCTATAAAGGCAGGTGGCGCTGGGCTGAATCTCACGAGGGCGAATCATGTGGTTCTCTTCGACCGCTGGTGGAACCCGGCTGTCGAGCAGCAGGCGATTGACAGAGCGTTTCGCATAGGCCAGCAAAAAGCGGTCCAGGTACATTCTTTCGTCTGCCAGGGAACATTGGAGGAGAAGATTGACGCCATGATCGAATCGAAGAGAGACATCGCCGGCATGACTGTCGGCAGCGGAGAAGCGTGGCTGACGAACCTCTCGACCGACGAGCTGAAAACCATGCTGGCCCTCGGGGAGACGGCGACTGAATAGACTGAATTATTATAGAGGTGAGTTTCTTGGGATGGGGTTATCGCGATTACAAACCGACAAGGACGAGAGAGGCGGAGGGCGGCATAAAGTCGAGGGCGAAGTCGGACGGCAGCTGGTGGTCCAGCAAGTGGTACGACTTCATGGGCACGTTCGACATAGGCTCCAGACTGGATAGAGGCAGGACCTACGCCCGAAAGGGACAGGTACTCGACGTCTCTGTCGAGCCTGGGTTGGTCTCGGCCATGGTCCAGGGATCGAGGGTCAGGCCCTACAAGGTCGCAATAGAATTCGAGCAGATATCGCAAGAGGGATGGACAAGGATCATAGACCGGCTGAAGGAGCAGGCGTTTTATTCCTCCAGCCTCCTGTCGGGAGAGGTTCCGCAGGAGATGGAGGAATTTTTCCGCGTGGAAGGGGCCTCGCTCTTCCCCACTCTGAAGAGTCACCATGACATGGACTGCAGTTGTCCGGATTACAGCGTGCCGTGCAAACATATAGCCGCGGTCTTTTACGTCATTGGCGACGCTTTCGACAGCGACCCATTTCTAATTTTCCTCCTGAGAGGAATGCCCAGGGACCGCCTCCTGGAGAGCCTTGGCAGCGCGGATGCCGGGGTTCCAGGTATGGATGATTTCAGCTCCGAAACTGAGATCTTGACGCTCGGCGATGATTTTTACAATGGACTGCGAATTACAGACGATGTGATCGGCCCCATCCCATCCCCGCCGAGAGTGTCTGGCAAAACAGGGGATACGGCGCCGTCTATTTTGAAGCGTCTCGGCAAATTCCCATTCTGGAGGGGCGAGCAGCCGCTGTCGGAATCCCTGGCCGGAATATACAAGAGCGCCGCCGCCCGAGGCCGGTCGATATCCATAGGGGAATCATGCGGCGCCGACAGTGAGGAATAAAAAATAAAAAAAGAGAGGGCGCGAGGCCCTCTCTTTTTATTTTAACAAGTTTTCTTAGAAGTTGATGAACGTGCGGAAGCGGAAGATGCCCTCGTCCTTCTGACGGGTCTGGGCAGTGCCTTCGCCATAGTCGACAG
>JAITNX010000221.1 GCA_031290235.1 Synergistaceae bacterium | reverse complement strand
CATCGCGGCACTTCCGTCTGATCCACGATGGCGCGCAGGGCGTGGTAACCGGTGACGCCCTCTATGTCAGACGCCGCGGTCATGACGATGCGATGCTGGAGCAGAGGTATCGCGAGACGCTTGATATCGTCTGGAATGACGAAGTCCCGCCCGCAGGCCGCTGCGTACGCGCGGGACGCGGCAGCCATCATATTGGCGGCGCGCGTAGAAGCGCCGGTCTCGATGGCGTGATGCTGCCGAGTCGCCCTTACGATGTCGACAATATAATCGACGAGGGAGTCGGTCAACTGAATCCTGGTGGTCAGCTCCCTGGCCTCCGCGAGTTGGCTGGCGCTAACCACTTGTCTCACCTGGAAATCGGAAATTTTGGGCATGGCCGAGTAACGGCCGTGACGCCTGACGATCTCGCGTTCCTCGTCGTGGCTCGGATAGCCGATGATGAGTTTGAAGAGGAAACGGTCGAGCTGGGCCTCAGGCAGCGGATAAGTACCATGCTGCTCGATGGGGTTTTGCGTGGCGGCCACCATAAACTCGTCGCCCAAGGAATAGTTCTGCCTGTCTATGCTGACCACGCGCTCGTTCATCGCCTGGAGAAGCGCTGCCTGCGTCTTGGGAGGAGTGCGGTTTATCTCGTCCGCCAGGAGTATTTGAGTGAAAATAGGCCCCGGCGTGAGAACAAAGGAGTTTGTGCGGAAATCGAAGAGGTTTGTGCCAAGCACGTCGCCGGGCATCATGTCCGGTGTGAACTGGACACGCCCGAATTGCAGGTTGAGACATGCCGCGAAGGACTGGACGAGAAAAGTTTTGCCGGTGCCGGGAACGCCCTCCAGCAGAACGTGCCCGCCGCATAGAAGGCTAGTGAGCATCAGCTCCACCGCCTCATCCTGTCCGACTATGACCTTGCCTATCTCACCCCTCACAGCCTTGATTATTTCACCGATGAGCTGAAGATCCAATTAAAATTTCTCCCTTCCAGAGGTAGATCTCCCGGGCGTTTTCTATGAGCTTGAGCAGATGGCGCTCGCCGGTGCCGAGGTCCGTCGTGTTTCGCAAAATGGCCGAGCACGACCGGCTGACGCCGCGCGCCCTGCCGACTCGGTCGAGCCATTCTGCCGCGGCCTGTTCGTCGAGGCCCGCCGGCGCGTGCAGGCTTTGCGCCGCCAGGCGTATCGTCATTCTCGCATAACGGGCCAGTACGACGGCATGATGACCGCCGTAGTCAAGCAGCCGCGCGCTGTTATCTATCAGGTGAGACCTGCCGAAACAGAGCCCTGGCATCCCGGCGCGCGGCGCGCCGAAGCGGCCCATTCCAGCCAGCGCCGCGAGCGCCGCGGAACAGCAGGCCAATACGGTAACGACGGCAAACGGGAAGCTGAACAACAATCCGGCGGGCGAGCCGCGTGTTTCAAGCCATCCGTGCACTGTCTCGTCGAAGACGACCGGCGCGTCTGGGTCGTCGTTGTTCCAAAACCTGAGCGCGTCTATGAGGGCCAGCATGAAAACCGCGTTTTCCCCTCTCCCTATGCCGTGATTCGACATGACGTCCGGGTCCGAAAGGATCAAAATTCTCCTGTCCCCTTCGATGATCTCGCCGACAAGCGCCCCATTGCCGCCGCCAACGACTGTGCGTATCTTATCCGAGCTCAGCAACTGGACAGCGCCGGCGCCTTTCGGCGTGAATCCGATGTCGTTGATGGGCCATTCCGAAGGCCACTCTTCGCGAAAGACTTCGCTCCGCCCACCCATGACGAGCGCGATGGTCTGGCGAGCCGCTGAAGCGGGCAGCAGATCCGCCTTCGAAACCCACGACGGCTTGTCTTTGTCCCTAGTCACACGCCACTTGGGCAGGACTATCAAAAGCCTGGGCGCCGCCAGTTTCCCAGCGCCGGCGCCAGACATATTACGAAGCTCCGGCTCAGCGATCACAAGAGTTCCGTGGAAGCCTACCTTGGAGGACGTGTCGCCGGCGCTTCTCACAGCCGGGCGGTCTGACCGGCGCAGGAGATCGTAAAACCCAGCGCAGCCAACCGCCGAGATGGAATACGCCCCAGGACCGGCGCTGTCCGCACGCACAAGACGCCCTCTGGAACTGAGGATGGCCGAGAGGGCGAAAAGAGCTACAGTACAGGCTGAGAACAGAATAAGCACAGGGCGGGAGAACAGGGGCTCTTTCATTGTAAAAGCCCCCCTCGGAGAAGTTCCGTCAACATGTCGAAGCTGCGGCGGCAGGCCGTGTATTCTTCGGCGCCTGGCCTGTGAGTCCCAAAATATGAAACCTCCACGCGGGCGATGATGTCGGAGAAAGCCGCGCGCCCCTCAGCGGAGAGCAAGACACGGCGCAGTATCTCACGGCTCGTCAGCGAGCTCGCGATCGATATCGAAAGATATCCGCGCAGCTCTTCGACGCTCTGCAACAGCAGCAGATGCATCGCCTCGGCGAAGTCCCCGCGCCGCGCTAGATCGTCGGCTTCGGCCTGCGCGTGCTTCATGCGGGTCGAGGCGACAGCCTGCGGACTGCCCTCAAAGCCCCGAATATCCAGCCGGCGCGACCGGTTGAGGCTCCACAAATTGTCCCGAATCGTGAGACAAATTACGACAAGTATCACGGCAATAGCGCCGTAGAAGATGAAGGACGCCATCTCCGGTAAGGACGGGAAAGAAAATGTCCTGTCCCAAAAACCCTGTCTGATTTCCTCATCACCCTTGACTGAGATTTCAGTCTGCAGGTCAAGCGCCCGCTTCGAGGCCGAGAGATGCCTGGCCGCGTCCTGGACCGTTTCTTTAACGACCCCCCCGGACATAACGGACCCGGCGGTCGCCGCGCCAGCGAAAAGCGGGGACAGGAGGAGCGCCGCCGAAATAACGAGCGAGGCGATGAGTGCCGCGCAAACCCTGAAAAAGTCGCCTATTTTTAAAACGCGCACGCACATTCAAGCGCGCATCGCCATTTCACTAAATTGTGTGTTCTCATCAAAATTCTCCTCACGCCAGCCATAAAATTATAACATCAATGGCAGCCATTGGAGTTGATGACGATACTCTTCCTGCGATAATTTGGGCGGCGCCACCGCCATAAGACCTGACTTTTCCAGTTTTCAAGAGAGTAAATTTCATAGAGTGTTGCAAATACTCGATCAGAAACTCTGTTGAGCTCATATTATTATGTTATGCTCTGGAAATATCTTTGAGGAATTTATTAAACACCTCCTGTTTCGGGTATATATCATAAAAATTTGCTCCAAACACGCTCTGTATAGCCTTGTAATCCAGCGCTATCTCGTCTTCTTCGGAATATTCCAGTGTTTTCACTATATCGCCCTTTTTATCCAGAGATTTCCGGAAGGCAATCGCTCCTCCAACATCATCAAGGTGCATAACCCCGCCTTTGAGCGTTTGGCACGTAGCCGAGTTGAGCGCCCGCGCTATTCTCTCCGCCGGCAGGGCGTTTGCTCCGGCCTTGTGCTGCATGACGCGGATAATCAGAAGAGCCGTGAAGCAGATAAGGAAATGAGCCCTGATATGCTCGTCTGTCCACACAAAAACCGGCCTTGCGTAAAGGTCGGACTTTAAAATCCGGAAAGACTGTTCTATCCGCCAGAGCCCCCTGTAAGCCGCCCTTATTTCACGTTCCCCGTATTCAAGCTCGCTCGTTATGATGCAGAAGTAGCCGTCATACACCGCGTCCTTTTCGGCCTTCTCTAAATCGACCGAACGGACTTTCTTGATGTTTTTAAGGGAATTTCCAGTATTTTTGTCAACTATCTCCTCTTTTGTATATTCCTCGTACCCCTTCTTTATCCCGTAGACGTTGTTTTTTACGGAGCGTTCAGCTTTCCTGAGCTTCTCTGCCCGCTTGCTCAGGGCCATTGCCGCGTCGTACTTGTCCCAGTAGATCAGAACCTTGCGTTTTTTCATCTCTTTTTCGCAGCCCTTGCCCGAGACAGGGTATTCTTCTTCGTAGAGTTTGTATTTGTATGTCTTGTCTTTGTTCCATACGTATCCGCGCTCGTCGAACAGCGCCTCTTGATATCGCTGTCCCCTTTTACCTCTGAGCTGCTGCGAGATGATATAGCCGTCGCCGTTGTTTACTATCTCCACGATATTCTTTGAAGAGTTGAGTCCTTTGTCGGCGATTACTATCAGTCTGCCGAGCCCGTACGATTCTTTGATCTCCGACATCATCGGCCTCAATGTGAGCGTCTCGCTCGTGTTGCCAGGGAATACAGACATGCTTACGGGAAGCCCGTTAGTGTCGATGAAAA
>JAITNX010000131.1 GCA_031290235.1 Synergistaceae bacterium | reverse complement strand
CGTAGACGTTGGCGATTCTTCCTCAACGAAAGTGGATTTAGACTCCTGCGAATCATCTCCAAAACCACCCACGAATGCCCCGTCCTCCGCATACGCACTGAAACTAAAGAACAACATGCTGATGAATAATGCCCAAAAAATATTCCGCCGCATCTTTTTGCCACCTCTTTTGATATTTTTGTTACCACAAAAGATTTTATCGTATACTAAACTAAATTGTCAAGCTATTTTTTTAATTAATATATATTTTCCAATGTTGTTTCTATCCCATTTTCTCATACAGATCATTCGAGCGGGACAGAATATCAGACAAAGCGGCTTCGCAATCGATCCTTGACGTGTGTTCAGGCAGCGGCTTTCCGATTACGAACGGTCAGAACGGACTATCCAGAACGTCTCCATAATCTTGCCAACCTTCTCCCTCTCGTCATAGCTCAAACTTGTCGCTCCATAGCCCTCTGTGATGGTCTTTATGAGATACGTCGTAGTTGTATTCTTCAGCCGGGATATCGAGCGCGGCAATGAGAAGTCCTTACCCGGCGTCCCTTACCTGCCAGAGGTTCCTGCGGCCTTATTTCAATTGATCGGGATGCAGGCCATTCGTCCCGCCTGTTCCACGTAGACGAGTTTTAAATCGGTTTTGTACACTTCCTTCAAAACGTCCTCGCGTATTATCTCCTCCGTGTTTCCGACGCGCAGCCCTCCGTCACGGTCGAGCAGCGCGGCCATATCGTCGAGCATGATGGCGTGATCCGGCGTGTGTGTCGTCATTATCACGGCATAACCTTCAAGAGAGAGCCTGCGGAGCATCCTCACCACCAGCATCTGGTTTCCGTAGTCGAGGGAGGATGTGGGCTCGTCCATCATTATGATCCGCGGCTGCTGGGCGAGAACGCGCGCGATTGTCGCCTGCTGGCGTTCGCCGCCGCTGATCTCGGTGTACGGTCTGCCGGCAAGATGGGCAATGCCCATCGACTCGATGGCGCAGTCGGCGATCGCGTACTCGCCGTCTCCTGGGGAAGCGAAAGTTCCAATATAAGGCGCGCGTCCCATCACGACGAAATCCCGCACGGTATAGCCGTACACCGGCGTGTGAAGCTGCGGGACGTAGCCTATTACTTTCGCTGTCTCGCGCGGTTTCATGGCACTCCGCGGCGCGCCGTCCAGCGTGATCTCTCCGGATTCGAGCCTAAGGAGGCCGGCGAGGCAGTTCAGGAGCGTCGACTTGCCGGATCCGTTCGGGCCTATGATCGACAGGATCCGGCCCCTTTCAAGAGAGAAGTTCACGTCCCTGAATATATATCGGTCGGCGTTGTATCGAAAAGACGCCCCCCTCACTTCGAGCAGGCTCATTTCAGCTTCACACTCTTTCGTGAGATCAGCACGATGAATATGGGCGCCCCTACCAGCCCTGTGAGGATGCTGAGCGGTATCTCGACCCCGGTCAGCGATCGCGCTGCCGTGTCGATAGCTATCAGAAAGATCGCCCCTGCTAGAACGGCGACGGGCGAGAGTTTCACGTTGTCAGGACCGGCGAAAAACCTGCCGAGATGGGGTATTATCAGCCCGACCCACAAAATCGTGCCGCCGAGGCACACCGCGCAGCTAGTCAGCAGGGTGGCGCAGGTGATCGTAACACCGCGCACAACCGGAACATTAACTCCCAGCGACCGGGCCTCATCGTCGCCGAGCGACAGAAGGTTGAACTGCCACCTCATGGCCAGAAGCAGAGCCATGGTCACAACCATCGTCGGGGCAACCGTCAGCACCTTTTGCATAGTCATGTCGGAGAGGCTGCCCAGTTCCCAGTACGTTATCGCCGGCAGTTGGGTCTCGGTGTCCATGATGTACTTCAGCATTCCGAGTATCGAACGCATCAGCCCTGACACTATCACGCCGGACAGAACAAGTATGGCTGTGGAGTCGTTTTTGAAGAAACTGGTGATTGCTTTCGTCATGACGACAGCCATGATTCCTCCCGCGAGAGCCAGAATCTGTATGAATATATTGTTCGCGCCGAGCAGGATAGCGATGGCCGCCCCGACGCACGAACCCTGAAAGACGCCCAGGAGCTCGGGCGCCGCGAGCTGGTTTTTAAAAATACTCTGGTAAGTCGCCCCCGACAGCGAGAGTCCGCCTCCGATCAAAAAGGCGGCGGCGACCCTCGGCAGGCGCAGGAGAAGCACGACGTTCTCGACGGCGGCGTCCCAGGTTCGCCCGACATTGAAAAATTTCGACGCCAGCACGCCAACCACCTCGGATGCCGATACGGGATAGCGCCCGATACAGAGGGCGGCCACACTCGTCATGAGCGTGGCCGCCGAAAGCGTGACTATCGCGCGCCGTATGCCGTCTTCCTTCATTGCGGCCCCAGTCCAGCCAGCATCCTTTCCGCGTCCGAATCCGTCATGTCGAAGCCGTAGAAGGTTTTGTAGAATTTCTGAACTTCTTTGCCCATGTCTAGGTCCCCGAATTTATCGGGGTGTATCAGCTTTGCCACCCAGAGAACCTGAAGCGCCTCTTCGCAGCTGTAGCGAGCCCAGAGGAAAGTGCCGACCGGGTTGGCGTATATTTTCCCCTCCTTGACCGCCTTGATAGTCGACCACTCAGGGGAGTTTTTTATGTCGTCGATTATCGTCTGCGAGGTCTGCGCTGAACCCACCGCGTTCTGGACGCTGACGATAATGTAGTCGGGGTCGGCTTTCAGAACCTCCTCCATAGTCACAGTTGTCTGGTTGTCCTCGGCCACGTCGGCTATAGCGTTCACAGCGCCGGCCGCGTTGAGCCACTCTGTGCAGATGCTTACGCGCCCGTCCGTGTCGAGGGGGTTTGGAGAGCGTACTTCGTACACTTTGGGCCTGTCACCGGCGGGGATGCCGCCGACCCTTTCATTGAGAAGCTTCAGGTTGCCCTCGAAGTATTCGATGAACTTCTCGGCCCTGGGCCCCGCATCGCCGCCGAGGACACTGGCCGTCACCCGCACTGTCTCCTTGAGGCCATCGAAGTCGCGGAATGTGACGAACACTGAGTTGATCCCAGCGTTGCGAAGGGTCTCGGCGTCTTTTGGGGTCGACGCGATGACGACGTCCGGTTTCGCGGCGAGAATTTCCTCCGCGTTGAAGGCGCTGGCGCTCGCCCCGGTGAAGTGCTTGACTTC
>JAITNX010000065.1 GCA_031290235.1 Synergistaceae bacterium | reverse complement strand
ATAGATTTATTGAGGTGCTGGCTGATGGACAGCTCGAATGAATATAGATTGTTTCAGTACGCTTTGAAACAATTACACGAGGCTGGACTTGATAGAAAAGATTGGGCGATTGGCGGAGGGACGGTTTTAAAACAGCACTTTGAACATCGTTTCAGCAAAGACATAGATATTTTTTTCGATAATCCGCAAATGGTGAGTGCTTTATCCCCCCGTTTTAACGACGCAAACAAAGATAAAATGATACGGTATTTTGAGGACGCAATGTGTACAAAATTAGTATTTCCAGAAGGCAAAGTAGATTTTGTTGTCGCGGGACAGGTCACTGATTTTAAGCCGAGTTTGCGGGAATTTCATGGGGAAAAGGTTTTTATGGAAGACCCGGTTGAAATTGTCGCAAAAAAGATATGGCACAGAGATTCGGATTTTAAAGATAGGGATTTTTTCGATTTAGCTACTCTTTATCTCAGCGACAGGAAAGAAGATTTAATAAAAACCACTATCGAAATGCCGGATAAAATTGATGAAATTCGCAAAAAAATCGAGCATTCCGATTATGATGTGAGAAATATAGAGCCGCTGCCGAACGGAAAGAATATCATAGGCAGAGAGCTTGATATTGCAATGGATTTTATTAACGAGGTTAAATCTCGAGTACAAGGTTTATCCGAGATCTCGGATAAATATCCTTATATCCACGTGAGTCCATTATACAGGAATACTGAACGCGCGAAGAGATGAAAATCTTACCCCGCAAATGTTCAACTACGCTCCTATGGGGCCCCGTCGAACAGAAAAAGCAACTATTTAGATAATGTTCATTGCGGGTATATAATATTATTAGGGTTATATTTGGACAAATAAAACATGACGAGGGGGATGCCCTGTGCTTGAGAAGATAGACCTGTCTCGCAGTTTGGACAAAGAGGAGTACCAGAGGATTGCGCCTCTGCTTCGCGAGCGCATCGGTGAGCTTCAACGCAGGGCCCGCGCCGCGAACATGCCGGTTATGATAGCGTTCGAGGGATGGGAGGCTTCCGGCAAGGGGACACTGATGAACGAGCTGATGAGAGCCCTCGATCCTCGCGGGTTTCACGTCCACTACGTCCGGGCAAGCGGCGACGACCCGCAGGAAACATTCTGGCCCCCAATGAAGCGGTTCTGGGATATGACGCCCCAGCGCGGGCTTATAGGCGTCTACAGCCACAGCTGGTACAGGCTCGTGACCGAAAACCAAGCGCCGGAGACAGGCTACGACGACATATCCTCCTTCGAGAGGCAGCTATCTTACGACGGATACGTCATCATAAAATTTTTCCTCCACATAAGCAAAAAAGAACAAAAGAAGCGCCTCAGGAAGATGGACCGCGACAATTCTTCCACGTGGCGCGTCTCCGATAAGGAGTGGCACGAGAACGCCGGTTACAACGAAACGGCAAAGAAGCTCGACGAGATGATCCAGCACACCGACAGCGCCCACGCCCCATGGACGCTCATTGAGGCCCACGACAGGAGATACGCGATCGTCAAGATATTGACCACTGTCGCGAGGAGAATAGAGGCTGGCCTGGAGGAATCCGAGAGAAGGAAGACGGCTCAGCCCGAACATGCGGTAGAGGCCAGTGCGGCCAGCCCGCTCAACAATGAGGACGACACCCTCGATGGGCTGACAAGATCTACGCTCGAACCCTCCGTTCTGAGGAACCTCGACCTGAGCAAGAACATCGGGCAGGGAGAGTACGACGAGAAGCTGCCGAAGCTCCAGGACAGACTGCGCGAGCTGCAATACGAGCTGTACAAGGTCCGCAGGCCGATGGTGATCGTGTTCGAGGGACAGGATGCGGCAGGAAAGGGAGGCTGCATCAGACGCCTGACACAAAAGCTCGACCCAAGGGGATATCAAGTCGTCCCGATAGCGGGTCCAAACGACTGGGAGCGGGCGCACCACTACCTCTGGAGATTCTGGACCACGTTTCCAAAGGCAGGGCACATCGGCATATACGACAGGAGCTGGTATGGACGCGTCCTTGTCGAACGCGTCGAGGGATTCGCGCGCGAGGGAGAGTGGCGGAGGGCGTATGGAGAGATGAATGAGATGGAGGATCAGTGGCGCCGATACGGGGCCATAATAGTCAAGTTCTGGCTGCAGATAGACATGGATGAACAGCTCGCCAGATTCACAGAGCGCCAGCAGAACCAGGAGAAGAACTGGAAGATAACGGACGAGGACTGGAGGAACAGAGAAAAGTGGCCGTCGTACGAGGAAGCCGCCGAGGAGATGATGCTCCGCACCAGCACCATCCACGCCCCTTGGACCATTATCGAGGCGCAGGACAAGCTGTTCGCCAGAATAAAGGTTCTGCGCAAGGCGGTAGAGACAGCGGAGAACGCCCTGTGCGAGAAACGGTGACCGGGATAGCGCGGCTGCTCGCATGAAGAAACAACCTGCGATATGGGCGGCACTGCAGGGCTACAGGAGACTGTGCGCCGCTCTGCCTCATGGAGCGGCGGCGGCGGCGGGCGAGACGCTTGGGCGGACTTTAGGCAGGCTCTCCGGGAAACGGGCCAATAAGGCGCGGATGAGGTGCATGAGGATCCTTGGCGTTGACGAACGAACCGCCGGTGAGATAATCTCTGACGCATACGGACACTTCGGCAGAGCTTTGGCTGAGTTCCTGAGGCTGCCTGTGGAGTACGGGCGCCTGGACAAAATAGTGTCGCTCAGCGGGGAGGAACACCTGAGAGACGCTCTTGGCCGCGGAAGGGGCGTCATATTCCTGTCGGGCCACATAGGATGCTGGGAGTACGGGGCCGCTATGCTGGCAAAGCTCGGATTCCCGATGAACGCCATAGGCGCGGAACAGAGGGACGACCGCATAACGGACGCTATAGCCGAACTCAGGAGGACATGCGGAGTGAAGCCGCTGGGCAAGGGATTCGACCTGAGGGCTGCTATAGAGTGTCTGAGGAAAAACGAGATCCTGGCGATCCTGCTCGATCAAGACGCGCGCGAGTCCGGAATAGTCTCGCCATTTCTCGGTTTCCCGGCCAGTACCCCAGTAGGCCCCATAAAGCTGGCGAGGAAACTTGGGAGCGCCGTCGTTCCGGTCCACATAATCAGGGACCAGGACGTGGCGCATATGACTATGACCATAGAACCGGCGCTTGAAGGACCTGGAGGAGAACCCTTCGGAGACGACCTCCAGTGGGCGGCCGACAGGTGCAACGAGGCTATCTCGGGCTGGATACGCAAGACTCCCGGACAGTGGATGTGGATGTATCCGAGATGGGCCACGACGCTGAACGACAGGTGAACCCTCCGGCTGCCTGCTGCGGAATAGATCCTGGCAGGGAAAAATTCGGGCTGGCCGTCGGCAATACGGACGAACTGATATTCTCGGCCATAGCCCCGGTATTGGAGTTTGAAACCGCGGTATTGTGCATCGCCCGCGGCGATTTCCGCTCGATGGAGACACTGGCGCTCGAGGGGATTCCTCCAAGAGGGTTGAAAATCCAGCGCGTATTTCTGGGCGGGGGGACCGGGCATAGGCTCTTCAGCGAGCGGCTTGACGAGGGTGGGGTCAATCACATCGTTGTGAGCGAACGAGAAACGACGCTGGAGGGGAGAGGGCTTTACTGGAGGCTGCACCCGCCGTCCGGCCTCTGGAGGCTGGTGCCGAGATCGCTCCGCACCCCGCCGCGCCCGGTGGATGACATGGCGGCGTGGGCAATAATCGCAAGAGGAATCGCAAATATCTACTAATTCTAAGTCAAACGCGCATCCTGCGCGTTTGACTTAGAGAAGCCGCAATGCTGCGCATTGCGCGGCGCGACATCGTGTCGCGCATTCCAATTTTGAGTCAAATAAAAACATATTTGACTCAAAATTGGAATAACTTGTTTTCATCATAAAGCGGCTGAAATTATTAAACAATTGTGCTGGTGATTTTTGAGCGAAAGATGTTAAAATATATAATGCTGTCTGGTATTTGGATGGTGTTTTTGTGCGCGGACGTGAGGTTATTTTGGAGGAGAGTGTGGATAATGTCCTCAAACGCTTCGACTTTGCTTTCAACACTAGTAAATTCTTACGCGGGCGCCCTGATAAGCGTCAGCCAGACGGTGGGTATAGATGCCGAGTTTGTCAAGGCGGAGATAGCGGCTGGAGTAAAAGCGCCTGGCAGCAGGGTTGCCGCGCTTATAGGCATAGTTGGCGGAGTGGTTCACAGCACGGCTGCGCTGATGGCTGATATGGAGTCCTTCGATGCCTACGTATCGGCCTTTACGGGGGGTATGATAAAGGCGGACCCGGAGGATCCGATGGCTATGAGCGTCCTTGGTGAGCTGACTAACATGATCAGCGGACAGGCGCTCATAAAAGCGAACATCCCTGGGCTGGATATCACGCCGCCTCAGGTATTGTCCGGCGAGAACATAAAGTCCATACCGCCGAAAAAATCCGAGGTGAAAAGTTTTACCCTTCCATTCAGGGTCAAGAGCGGAAAATTGTTCCTAATACTCTCAGTCCACGGTTAAATCGAGAGAGGCCTGGACCCATTTCTTATTTTCCGCCTCCCCATTCGCCCTAAACCTCCCCAGCGCAAACAGCTTTCCGATACCCATTTGAAATCAAAGGCCTGAAGGGTAAAGCGTAAAAACCAGGCTATGCCATTGTCCAGGCAAATTAAAACAGCAAATTTATAGTAAAATTACGAAAACTCTGGGGCTGGAGGACATATCATGGCAGACATGAACCAAAATACCGCAGCCACACATCCGCTAGCCACTGGCGGAGTGGGAAAGTTGCTGCTAAAGTTCGCCATACCGAGCATCATCTCGATGCTCGTTGGCGCCCTTTACAACATTGTAGATCAAATCTTCATAGGACAGGGCGTCGGGATGCTGGGCAACGCGGGCACAAATGTGGCCTTCCCGCTCGTCTTAATATGCATGTCGGTATCGCTGATGCTCGGCGTCGGAGGAGCGTCGAATTTCAACCTCGAACTCGGCAGGGGCAACAAAGAGACAGCGGCCAGGACCATCGCAAACGCCATAACGTTCTCAGCCATGTTCGGGTTGTTGATATGTCTGTCCGTACGCCTGCTGCTGGAACCGCTCCTCCTCGCGTTTGGGGCTACCGAGGAGGTATTGCCCTACGCCAGATCCTACACCAGCATAACTTCGCTGGGGATACCCTTTATCGTCATGACCGTCTGCGGAGGGCACCTCATACGGGCGGACGGCAGTCCTAAGTACTCCATGGCCTGCAACCTGGTCGGGGCGATACTCAACGTCGCTCTCGACCCCATCTTCATCTTCGGCTTCGACATGGGGATAGCTGGAGCGGCCTGGGCCACCTCGATATCCCAGTTCGTGGGCTGGCTGTTCGTGGCGGGCTACATGAGACGCTGCAAGAGCGTAAAGCTCAGGGGAAGTTATTTCATCCCGAGCGCGCAAAGGCTCATATCGATAGCCTCGCTCGGCGCCGCCGCTTGCTTCAACCAGCTCGCCATAATGTGCGTTCAGGTGGCTATGAACAACACCCTGACGCGATATGGAGCCATTTCGATGTACGGAAGCAACATTCCGCTGGCCGCGGCAGGCGTCATAACGAAAGTGTACATGATATTCCTTTCGGTCGTCATAGGGCTGGGGCAGGGCAGCCAGCCGATAATAGGCTTCAACTACGGCGCCAGAAACTACGCCCGCGTCCGGCTCACCTTCTATTACACGCTCAGTGTCGCAACATCGCTCTCAATATTCGCCTTCATAACGTTCCAGCTCTTTCCAAGGGAGATAATCAGCCTTTTCGGCAGTGGGAGCGACGAATATTATCGCTTCGTCGAGAGATATTTCAGGATATTTCTGCTGATGACATTTACAAACGGAATACAGCCGGTGGCGGTGACTTTCTTCACTTCGATAGGGAAGGCCATGAAGGGGCTTTTCATATCGCTCACAAGGCAGATACTCTTCTTGCTGCCTCTAATAATGATCTTCCCCAGATTCTGGGGAGTGGACGGCATAGTGTACGCCGGACCGGTGGCCGACCTGGCCGCGGCAGTCCTCGCGTTTTTTTTCATAATCCGCGAGATAAGGGATATAAATGGCCTGGAGAAGCTCGAGGCGCTTCGTCGGGACGACGCGGCCTGATACCGAGCCGCGTTCAAAAGCGGGATCAAACTTCACCATTCCACGACATGCGGCGGGATGTGCGCTATAATCACCCATGTCGCAACTCTAGGCAGGGAGGGATTGCCAAACCATGAATATTGCGCGGTGGTCGAGGATCTTTTCGTCCATAAGGATTTACACGCCGATTGCGG
>JAITNX010000053.1 GCA_031290235.1 Synergistaceae bacterium | reverse complement strand
ATATTTACCGGATGCGCGCTTCCCGTAAAAATAGCGAGCGCCGTGACGGGGATCGCGTGTTCGTCGCTCGCCCGATACCACGACTGAAAAATGCGCAGCGGCAACGTATCATCCTGCTCATGCTGCTGTTCTATCAAAAAAATCGCGCGGGACACGCCGCCGTTTATCAAATCGAGGGACGAACATACGTCCGACGTCCTTTTTCCAATTGGTATCACTTCACGGCCTCCATCGCTACGCTCAGATTCTCCCACTTCGCATAGTCCGCGGCGATGGACTCCTCCAGTGATTTGCGCTCTATCATGAGGCTCTGGACAGCGGCGGAGTCAGAGAGGGCCTCCGGGAGGCAGAGCAGTCTGTCTATCTCGTCTCGGCGGGCCTCGTTGGAGGCTATGCGCGCCTCCAGGCGCTCTATCTGTTCGATGAAAATCTTTTTTTCCCTGTAGACGCGGTTGCGCTCGACTGCCTCGAGCCTGCGCTTCTCGCGTGAATCTGTATGCTCTGGAGCGGCGCTGGCTTGGATTTTTGTCTGAGCTTCGCCGGACTCGATTCTCGATGCGGCCTCCTCGCGCTTGCCGATGAACCAGCTGTAGTTGCCGGGATAGTCGTACAGTCTGCCGTCCCTTATCTCGACCACCCGGTCGGCCAGGTCGTCCAGGAAGTATCTATCGTGCGACACGATGAGCAGCGTTCCTCCGTACTGCAGCAGGGCGCGCTGGAACATCTCGCGCGTGTTCATGTCGAGGTGGTTCGTCGGCTCGTCCAGTATGAGGAAGTTCGAGTCGGACAACAGCAGTTTGAAGAGCGCTACGCGCGACTTCTCCCCGCCTGACAAAACACGGATCGGTTTTTTTATGTCGTCGCCGGAGAAGAGAAACGAGCCGAGCAGGTTGCGCTTCTCGGCCTCCGTCATCGCCGACCCGGCGCGGCATGCCTCCTCCCACAGGGTGTGAGCGTAGTTCAGGTTCTGGGCGCTCTCCTGGGAGAAGTACGCCTGTCGCACGTTGTGACCGAGCTTGACGTTTCCGCCGTCGGGCAGCTCGGCGCCGGAGAGTATTCGGAGCAAGGTGGACTTGCCCGCGCCGTTCACACCGACTAACGCGACCCTTTGGCCCCTGTGTATTTCGAGATCGAGATTCGAAAAAACCTCGTGGCCGCCGTAGCTCTTCGAGAGGCCGCTTGCCGTCATCACTTCATATCCGCAGCGCCGCGCCTCGGGAAATTTTATGTGTACGCCCTTTGACAGAGGGTCGGTCTCATATATCTCCATCTTTTCGAGCTGCTTTATCCGGCTTTGGACCTGAGCCGCCTTCGACGCCTTGTATCTGAAGCGCTCTACGAACCGCTGAATTTGCTCTATGTGCTCGCGCTGATCCTCCACCATCCGCTCCCGGCGCACCCTTGCCGCCTCCCTCTCGACGATATAGCGCTCATAACCCATGGAGTACCGCGTTATCTCGCCTCGCGCTATCTCCGCAATTTCGCTTGCCATCTTATCCAAAAAGCGTCTGTCGTGCGAGACAAAGATCATGATGCCCCTGTGATCCCTCAGCCACCCCTCCAGCCACTCCATGCTCTCGCTGTCAAGGTGGTTGGTGGGTTCGTCGAGGAGGAGTATGTCGGGGCGGCGCAGCAGCACAGCCGCAAGGGCGAGCCTCATCCTCCAGCCGCCCGAGAACTCCCCGCACAGCCTGTCCGAGTCCTCGGGCGCGAAGCCAAGGCCGCGCAGCACTTTTTTCGCCGTGGATTCAAACTCATACCCGCCCCGGTGCGAGAACTCCCTCTCTATATCCTCGTGTTCCGCGAGACGACGGGCAAGCTCGCGCGAACCCTCCGCGCTCTCGGAGACAGTTCGCTCCGCCTCGGCCAGCCTGTCGCGCAGCGCCGACAGGCCGGCGCTATCGCTGAGGAAATCGATGACGCGCCCATTCCCCAGTTCCGCCAGGTCCTGCGGAAGATACCCGATAGACGCGTTTGGCGCGTACTCGACGCCGCCGTCGTCCGGCACGATCTCCCCGGCCAGGATGCGAAGCAGCGTGGTCTTCCCCGCCCCATTGTCCCCAACGAGTCCGACGCGTGAACGATCCCCTACGAGCCAGTTTATGTTTTTGAGAATTATCCTCTCACGAAAGGCCAGCGAGAGATTTTTAATATGAATCAACCCAACTCCCCCTTAAAACCCCGCAAGATTATACAGCGCAAAGCCGCGGAGTCAAAACGCGGAACTGGGTATCTCTAAGAAAGGGCTGATTTATCGCTAGGAGCCTAAAGGGTAAAGATTAAAACCCTGATTGACAAGGGCTGATTTATCGCTAAGAGCCTAAAGGGTAAAGATTAAAACCCTGATTGACACTGCATTCCCAAACGACACAATCTCGTTTCTTGCGATTTAATCAGCGCTTCCCTAACACTCCGGGTAAATAGCGGAGGTCAGAGGCGCTTTGATTTCAAATTGGCGTCAATTTCTGAAGCCGCTGATCGGCGCCGGGATGCGGCCTCCGCGCAGCACGAAATCGGAACACTTGAAACGGTTGACCTCCATGACCGGCGCGCGGCCGAGCAGCCCTCCAAACTCCGCCATATCGCCGACTTTTTTGCCTATTACGGGAATGACGCGGACCGCCGTCGTCTTGTTGTTGATCATGCCTATGGCCATCTCGTCCACGATTATTCCCGATAGCGTTTCAACAGGCGTATCGCCTGGAATCGCGATCATATCCAGCCCAACAGAGCAGACGCACGTCATGGCCTCGAGCTTTTCGAGGCTGAGAGCCCCCAGCTGCACGGCTTCGATCATGCCGTGGTCCTCGCTCACCGGGATGAAGGCGCCGCTCAGTCCTCCGGCGCATGAACTCGCCATCACGCCGCCTTTTTTTACGTTGTCATTCAGGATGGCAAGAGCCGCTGTCGTGCCTGGCGCCCCTGGCTGTTCGAGTCCCATCTCCTGAAGGATCTCCGCGATGCTGTCGCCCATGGCTGGAGTTGGAGCCAGGGACAGGTCGATTATCCCAAATGGGACATTCAGTCTGCGAGAGGCCTCCTGCGCGACTAATTGCCCCACCCTGGTGATCTTGAAAGCAGTGCGTTTTACAGTCTCACAGAGCATCTCAAAATCGGCCCCGCGCACGGATTCGAGCGCGCGTTTGACGACGCCGGGTCCGCTCACCCCCACGTTGATGGCGGAGTCCCCCTCTCCAACGCCGTGAAAAGACCCCGCCATGAAGGGGTTGTCCTCAACCGCGTTGCAGAAGACGACGAACTTCGCGCAGCCAATGGAATCGCGCTCCCCCGTCAACATCGCCAAATCCCTGATAAGACGCCCCACTGTGTTGACGGCGTTCATGTTGATGCCCGATCGCGTCGACGCTACGTTCACCGACGAACAGACGCGCTCCGTCGCGCTTAGAGCCGGCGGGATGGAGTCCATCAGCTTGCGGTCCCCGGGAGTGGCGCCCTTATGCACGAGCGCCGAAAAACCTCCGATAAAGTTGACGCCTATCGCCTGAGCGGCTCGGTCCATCGTTCGCGCGACGTCCACGTAATCCTCACAGCGGCACCCAGCGGCGGCGATCGCTATGGGAGTGACCGAGACGCGCTTATTGACGACTGGGATGCCATACTCCTTTGAGATGTCGTCGCCAACCCGGGCGAGACGCTCCGCTTTCCGCACTATTTTTTCATAAATCTTCCGGCAGAATGCCTCATAGTCGCTGTCGGCGCAATCCAGCAGATTGATCCCCATCGTGATCGTGCGAACGTCGAGGTTCGCCTCCGAGATCATACGAACGGTCTCCTGAACTTCATGCATCGAGATCATGAGATTTATATCCGATGCATCGCGTTGAAGATATCTTCGTGCTGGAGCCTGACATCGACCCCTATGTTCCGCCCCAGCGCATCGAGTCCTTCGACCATTGACACTAGCGGCTCAGAAGCGGCGCTCAGGTCAACTATCATCATCATGTTGAAATACCCTCCGATGATCGTCTGAGCTATTTCTAGCACATTGACGTTTCTCTCCGACATGTACGCGCAAATCTGAGCTATTATCCCAACTGAATCCCTTCCCAATACCGTCACAATTCCCTTCATAGCACCGCCAGCCTCCAGAACTCATAAAATCGTGCGCCGCCGCAATGTTGATTCTAGTTATAATAGCATTAACATCGTCAAAACAAAAAGGCAAAAAGCGAAAGCCGGCGTGAAGTACCGCCGTTGCTTTCGCTTTTGCCTTCATTGCGAAGCGTTATTTCTTCCTTCTCCGCAGGCGCGGCGCGAG
>JAITNX010000050.1 GCA_031290235.1 Synergistaceae bacterium | reverse complement strand
TGAAACAGCCGCATCAGTTCCGGCGACTCTGCTGCCCGCGTAGAACGAGTCGTCGTTGACGTTCAAAATACCCATCACCAGCGTCCTGTCGAACGTTAGCGACCGGCCGCCGAAGAGGCTGCACTCACTCATTAAAAACTGTACTTCAACACAGGATGTCTCGCGGCCCCCACTTCGTCTAGCCTTCGGACCGGCGTGCTTATCGGGGCGTCGTGCAGCGATTGCGGGTCGGTCCTCGCCAGCTCGTGAATTTCCCTCAGAACAGCGACAGCCTCGTCGAGTGTCTCCATAGACTCTGTCTCGGTAGGCTCCACCATCATGGCTTCCTTGACAATGAGCGGAAAATATACCGTCGGAGGGTGTATCCCTCTGTCGATCATCGCTTTAGCTATGTCCATTGCGCTCACTCCATATTCCTTTTTTATGCGCTCGGCCGTCAGGACGAACTCGTGCATACATATCCCAGGATACGCCACATCGTACAGGTCCGACAGACCGTTCATCATATAGTTGGCGTTAAGCACGGCGTTGCGCGCCGCCTCGACAATACCGCCGCGACCAAGGGTCAGGACGTACGTAAGCGTCCTTATCACGACGAGGAAGTTGCCATAAAACGCCTTGACGGCTCCGATGCTGCTTTCGGGATCCTCGAACGAATAAGTGCCGCCGCTCTCCTTCGCCTGAGGGCTGGGCAGAAATTTCGCCAGCGCCCTGCGGCAGCCGACGGCGCCAGCGCCTGGACCGCCGCCGCCGTGAGGGGTCGAGAACGTCTTATGCAGGTTCAAGTGTATCACATCGAAGCCCATATCCCCTGGACGGGCAATCCCCATTATAGCGTTAAGGTTTGCGCCGTCATAGTAGCAGAGGCCGCCTACCTCGTGAATTATCCTCGTGATCTCGGTAATGTTCCTGTCGAAGATGCCGAGAGTGTTCGGGTTTGTCAGCATGAGGCCCGCCGTGTCGCTTCCAACCGCTGATTTGAGCGCCTCCAGGTCGACTCCGCCCGCCTCGTCCGATTTGACGTTCACGACTTGGTATCCGGTCATCGTGGCGGTGGCAGGGTTCGTCCCGTGGGCTGAGTCCGGAACGATTATTTTCGTCCTGCCGCTGTCGCCGCGCGACTCGTGCCACGACTTTATCAGCAACAGCCCGGTAAACTCGCCGTGGGCGCCAGCGGCAGGCTGGAAAGTCATGGCGTCCATGCCGGTTATCTCGCACAGCAGGCGCTCGGCCAGTACTATGGCCTCGAGGCAGCCCTGGACGCTGTATTCCGGCTGGAGCGGATGAATACCCGTGAAGCCTGGGAGCGAGGCCATCTCGTCGTTCAGTTTTGGGTTGTACTTCATAGTGCAGGAGCCAAGCGGGTAAAAACCGTCGCTTACGCCATGGACCCTGCGGGCTAAAGCCGAGTAGTGCCTTGAGATATCGCCCTGCGACATCTCAGGCAGACGGGGCGCATCCTTCCTCAAAAGGGCGTCGGGCAGCGAGCGCTCCGGCACATCCGTCTCCGGCAGTATCCGGGATCCTCTGCCGGGCCTGCTCTTCTCAAAGCTCAGTTTCATCTCGCCGTCGCCTCCTTCAATGCCGCGGCCAGTTCGTCTATCTGCCCGCGCGTGTTCATCTCCGTGACGCACCAGAGCAGGCCGCCATCCACCGAGTATCCGCCGAGTATGCCTCTTTTATCTAGCTCGCCCTGCAACAGAGACGGGTCAATCGGGCATGACGTTACGAACTCGTGGAAAAACTCACGGGCATACACCAGCTCGAAGCCCTTTATGCCTGATATGGCCTCCGCGGCGTAATGCGCCTTTGAGAAGCACTGCCGCGCGACATCCCTGAGTCCGCCGGGGCCCATGACCGTGAGGTAGGCCGACGCGGTGAGTGCGCAGAGGGCCTGGTTCGAACAGACGTTCGATGAGGCTTTCTCCCTGCGAATATGCTGTTCCCTCGCCTGGAGAGTCAGTACGAACGCCCTGTCTCCGCTCATATCCACAGTCTGGCCGGCTATCCTGCCAGGGAGCTTCCTCGCCATATCGTTCGAGGCCGTCATGAACCCGACATAAGGCCCTCCGAACGACAGTGGCATGCCTAAGGGCTGTGCGTCGCCGACAGCGATATCCGCGCCGCACTCCGAGGGGGTGCGAAGGACTGCCGCCGCTACAGGGTTGACCCCCATGATATATTTGGTTCCGGCCGCGTGGGCGATCTCTCCAAGCGTCCCGGCGTCCTCTATGATTCCGAAGCGGTTCGGCTGCTGTACATACAGGCAGGCTGTTTCATCGTCCAGCAAATCCCTGAGCGCGTCCGGATCCGTCGCGCCATCTCTGGCAGGGACGAGGACGGCTTCCGCGTTTGCCGCATAGCAGTAAGTCTTGACCGTGTTTATGACGTGCGGGCTGCTCGCGCCGGATATCAGGACCTTGCCGCGCTTCTTCTCCCGGCACATGGCCGCGGCCTCCGCAGCCGCGGAAGCGCCGTCGTATACTGAGGCGTTCGACACGTCGAGGCCGGTCAGCTCACACATCATCGTCTGGAACTCGAATATCGCCTGGAGTGTCCCCTGGCTCAGCTCAGCCTGATACGGCGTATAGCAAGTCACGAACTCCTCCTTGCTCACAATCTGCTTTACCAGTGCGGGAATGTAGTGGTTATAAGCTCCGGCGCCACGGAAAATCGAGGGGTATACCCTGTTTTTCACTGCGATGGACTCCATGCGGCGTCTTACCTCTATCTCAGACGACCCATCCGGAATGTCCGGGCCGTCTATCATGAGTTCGCAAGGTATCGCCGAGAAGAGCGACTTCCAGGACCCGACGCCTATCTTCCTCAGCATCTCCCCCTGTTCGGACTCCGTCGAGGGCACGTAATAACCCATGGTCAGCTCTCGCTCTCGCAGAACGCCTCGTAGTCAGCGGCGCTCAAGTACTCATCGTTCTCCGTCACATTCTCCACCTCGAAGATCCAGGCGCCAAACGGGTCGGAGTTTATGACCTCGGGGGCGTTCCTCAGCGTATCGTTCACAGCTCTTATCCTGCCGGTTACCGGGCTGTAGATGTCTGAGACCGCCTTTACCGACTCGACGTCGGCGACCGTTCCGCCGACCACTACCTCCGCCCCGACCTCCGGTAGGTTGACGAAGACCAAATCTCCGAGCTGATCCTGGGCGTGGTCCGTTATGCCGACCTGTACCACGGCTCCGCCGAGGTCGCGGATCCATTCATGTGATTTTGTGTAATGCAGTTCTTCCGGGAAATTCATATATAACCCCTCCTCGATTTTTTTCTGGTCACTGTGCCGCTTCTTCACTTCGCCCTTTTGTAGAACGGCAGGGGTACTATCTCCGCCTCAATCCGCCTGCCCCTTACATCCGCCTCTACGACGGCGCCAGGGACAGCTATACCGGAGTCCACCGACGCCATCGCGAAGGCCGCTCCCAGAAACGGACAGTGTGTGCCTGACGTCGTCACTCCAACCGCCCTGTCCCCTATGTACACGATCTCGCGCTCCCGCACTATCCCCCTGCCCGCAACCTTCAGGCCAACGCGCGATTTCACGGGTTTCGCAAGGGATTGGAGCGCCGATTTCCCTATGAAGTTTTCCTTGGCCATCTTTACCGCAAAGCTGAGACCGGCTTGGAATGGAGTGACAGTCTCGTCCATCTCATGCCCGTAGAGCGGCATGGACGCCTCGAGCCTCAGAGTGTCGCGCGCGCCCAGCCCCGCGGGTATGAGGCCGAGATCTGACCCGGCATCGAGCAGCGTATGCCAGAGTTTTGGAGCGTCGCGGTTCGCCATGTACAGTTCAAAACCCAGTTCGCCAGTGTAGCCGGTTCGTGATAGGAGACATTTTACGCCGCCCACGAGAACTCCATCTTTGAAGGTATAGTACCCTGCCGGTATAATCGACGCTTCCGCAACGCGCTGCAGTATATCTTCCGACGCGGGCCCCTGCAGGGCGATCTGAGCGACATCGTCTGAAATATCCTCCACTTTCACGTCGCCGAAGCTGTGCGATTTCATCCACGCTACGTCCTTCTCCCTGTTGGAGGCGTTCACCACTGTCAGGTATCGGTCCCGCCCGTTCCTGTACACGATGAGGTCGTCAATGACACCGCCCTCATCGTTGCACATTAGGCTATACCTCACCCTGCCGTCAACCATGTCCGTAAAGTCGTTAGTCAGCAGCAGTTGGATATTGGCCAACGCGTCCGGTCCTGAAAATATGACCTCTCCCATGTGGGAGACGTCGAACAGTCCCGCCCTTGTCCTCACCGCCATGTGCTCGGCTATGACCCCGGAATACTGGACTGGCAGCTCGTAGCCGGCGAATGGAACTATCCTGCCGCCAAGTTCGGCGTGACAGCCGTACAACGGAGTCCGCCTCAGCTCGCCCCCCTCTTTCATCCTCGTCACTCCCCCTGTTCAAGATTCCCGTCCCGCCAATAAAAAAAAGGGCGCGCGGGATTAACCCAACGCTCCCCGTTATTTTGCCTGAAAGATTCTCCCCTCGGTTCAAGATAATTGGGGATTGCTTCTTCGGCGCCAGTATTCGGCTCTCCGGAGTGTCGTCCGACATCGGTCCTTTTGCCTGAGAGTTTTTGCGCTAAATTATTCCCCT
The DNA here is from genome assembly GCA_031290235.1 of Synergistaceae bacterium. Taxonomy (GTDB): domain Bacteria; phylum Synergistota; class Synergistia; order Synergistales; family Synergistaceae; genus JAIRWR01. The sequence continues at coordinate 3,269 of JAITNX010000050.1, read as the reverse complement.
TCGGCGCCGCGGTGAGCGGTCTCTCCCGATATCATCCACCGACATAAATCATTATAGAGAGAATAATACATTTTAACATACGGTATTGCAACTATTTTTTTACGTAAAGATAGGAACAGCGCCTAAGTTTCTGTAGAAACGAAAGGATTGAAGGATCTTATTCTAATTCCAAGTCAAACGCGCATCCTGCGCATTGCGCGGCGCGACATCGTGTCGCGCATTCCAATATTGAGTCAAATAAAAGCATATTTGACTCAATATTGGAATTAGATCATGTCTTCAATACAAAACGCTGCGTACAAAGGGATTGATTTAATCCCATTTTCAAAGCCAAAGTTTCTCTTGCTGACTCTAAAAACTTGAGCTGGAGCGAATCGTTTTGTGAATGAATTAAGGCTTTTACTGCGGACATTGACGCTGCTTTTAACTTCAATCGGGATATTGCCTCCGCTTGAACTAATTACAAAATCAACCTCCGCCCCGTCAGTCTTTTCGCTCGCTTTCCAATAATGAAGACGAGCGGAAAGAGCTTGAATTTTATTTTGCAGCGCACACGCGACATAATTTTCGGTGAGCGCTCCCTGGTAGGTTTTATCAAAAATATCGAGATTGTTTTGCGTGACTGCCAATAAATAGCAAAGCAAGCCCGTGTCGCTCAAATATAATTTGAAAAAATCCGTCTCCTCACTGGCAAGCAGGGGCATATCGCCCGCCTTAATCTTAGTACACTCAATGATAACGTGCGCCTGAGCAAGCCACCAAACGCTGCCTCGGTAATCCCGGCTTTTTGCTCCTTTGCGGATATCCGAAAATATAAATTTTTTATTGGCTTTTTCTTGCCCCAGTTGTTTGGCGACAGACCGGTATGTCTCTTGATTTCTAAGACCGGTTATCCGGTCAGGGGTATATTTCGTCATATCAGCCGAGTAACTATCGACAATCACTTTTTGCTCCACGCGATAATCGCTGCTGGCAAGATAGGCTGCCACTACTTTCGGCATTCCCCCGACCACCAGGAATTTTTGATAAAACATGAGCGCTTCTCGATGCAAAATGTCTGGCAATGCCTGATTTTGACGATAACCTTCCCGGATTTGGTTAGCCAAAAATTTCTTTTTCCCTGCCCATAAAAACTCCTCAAAATCTAAAGGATAAACAATCAAAGTGTCAACTTTCCCCACGGGGAAAGTTGCCTGTTGTTTTTTATTGTCTAACGGCCCGCCCTGTTCATGTTGCAGTGTGACACCTAACAAACTGCCAGCTGCCACTATCTGGTAATGAGCTTTGCCTTGTTCCATTTCCTCCTGGAAATATTTCAGCGAGGTAAGGGCTTGGGGGCATTTTTGGATCTCATCAAAAAAAATCAAGGTGTTATCAAGATCAATTTTAGTTTCATAAAAATCCTCAAGCGCTTTAATGATGGCTTTGGGTTGTAAGCTGATCGCAAAAATTGAGGATAACGTTTCCTCAACCTCAAAATTGACTTCGATTAAATTCTGGTAACGGTTTTGACCAAATTCACGGATAACATACGTTTTCCCAACCTGTCTGGCGCCATAGACAACCAGCGGTTTAGCCTGTGAATTTTGTTTCCATTTGGTTAATTCCTGAGTGATTTTTCTTTCCATGATTAAGGCATTATATATCCCTTTGGAAAAAATTACCAGTAAAAAAGTGCTAAAATGGCGAAAGTTACCGGGTAATAAAGTGCCCGGGTTTGCTTGTCCACCATTATGCAGAAACCCCCGGGCATTCGCCCGGGGGTTTCTGTGGTTTGGGAGCGCGTCAAGCCACAGTGTTGAGATTGTTGCCGATGCCCGCTTTTCCCAGCAGTTGGTTCACGAGATCCTTCTGCAGGTCCGCCGTAGTGTTCATGACCTTCGCCAGAACAGCGGTTCCTACCTGGGCGCTGATAGCTGCTTGCTGCGATTCACTTACGCTGCTTATTAAATCCATCATGGGCATCACCTCCTCTGCGCTCCTATAAACTAAATATCGGAACAAATAATGGACAAATTTATAGCGGCCTGTTCGTCACAATGGTTTTACCGGCTTCCAGAGCGGCGTCGGGTAGATTCCTTCCTGGTGCTTTCTCACAATTGCCTCCGTTACTGTGGTTTTGTCCTCCTTGTATGTGATGCCGCACCAGGTGTCCAGACACGACAATACCTCCACGTCAGAGCGTCCTCTCCTGAGCTGGCTGTCAATGTCCTCGGGCACTGGGTACTCGCGCGTCATGGGGTTCGACGGCAGGACGTTATCCAGGAACTCCTTGAAATTCAGCTCGGACTCCGCGAAAAAACGATCATTCAGGCCCCAGAGGTTCATCGATACAAGTGTCCCGGCCGGGACGCCGGACCAGGTCTCTCCGTTGTCCTCGGAGTAACGGGCGCCGGTTGACGTCTTCTCCACCATCCTTCGCTCGGCTATTCTGGCCAGGTATCCTCTTTTGTCCACCTCGCATATCCCGCGCGTCACTCGCCCGCGCGCCGGCACCGTGTTTTCGATCAGGTATCCGACCATAGCGAAGTGGAGCGCCCCGCCTTCCCGCCTCGGGACGGACAACCAGTTGTAAATCGTCCTGAAAGCCGTCGGCCCGTAGTAGTCGTCCGCGTTGATTACGGCAAAAGGGCCGCCTATCAGGTCCCTTGCGGATAAAATCGCGTGAGTCGTGCCCCATGGCTTTTTTCTGCCCTCTGGCACGACATAGCCCGCCGGCAGACTGTCCAGCTCCTGATACGCGTAAGCGGTCTCGACATGCCTTCCAATCCTGCCGCCGATTACCTCCTTGAAGCCGCGCTCGATTTCATGAGTTATTATAAAGACGACCTTCTCAAAACCGGCCTCTACAGCGTCGAAGATGGAATAGTCCATTATCAGCTCGCCATTTGCGCCAACCGCGTCTATCTGTTTGAGGCTTCCATATCTGCTGCCGATTCCTGCCGCTAAAATAGCCAACACAGGTTTCTCCATGATGCCGCCCCCTCAATCTCGATACATTATACAGGACATAAGCTCCGTAGTCGTATTGCCCTCGCCCCTCAAACCAATTCGAAATCAAAGGCCTGAAGGGTAAAGCGTAATCGGAATTATTTGACGTATCCAGCGTATTCGGCGTATCCAGCGTATTCGGCATATTCAGCGTGTTCGGCGACGCCGGTTTTTCCAGCACCAGCCGGTCTTTTTTGATGAGCCTGACCTTCGTTATGGGGTATTTCAGAAGCGGCGCTATAGCGCGGACGACCGCCGCGATGGCATCAGCGCCAACG
>JAITNX010000128.1 GCA_031290235.1 Synergistaceae bacterium | reverse complement strand
CATTGCGCGGCGCGACATCGTGTCGCGCATTCCAATTTTGAGTCAAATAAAAGCATCTTTGACTCAAAATTGGAATTACAAACAGGCAAGAACCCCCGTGTCAGCTAAAAGCCACGGGGGTTCCGACCTTGACCACTTCTGTATTAGGAGGCAGGAGTGTGCTTAGCGGCCGGACTCAGCTCAAGGCGTCGCTTAGGCCGGTTTATCTGTTCCATGCCGGGATGAAGAATCCGGCGAATTTCTCCTTGAACACCTGTTCCACGCCCTCTGACTGGAGGGCCTTGATTACCCTCTTGTATATTTCGTTGTCCTTGTCGGCCGTTCTTGCCGCCACGATGTTTATATAGCCATTGTCCTTATAGAAACTTACGTCGTCGAAGAATATCGAGTCCTTTGCGGGGTTCAGGCCGAAGTCCACAGCGTATCCGCCGTTTATCACTCCTGCCGCCACGTCCGGAAGCAGTGACGGGATCTGAGCCGCGTCGACCTGGACAAATTCGAGTTCCAGTTTATTTTCTGTCACGTCGGTGACCTCCGGCAGAGTCCCCTTTGACGAATCGATCTTTATCAGCCCCGCCCCCTGAAGCACTGTGAGAGCCCTCCCAGTGTTGACGGCGTCGCCTGGGATTGCGATCTTGTCGCCGCGTTTCAGCTCCTTCAAATCCTTGATGTTCTTGGAGTACACGCAGAGGGCAGAGAGGAACGTGTCGGCCACCGCCGTGATCTTGTATCCCTTTGTCTTTACCTCGTTGTTGAGATAGTTATGATGCTGAAACGTGTTCAGATCTATCTCTCCCGCGTCGAGCGCCGCGTTTGGCAGGGTGTAGTCGGAGAAGCTGATCAGCTCGACGTCTATGCCCTCCCCTGCCAGTTCTTTGATAGCAGGCCCCCACAGGTCGTTGTAGATCTCGCCGGTGACTCCTATCTTCACCTTTACCCTATCCGCGGCATAGCTGGCGTCGGAGTAGAATCCCACCGCCAGGATTGAAATGAGCGTTGCCAGTAGCAGTCTTGCGATTTTCATAGACATATTCCTCCATTCAAAAGTTTTTTATGTTTCGCCTTGGCCGTCAATGCGTGCTTTTTTGGGCGACCTTGCTGCCTATGACCTGTATCACGTTGACAAGGAACACGAGGGTCAGCACCGTTAGGTACGTGACGTCGAGCTGATTCCTCTGGTGCCCGAATCTTATCGCAAAGTCTCCGAGTCCGCCCGCGCCCACGGCGCCCGCCATTGCGCTCAGCCCTATGAGGTTGATGGCCGTGATCGTAGTTCCTCTGGCTATTCCAGCCAGGCTCTCCCTCAGATAGACGCGGAATACTATCTCCATCGGCCCCGATCCCATTGACTGGGCCGCCTCGACTACCCCCCTGTCGACCTCGGCAAGAGCCGCCTCGATCTGCCTTGTAAAGAACGGAGTCGTTCCGAAAACGAGCGGGACGATCGCGCCCTTTACCCCTATTGCCGACCCCATCAGGATTCTCGTGAGAGGGATAAGGCCGGCGAGCAGGATTATGAAAGGTATGGAGCGGAAGAAGTTCACAAACTTGTCCAGTATCTGGTAGGTGGTCCTATTATGCATAACGCCGCCCGGCTTCGTCACCGTGATGACAATCCCAAACAGCAGGCCCAGCGAAAATGATATAGCGCCCGATATTCCAACCATCGCGAGGGTTTCCGCTATTGACCTAAAGAAAACAGGCCACTTTGACGCTACGTTCGGCATCAGAAAGCTCAGAAACTCCCCTTGCATCCAAGATCACCTCCACTCCAACATTTTTCTCCCTAAGCCACGTTATGGCGTCGTCTATGTCGTCGCTCCCGCCGCTGGCTATTACAACCAGGCCGCCGAGCGGCGCGCCGCCTATCAGCTCTATATTGCCGAAGATTATATTCGCGTCGATATTGAATCTCCGCGAAATAGTCGACACGAGCGGCTCGGAGATGTTCTTCTCGAGGTAGCGGAACTTCAGTATACACTCGCCCGGTTTGAGCTGTATGACTGGCGAGTCCTCGTCGATCAGAGAGTATATCTTCGACAGATTCGACGTGGTGTCGATAAAATCGCGCGTGATCCTCTGCTTGGGGTCGGCGAACACCGAGAATACGTCGCCCTCCTCGACCACGCGGCCGTCCTCCATTACTGCCACCCTGCCGCATATTTCCTTTACCACCTGCATCTCATGGGTGATGACCGCGATAGTTATTCCAAGCTGCGCGTTCAGCTTCTTGAGCAGTTTCAATATCGAGAGCGTCGACTGCGGGTCGAGCGAGCTGGTCGCCTCGTCGCAGAGCAGAACTCCAGGGTCGTTCGCAAGGGCTCTCGCTATGGCCACTCGCTGCTTCTGTCCTCCGCTGAGCTGGGAGGGATACGAGTTTTCCTTGTCCTCGAGGCCGACGAGGCCCAGCAGGTCCAGCACCTTATTCCTGATCTGCCCCCTGTCGAGCCCGCTGTACTTCAGTGGGTAGGCGATGTTCTGGGCGACGGTTCGGGACGCGAAGAGGTTGAAGAGCTGGAATATCATCCCTATTTTTTTCCGCGTTCTCCGCAGTTCCCGCTCGGACATTGCCGTCATCTCGATCCCATCGACGAAGACCCTCCCTTCTGTCGGCCGCTCCAGCAGATTTATGCAGCGGACGAGCGTAGATTTTCCAGCGCCGGAGTATCCTATTATGCCGTAAATTTCCCCGCGCTTTATTTTGAGGCTGACTCCCTTGAGCGCCTCAACCCGTCCCTGTTCCGACTCGAAGACCTTGCCTACGTTCTCCAGTACAATCATGCCGCGCCCCTAATCTTATATCATAAATTCCCTAGGTAATTACTAAGTATTACATGTTAGGAGGTACTATATCATGATTCCGCCGAATGTCAATATTTTATTTTACAATTGGGCGACATATTTTACAATTGGGCTTGACAACGAATGCCAACAATGCCATTATTTTTTTCTTACGGCGGCGACGGTTCGCCGAAACTAATCAGGAGGTGTTTTTAATGTCAAGCGCTACGTGCGTTGTATGCGAGGCGTCGGTCGCCCTTCCGGACGATTGCGGCGAGGGGGAGCTCTTGATCTGCTCCGACTGCGGGGCGGAGCTGGAGGTAATCAGCCTCGACCCGATTGCGGTAGAGGAGGCGCCGCAGGTGCAGGAGGACTGGGGCGAGTAGAGTGAGCGTCCTGAGGATACTCTTTACAAGGCTCCGCCTGGAGGAGAAATTGCTCAACGAGGCGGCGAAGAGGGAGGGCATCCCCTGCGAGCTGCAAAACGTCACGGACGTCTATTACGGCGGCCGGGATTTTTGTTCGCCCGATGACGTCGTACTGGCCCGTTGCGTCTCGCACAACGAGAACGAGTCGGTGGCCGCTCTCCTGGAGTCTCAGGGCGTGCGGGTCGTCAACAGCTCCCGCGTCATGGCCCTCTGCGGCAACAAACTCTCCACCACCCTGGCACTAAAGGGCGCCGAAATTCCTCAGCCCGATTTCAGGGTAGCCTTTACGCCGGAGGCGGCACTCGAGGCATCGCTCGAAATGGGCCTGCCTGTCGTCTACAAGCCAGTCCTTGGAAGCTGGGGACGGCTTTTGGCAAAGGTAAACGACATCGAGGCGGCGGAGGCGGTGCTGGAGCACAAGTCCATGCTCGGCGCGATTCACAACATCTTCTACATTCAGCAATATATCGAAAAAGGCGGCTCCGACGTGCGCGCTTTCGTCGTGAATGGAACGCCGATATGCGCCATCAGCCGCAACAGCGCTCACTGGATAACGAACACCGCGAGGGGCGCCACCGCGTCGAACATACCGGTGGACGAGACCATGGGGTCCATCTTGAGGAGAGTTCAAGGCGCGATCGGCGGCGAGTTTCTGGCGGTAGATCTTTTCGGCGTTGGAGACGGGTGGCTGGTCAACGAGGTCAACGACGGCGGGGAGTTCCGCAACTCGATCGAGCCGACCGGGACTGACATACCTGGCGCGGTCGTTCGCGCGGCATGGGAGGCGAGACCGAGATGACGAGCCTCGGTACGTTTGTTTTAGAGTTAAAAGACGCTAAACGCAGCCCCTGGATAAAGCGGGTTTGCACGATGGACCGTGGCTTGGCGTTATGTTGGATTTGATCTTGGTATTGATAATTTGTCCGACATAAAGACAGAGTCCGCGGCCCGCTTCGAAGAGAAGCGGGCGATTTTTTACGCGATAACGAAATATGCTCGCACAGAATACTCTTACATTATGGAGCGTAATAAGCGCCCATGCAGAGCGCGAAGCGATTTTGGAAGGGTGGGATTGGAATGGCTGAAAAAATTCCGGTGACGGTTTGGGGAGCGACCGGCTTCATAGGCGGCGAGCTGATGAGGGTCATAGCTGGGCATCCCGGCATGGAGGCCGTTGGCGCCATCTCTCGGAGCAGTGCCGGCACCGCTGTCGGGGCTGCCCATCCTCATCTGCGGCACGCGTATAGGGACATGACTTTTATATCGGCCGATCAGGGCGAGGCACTTGACTCTCCCTTGGCGTTCCTCGCCCTGCCGCACAGGGCGTCAGCCGCGATGGCTAAACGCCTCCTTGGCCTGGGCAGACGGGTAGTGGACCTGTCCGCCGACTTCAGGCTGAGGAGCGCGGAGGAGTACCTGAAATGGTACGGCGTGGAACACCCGTGTCCGGAGCTGTTGGGCGAGGCTGTGTATGGGCTTCCGGAGCTTCACAGGGGCGAGATGACGGGCGCTCGCCTTATCTCCGGCGTGGGATGCAACGCCACGTCCGCTATATGCGCGCTCAGGCCGCTGGTCAAAGAGGGGCTGATCGAGGAAGCCCGCATAGAGTGCAGGGTCGGTTCGTCGGAGGGAGGCGCTCACGGCGACGAGGGAAGCTCGCATCCGCTTCGCAGCAGGACTCTGCGCGTAGTGTCGCCATTCGTTCACAGGCACGCGGCCGAGCTGATACAGGAGCTTGGGCTGCCCGGTGAAAAATTCACGATGGGGGTGACCGCTGTCGAGCTGGTCCGAGGCATTCAGTGCTTGGCTCACGTTACCCTCACCAGGGCCGTGAAGGAGGTAGACCTGTGGAAGCTCTACAGGGCCGCGTGGAGTGGCGAGGCATTCGTGTCGGCAACGCCGGCGAAGCCGGCCCACCTCCGTATACCAGACCCAAGATTCGTGATGGGCAGCAACAGGGTGCTGGTGGGTTTCGCCCTGGCGGAGGACGGACGGCGGGCCATAGCGGCATCCGCCCTCGACAATCTGATGAAGGGCGCTGCCGGGTCGGCAGTCCAGTCCGCGAATATAATGCTGGGGCTGGACGAGACGTCCGGTCTCGATATGATGCCGGTCTACCCGGCATAAGGGGGCTGAACCAATGTTCGGAGTCGTCAAAATCGGAGGAGCGGAGGGCAACAGGGTCGAGCCGCTGCTGGAGGAGATCGCGCGAAGGACAGCTGGGGGCGAGAGGTGGGTCGTCGTCCACGGCGCGAGCGGCATAATGAACAGAATGTGCGGTGAGCGCGGCATAGAGGTTCGGATGATCACGAGTCCCTCCGGCTACAGGAGCCGTTTCGTCGGCGAAGCCGAACGCGCCGTCTTCGAGGAGGCGGCCGTCGCGTATGGCGGCTCGATAAAAAAAATTCTAGAGGGCTGCGGGGCCTCAGCCGAGCGGACCGAGCCGAGGATGAGCGTTTTGGCCAAAAGAAAGGAGGTTCTGCGCGAGAGCGTGGGGGGCCGGATTCGAATAGTCCGCGGAAACTACAGCGGCACAGTAGTCCGGATAAATGGCGCGGGCATACTCGAACTCCTGTCGAAGGGAGTGGTCCCGATAATGCCGCCCCTCGGACACGACGCCGAGTGCTCGCTCGATATAAATATCGACGGCGACAGGCTCGCGGCGGCCGTGGCTTGCGAGCTTGGGGCGGAGATCCTGATTGTACTCTCGAACGTGCCGGGGCTGATGCGTGACGTCGAGTCCCCTGATTCTAGAATAGACCGCGGCGCCCTGGCTGACTGGGATGAGCTGGAGCGCTGCGCCCAGGGTAATATGAAGCGCAAGATGGTCGCCTGCCGGGAGGCTCTGGAGGGCGGGATCGCGAGGGTTTATCTCGCGGATGGCAGGGTCGGACGGCCCATAGAGAACGCGATTGGAGGGAACGCCACATGTCTGGTTCGTTGAGCGGCCTGTACGGAGGCCGAGGCGCGGTCCTGGTCTCGGGACAGGGCAGTCGTGTAGTGGACAGCGAGGGACGGGAGTATATAGATTTTTTCAACGGGCACGGCGCGGCCCTCTTCGGCCACTCGAACCCCGAACTCCTGGCGGCGCTCCAAGCCGCGTCGAGGGGCCTTTGGAGCGTCGGCGCTGGATTCGATTCCCCGGTCAGGGAGGAGTTGGCCGAGACGCTTGGCGGATTCGTCGGGGGAGGCAGGGTTTTCCTGTGCAACAGCGGGAGCGAGGCGATAGAGGCGGCACTAAAGCTCTCGGTAGCGCTAAGACCCGGAAGAAGCAGGATAATGGCTTGCCGGAGGGCGTTTCATGGCCGCACGAGCGGCGCGCTCTCCCTGACGTTCAACCCTAAGTACAGGATGCCCTTCAAGGCGCTGACGGCCGACGTGGAGCACCACAACCCGGAGGATCTGCCCGGCAGGATAGACGAGAACACAATAGCCGTCTTCGTCGAGCCGGTTCAGGGCGAGGGCGGCGTTTACCCCCTGCCCGAGGGCGTCGGGCGGGCCATAAGCGAGTCATGCGCGAGGGCGGGCGCCATCCTGGTCGCGGATGAGATACAGTCCGGCATGGGGCGCTGCGGGGCGATGCTGGCAAGCATGCTGACAGGACTCGACCCCGACATAATCTGCCTCGCGAAGGGACTCGCCGGTGGGCTGCCGGTCGGCGCCACGGTATGGAAGGATACGCTTGGCGATTTCCCCAGCCACAGCCACGGCTCCACATACGGAGGCAACGAGCTGGTTTGCGGGGTGGCCGTTGCGGCGCTCGGCCTGATAAGGGAAAAAAACTACGCAACTCACGCCGCGGAGCTTGGCGCCCTCCTTCGCTCCTCTCTGGAGCAATTGGGCGAGAGCGGCGGCAAGCGGATAATAAAGGGAGTCAGGGGATTGGGGCTGATGGTTGGCCTGGAGCTTGACGTCCCGTCTATCGGCGTGGTGAAGGCGCTTCAAGCCAGGGGATTGCTCTCCCTCACGGCAGGGCCGAGAGTCGTGCGCTTCCTGCCGTCATACGCCGCCGGTTCCGACGATGTTTTCAAAGCTGTCGGGATAGTGAAAGAGACGTTGGCGGGGTTTCAGCCATGAGCCTTCCGGAGTCGGCGCGGCTTTTGGCGGACCTCGTGGCCGTCCCGAGTCCGACGTGGCATGAGGAAGCCGCGGCCAAGCTGTTGGCCGAGTCCCTGCCGCGATTTGGGTGGAATGGGGCGCACCTCGACGGGGTGGGTAATGTCGTCGCGTCGCGCGGCACCGGCGGGAAGGAACTCGTCCTGCTGGGCCACATCGACACCGTCTCCGGCGGTCCTAAGATAATTATAGACGGCGACAGGATACAGGGGCGCGGCAGCGTCGACGCGAAGGGGCCATGCTGCGCAATGGCTGTTGCGGGCGGCTTCGTCCCCATACAGCGGGACTGGCGGGTGACGCTGGTGGCCGCGGTCGGAGAGGAGATCGACTCCCGGGGGGCGCGCTTCCGGATGCCGCTGCACTCCCCTGCGGCCTGCGTGATCGGAGAACCAACCGGAAGCGACGGGGTAGCCCTCTCATACAGGGGCCGCGTGCTATTCTCGTTCGAGTCGGAGGACGAGGGGGCTCACAGATCTGGGAGTCCAGGCCCGATGAGCGCGGTAGTGATGGCGGCCTCGTCGCTGTTCGACATCGCTAAAAATATGGGGCCTGGCTACTCGACCGCAGTGATGGAGATGGAGGGCCATGAGGCCGGCACCCGCTGGGGCAGGATAATAATCGATTTGCGGATCCCCCTGGGGGCGGAACAGGAGTCGCTTGATTTGATGCTTGGCGAGACTGCCGCGGCGTTTGGCGTCTCCTTGAACGTGATCGAGTACGTGCCGCCCTATGGCGTGCAGAAAACCGACCCCGTCATAAGGGCGTTTCGCACCGCCATACGCGACGCGGGCGCTCGTCCGAGGATACTTGCAAAGCAGGGCACTTGCGATTTCAACGTCGTCTCCCCATGGGGCTGTCCCATGGGCGCTTACGGCCCCGGAGACTCGAAGTACGATCACAGCTCAAACGAACAAATACCCGTCTCCGAGTTTCTGAGGGGCGTGGAGGTGTTGAAGCTGGCTATACCCAGGATAATGGAGCTGAATTGACGCGGACTCTACGCGGAACTCCCGTCCGGCCCCACGAATATCCTCATCTCGCGGGGTTTGAAGTGCAGGAGACCGACCACCAGGTTTGCCGGGAAACGCTTTATCGCGACGTTGAAGTCGCTGACCAGCATGTTGTGTTCCTTGCACGCTGTCGAGGCGCGTCCCTCCAGTGATACGAGCTCACCCATCAGCCTGAGGAAATCGCTGTCCATCATCAGGTCCCGGTTATTTTTGAATGCCGTTGTCAGATCGTGCAGGGCTATGCTCAGACCGTTTTCCAGAAACTCGAAATCAGATTCATGGGCGTCGTCGAGCGATCTCTCGCTCAGCTCAGCGATGCGGTCCAGAGTCCGAGTCTCCCCACCCATGAGGGAGCTGGCCTTGCCCAGGATGTTTGGGACAAGCTCATGGCGAAGTTTCAGGTGGATGTCCACCTCGTCCCACCAATCGTCTATCCTCTGCTGTTTCGACGCGAAGATGTTGTAGGTGTACATGAACCACAGAATAAGAACGCCAAAAACGACCAAGCACGCAATAACCAGGCTCATCTCCGATCTCCCCCTCTTCTGTATGTCATCAACCCTTTACTCCTGTCTGTGCGCCGGTTTTTCCTCTGGGTCGGCGCACCTCGATAGCCACGCGCCCCAGTCGAAGTGAAGCGGGCCGCTCGCGATGTATATGCTGATGAGGGTGAGCAGCGCCTTTTCCCGGAAAGCCATGAAGCAGGATAACGCCAGACCCGTGAGGATCAGGGAGTGAGTCTTGTTGACATTGCCCTTGCGGAGCAGCTTCAGGTTGCCGTATGGAATGGTGGAGATCATGAGGGCGCCAAGGGAAAGCAGCGCGGCCACCGCCAGTATTGGCGTCAGCGGTAAATTGGCTATGATTATTGCGGCGAGCGCCATGCCGGCCGCCGGTATGGGCAGACCCTGGAAGGCGCCGGTTACGTGAGTCACGTTGAAGCGGGCGAGCCTCAGCACTCCGCAGAGGGCGAAAAATGACACCGAAAGGGCGCCATATGTCCCAAACTCCAGTCCAATGTACCTGGCGTATATCAAAAATGAAGGCGCCGCGCCAAACGAAAGCGCGTCGGCCAGGCTGTCGAGTTCCTCGCCAAAGGCGCTGCTGCCGCCCAGGCTGCGCGCCACCTTGCCATCCATATAATCGAAAAAAACGGCCATTATCAGCACGAGGGCCGAGGGCAAAAACTGTCTCTCGTATGTGAGGATCAGCGACATCATCCCACACAGTACGCTGCCGCTCGTAATCATGTTCGGTACTATCTTATTGAAGGGAATCGACTTGATTCTCCTCCTGCGCCTTCTCATATATCTACCACTCCTATTATAGATTTTCCCGCCCTGACCCTGTCGCCGATCTTGACTACCGGCCTGACAGAAGGAGGCAAATAAATGTCAACTCTTGAACCGAGCTTAATCATACCATAACGTTCGCCACGCGCAAGGCTGTTTCCGATTTTTGTATAATTTACTATCCTTCTCGCCATTATTCCCGCGATTTGTACAAGGGTCGTCCTCCCCTGCGCGGTGTTCGCGCCGATATATAGGCGTTCGTTCTCCAAAGACGCCTTAGGGGCTATCGCGAACCATTTCTTGCCGGGCACGTGCCTGACGTCCTCTATCGTGCCGTCCGCCGGGAATCTGTTGACGTGGACGTCGAGGCCGCTCATGAAGATGCCTATCCTGGTCGTCCTCCCGGCATAGGGATCCTCGGCGTCGGGCGTCACCTCGACCACCCTGCCGTCGGCCGGGCTGACCCACCCGTCGCCCTCTGGGGCGCGCTCCGGGTCCCTGTAAAACCAGAGCGACATGAGGAACAGCAGGGCAATCGCCGCGGCGGCAACCCTTGAAACAAGGAACAGCGCCGCCGACGCCAGGAAAGATGCAGCTATGGTTGGGAGTCCGGCCCGCGCCAGCCTCACGTACTACTCCTTGCCGGCCTCCGGGTCGGCCTTTATGACGCTGACGTCCGCGATGACGTCGCCCTCGTCCAGCTTCACCATCGTGTAGCCCGTCGCCGTCCGGCTGAGACTCGACACCTCGGATGCCCCCATCCTGACGACTCGGCCCCGGCCGGATATGAGGACCAGCTCGTCGTCGGGCGCCACTCCCCACGCGCCTATCAGGTCGCCGGTCCGGTTGTTCAGGCTCATCGCCTTCACTCCGCCGGTGTTCCTGTGATGAGTCTGGAACTCGTCGTATGGCGTCAGCTTCCCTATCCCATGTTCGCTCACGAAGAGGGCCTGACGGCCGGATATGACGATGTCGCAGCCCACTACGAAGTCGCCGTCCTGGAGCTTCATTCCGTGTACCCCGTGGCCGCCCCTGCCCTGGGCCGTTATCTCGTTCTCGTCCACGCGCAGCGTCTTGCCCTTTGCTGTCGATAGCAGCAGCTCGTCGTGCCCGTTCGTTATCCTCACCTGCGCTATGTCGTCGTCGTCGTGAACGCCGAGGACGCGCCTTCCGGCTTTAGTGAGGCCTTCCAGCTCCTCTATCGGCAGCCTCTTGGCCAGCCCTTTTTTCGTCACGAAAAAGACGAACTTGGCGTCGCCGTGGTTCATGTCGCGCAGCGCCACGACCTTCTCTCCTGGCTCCAGCGCGACCAGCGTGCCTATCAGCTTGCCCTTGCCGGTCTTGGGCTCCGGCAGGGCGAGGCACTTTATGCCGAAGATGCGCCCCTTTGTGGTGAAGAGGCAGAGGGTGTTGTGGGTCGTCGTTACCTTTATTAAGGAGACCTCGTCCTCAGGCTTTGGAGGGGCGCCCTTGACCCCTTTGCCGCCCCGCGCCTGCAGGCGGTAGTCCTGCAGGGGTATGCGGCGGATGTATCCGTCGCGGCTCAGGACCACGACTATCTCCGCCTCCGGTATGAGATCCTCGGCGGCGACGTCCTCCAGGGAGTCCTGTATATCGGTGCGGCGCTTGTCCTTGTACGATTTCTTCACGTCCTCCATCTCGCCCTTTATTACAGCGTCCAAGACCGCCGGGTTGCCGAGTATCGTGCGATATCGCTCGATGTCGGCCAGAAGCCCTGCCAGCTCCTCCTCCAGCTTGTGGCGCTCCAGCCCGGTCAGACGCTGGAGCCTCATCTCCAGAATGGCCTGAGCCTGGGCCTCGGAGAACGACAGCTCGGCCACCAGGGAGGCGCGGGCGGTTGGAGTGTCCTGCGACGTCCGGATTACCCTTATGACCTCGTCTATCAAGTCGAGAGCGCGGGCGAGTCCCTCCAGTATATGGGCCCTCTCCTCCGCGCGGCGGAGCCTGTACTCCGTCCGCCTGCGAACGACGGTCCTGCGGTGCCCTAGGAACACCTCTATCAACCGCTTCAAGCCCAGCTCCAGCGGGCGTCCGTTTATCAGCGCGAGGTTTATCACCCCGAATGTGCTCTGGAGCTGAGTGCGGTTGAAGAGCTGGCGCGTCACGAGGGCCGGGTCGGCGTCGCGGTGAAGCTCGATCACGATCCTCATGCCCTCGCGGTTAGACTCGTCGCGCATGTCGGTAATGCCGTCGAGCTGGCCGTTTTGCGCGCCCTTCGCTATCGTCTCGATAAGGTTGAGTTTGTTCACCATGTAGGGTATTTCAGTGATAATAATGGCGTTTTTGCCGCGGCGGATCTCCTCCACATCGGTCTTTCCCCTGACGATTATGCGTCCTCGGCCCGTGGAGTAGGCCTCGACTATCCCGTCTCGCCCGAGGATGGTCCCCCCGGTCGGGAAGTCCGGCCCGGGGATTATCTTCATCAGGTCTCCCAGCTCTATGCTGGGGTCTTCCAGGACGGCGCAGCAGGCGTCTATCGTCTCCCCTATGTTGTGAGGGGGGATGTTCGACGCCATGCCGACGGCTATTCCGGAGCTTCCGTTCACGAGCAGGTTTGGGATGAGCGACGGCAAAAGCATCGGCTCCTGCAGGGACTCGTCGAAGTTCGGCCCCCAGTCGACCGTCTCCTCGTCTATGTCCTGCAGCATATCCTCGCCCATCGCGTGAAGGCGCGCCTCAGTGTAGCGCATGGCGGCCGGCGAGTCTCCGTCTATGGAGCCGAAGTTGCCCTGTCCCTCCACGAGAGGATATCTCATGCTGAAGTCCTGGGTCATTCGCGCCATTGTCCCGTATATTGCCTGGTCCCCATGAGGGTGGTATTTACCCATCGTTTCGCCGACGACGCGGGCCGACTTCTTGAACGGCTGGTTGTGCCTGATCGCCAGCTCCAGCATCGCGTATAAAATTCTGCGCTGCACGGGCTTCAGTCCGTCGCGGGCGTCAGGTATGGCGCGCCCGACTATGACGCTCATCGCGTAGTCGAGATAGCTCTGCCTTATCTCATCCTCAATTGGAAGCGGCCGCTCCCTCCCGAAGAGACTCCTTTGCTTGCCGTCGCCATCCATCTAATTACATACCTCCAGACGAGTAACACAAACCATTGAAATTGCATGAACCGAGCGGCGAATGAAGTCCGCCGCTCGGAAGATCACATGCTATATTGTACCACCTTGACGGGGAAAAAAGAAATTTTGCCTGGCCGCCTCAATTTGGGGCTGCGAAGAATGGGGTCAGCACTCGCGACGAGACGGGAGAGGAGAGCACTATCGACGTGGTGGTCTGCCCGTAGTTGCCCATCTGATTTATTATCTCCTCCAGGTGTCCGACTGACGCCACCACTACCTTGAGTATGAAGCCGTCTGTCCCTGTCAGGTGGTGTCCCTCCACCACCTCCGGTATCGTTCGGGCCATGTCGTCAGCCTCCTTGAGCTTCCCGACGCTTGCCGTCACCCTGATGAAGGCTGTGATCGGGAACCCGAGCTTCTCCTGGTCCACGATGGCCCTGTATTCCCTTATATAGCCGGCCTCCTCCATGCGGTGTACCCTCTCTGCCACTGCCGGCGATGAGAGTCCGACCCTCCTGCCAAGCTCGCTGAATGAGACGCGCGCGTTCTCCTGGAGGGCCTTCAAGATCTGCTTCCCTATATCGTCCATTAGCTTATCCGCCTGCATATCTTACTCCTCCTCATAATCATTCCGTATCGCTTCGATATTACGTCAAACAGGCCTTTAAATTATCAGAAAATCATGAAAAAAGCAAGATCATTAGCGTTGTTATTTCATAAAATCTGGAGTTATTTGATGGGATTTTTCTATCCTCCGTATGTATTACAATAATGCGCCCTAGGCAGATTGCCGGATATGCGCTATAGTTTTGGCGAATACATGAGGAAGGGCTGATTTATAGCTGGGGGCCCAAGCGGAGGTTGGCAAAAATGGCTTTCACCCTGGAGATGGCGCGGGACGCCATAAACAGGTACAACGCGATTTTAGAGGAAAAAAGAGATTATTTGACAGATCTCGACACCGTCATCGGTGACGCCGATCATGGAATCAACATGAGCAGGGGTCTGAGGCGCGCCGCCGAGAAGATCGCGGCAAAGGAGTTTCTGGACTTCGGCGGGTTTTTCCGTGAGGTCGCCGTGACAGTCATGAGCGCTGTCGGCGGTTCGGCAGGCCCGCTCTATGGCACGTTCTTCATGAAGATGGGGCAGAATCTCACGAGCCGGCGGGAGGCCTCCATAGCCGAGCTGGCGGACGCCATGGCCGAGGGGCTGTCCGGAATAATGGCGCTGGGCAAGTCGGCGCCCGGCGACAAGACTATGATCGAAGCCCTGGACCCCGCTATCCAAGCCCTGAAGAAATTCTCCGAAGACGGGGACAGCGCGGCGTGGAACATGGCCGTCAAGGCGGCGGAGGCCGGAATGAAGGATACGATCCCGATGCGGTCGAAGCGCGGAAGGAGCAGTTATCTTGGAGAGAGGTCGATGGGATGCCAGGATCCCGGCGCTACGTCGTCATACTACATGATAGCCTGTATGCGCGACGCGTCCCTGGAGTGATACTTGATTAAAAAAAGGCCTCGCCGACCATATTTGGGGGCGAGGCCTTCTTTAACGTTAAATCAGTTCTTTTTTCTCTTGGCTGAGACGATGCCCGCGGCGGCGATCAGGGCCAGGGCGCCGTATCCGGCGTCGCAGCCTCCGCCTCCGCTGGTTTGCGGCGCGCCCAGCTCGATCTCTCTGGAGTAGCCGACGAAGGTCTTGCCGGTCTCGACGTCTGGCGCGGCCGCCCTCACTATGTACTTGCCGTAAGGGAGATTGGCAAAGAGCACGTCCGCCCTTCCGTTCGCGTCAGTCGCCTGCACAGGGTTGTTCGAGGCTGTGTTGATCGGGTTGCCGAAGACGTCCAGCAGGGTGAACGTGATGTCCATGTCGCTCCTGGTAGCCCCGTTTATCCTGGCTATGGAGTAGGCCGCCACGTTGTCGCCGCTCCTTACGCGCGCGTACGTCACCAGCACCAGCGACGTCGGCGACACGTATCCGTCGCTGCTGATGAGCGCCGCAGAACCGCCCCCGGTGATCTGGGCTGTGCTGGAGCTGTCCGACCCGTCGGCTGACCTCGATAATACCACGAGCTTGTAGTTAACGCCTGGGATCAGGGAATATTTTTTTCCGTCGGAGCCGATCAGGTTGTTGACGTCAACGTAGAAGAGAGCCTGTGTCGGATCTCCGTCCTTGTAGGTGACGCCGGTTGCCGTGAATATAGTGTCGTTTGCGACAGGGTTCTCGACCTCCGCGGTCGGCGAACCGCCAACCCGTTCGAAGCGGTACTGCAGCGACCCTCCGGCCGGGAACGGCGTTCCGTTATTGTCAACCCTGACTGCCGTCAGCTTATTCGAACTCTCGTCGTATACGTCGTATATGGTCACATTCATCGGCCCGTCTCCGCCGGACTGCAACCCCTCGTCCACGACGAGGCCGTCTATCGTTATCTCCCTCGTTGCCGTCCTGTAGCCCGGCGCCGACACCGAGAGGCTGTACGTCCCGTTCACGAGGCCCTGGAACTTGTAAGCGGCCGCTCCGTTGGAGGATATCGCGCTTCCGCTGCCGGCGCTGGCGCCGCTGGAGTCCAGAAGACTGAAGAGGACGTTTATGCCGCTTGCCCCGTTGCTGAGCGACGCCGTCACGGTCGCGCTCGACTCGTCGCGCGCGACAGAGAGGGCTATGGTGCTCGTTGGGGCCACGTCGCGAGATAGCAGGACGTAGACGCCCTGATTGTCCACAAATGGTTTTAGCGCGTAGTGCAAGGACGAGAAGCCGGCTGGTACCGCCCCGGCAATCTCGATGTCCGACGCGCTGAGGGCGTACAGGGGCTGCTGAACCGAGAGCAGCTTGACGTAATAAGCGTCCGCCTCGCCGCCAGACGGTCTCTTGAGATCGGTGAGATTTACTTCTATTATAAAGGAATCGGATGCGCCCAGGACCGACGCGTCGATCCCCTTCACGGAGAGGATCGCGTCCCCCGTCGCGTCCGGCGCGAGCGAAGCTGTCTTGCCCGAAGCTGACAGGAT
>JAITNX010000176.1 GCA_031290235.1 Synergistaceae bacterium | reverse complement strand
GACGGCGCGGTCGCGGCCCAGTTCCTCTCCGACCTCAGGAAGAGGATCGAAAACCCGGCGCTACTGATGCTGTAGGGAGGTGCTCGCATGTCTGACGCGACGAAAATCGCCGTAATCGGAGGCGGTCCCGGAGGGTACGTGGCGGCGATACGTGCCGCTCAGCTCGGTTCTGCCGTGACGCTGATCGAGGGACGCAGGATGGGAGGGACCTGCCTCAACGAGGGCTGTATTCCTACGAAGGTCCTTCTTGAGAGCGCGCACCTGCTCGACAGGATCAGAGACGAGGCTGAGTTCGGTATAACGGCCGAGCCGTCTGCCGACTTTGCCCAGGTGCAGCGCCGCAAGGAGAAGATAGTGAACAGGCTCGTCGGCGGTGTGAGTTCGCTGATGAAGGCGAACGGAGTGACCGTACTCAACGGATACGCCTCGTTAGTGGACGGCAGGACACTGTCGGTCAATGGTGAGGGCGGGAACACGGTTTTGTCGCCCGATAAAATAATAATCGCCACCGGATCGAAGCCTGTGAAGCTGCCGATACCTGGGATCGACTCGCCTCAGTGCGTCGACTCGACCGGCGCGCTCGCTTTCGAGAGGGCGCCGGAGAGCATGGTCATCATAGGTGGAGGAGTGATTGGCGTTGAACTGGCGTCCGTCTACAACACCTTCGGGACGAAGGTCACCATCGTTGAGATGGAGCCGGAGATTCTTCCGCTTATGGACCCTGAGCTCGCTGGAATGCTGAGAAAAATACTGCTCGAAAGGGGCATCGAGATACTGTTGACCGCTAAGCTGGAGTCTATAGAGGACCACGGCCGCCTGGCTAAGGTCCACGTGACACTAGGCGGCGAGAAACTCGTCGTCGACGCTGAGAAAGTCCTGGTCAGTGTCGGCAGGCGTACAAACACGGACGAGTTGTGCCTCGACGCCGCAGCCATCGCACACGACCGGGGGCGCATCACCGTGGACGACAACATGAGGACGAGCGCGCCTGGCGTCTACGCCATAGGGGACTGCATCGGACGTACGATGCTCGCCCACGTCGCCTCGGCTCAGGGTGAGGTGGCCGCTGAACACGCCATGGGACACGACGCGAAGTACGACCAGAGGACGAACCCATCTTGCGTCTACACCGAGCCGGAGTTTGCATCCGTGGGCCTCTCCGAACGCGAGGCCGGTAAATTGGGGCTGAAGTACGTGACCGGCAGGTTCCCGCTCATGGCGAACGGCAAGGCCCTCATAGCGGGTGGCGGCGTTGGGATGGTCAAGATACTGGCCGATCCTAAGTACGGAGAGGTGATAGGCCTCCATATACTCGGAGCGCGGGCCACGGATATGATCGGCGAGGGCGCGATGGCTCTGGCCCTCGAGTCCACGCTGGACGAGATTGCGAACACGATCCACGCCCACCCGACGATCTCGGAGGCAATCCGGGAAGCGGCACTGGCCGCCATGGGCAGGGCGATACACGTGCCGAACTGAATGACAGGAGGCCCCCCTATCGACGGGGGTCTCCTGTCTAATTCGAGTCCTCAGTCCAAATAGTATATGTACCTATCACTCCTCGGAGAATCGCTTCCAGAAGCGTTTCAGGCGCTCGGCCAGCCGAGCCTCGGCGCCGATGGCGCCGGGGAAATAGAAGCGGGAGGGCTTGGGCAGATAGTTTTGAGGAACCCAGTGTCTGGGGTCATCGTGGGGGTAGACGTAGCCGGTCCCGTCGTTTCTGAGGTGGGTCGGGACTTCCATTAAGTCGCCGGAGGTGACGGCTTTCTCGGCTGCCGCTATTGCCATGCAGGCGCTGTTGCTCTTTGGGGCCGCGGCGAGATATATCACAGTCTCGCTCATAATCAGCTTCGCCTCCGGAAGCCCGACGCGGTCGCACGCGGATGCCGCGGCTTCGGCCACGACCAGCGCCATAGGGTCCGCCAGTCCGATGTCCTCGGCCGCGAGGATGCAGAGCCTGCGGCAGATGAAGCGCACGTCGTCGCCGGATGCCAGCATACGGGCCATCCAGTAGAGCGCGGCGTCCGGATCCGATCCCCTGACGCTCTTTATGAGGGCCGAAATGACCGAATAGTGGTCCGTGCTCGCCCTGTCGTACCGGAGAGTTCCCCTGCCTGTCGCGTCGTCTATGGACTTTACGGTCAACCTGTTACCGCCGCCCATGGCGACGCTCGTAGCCGCGGCTTCCAGTCGTGTCAGAGCTTGCCTGGCGTCCCCCCCAGTCAGAGACGCTATGTGGGGAATGGCATCGTCGTCAGGCGCCATCCCAAGTCCGCCCAGCCCGCGCGATTCGTCCGCGAGCGCACGGTTCAGGAGTTTTATGACATCGTTATCGTCGAGCGGTTTCAGAGTGTACACTATCATCCTCGACAGAAGGGTCTTGTTTATCTCAAACCACGGGTTCTCGGAGGTCGTCCCGACGAGAATTATGTCGCCCCGTTCGACTGAGGGAAGAAGGACGTTCTGCTGACTGCTGCTCAAATGATATATCTCGTCCACGAAGGCTATGGCAGTCCTGCCGGAGGAGCGGGTCTTGAACGACAGGGCTTCGTCCAGCATCTCCCTTATCTGAGACACCTTCGCGCTGACTGCGTTTATCTCGAACAGCCTGCGCTCAGTTGCGGAGGCCATGAGGCGCACGAGCGTCGTCTTGCCAACGCCCGGATTCCCGTAGAGGATACAGCTCGGGACCCTGCCGTTCTCTATGAGGACCCTAAGCGGTTTGCCTGGCCCCAGTATGTGTTCCTGCCCCGCGTACTCTTCCAGCGTGCGCGGCCTCATTCGCTCGGCAAGCGGCGTCTCCGCCGACGCGCCGCCCTGTTCCTCCGGACGATGATCTTCCTCGCGAAAGAGGTCAGCCACCGCGTCTCTCCGCGCTCATGGAGGCGAGCAGATATCCCTGGATCTCGCTTGCGTCCTCCGGCAGGCAACAGGCCGACATGGCGTCGTTTTGCGTTAGGGCCTTTGCAAAAGGGTACCTGCCGTCAAGGAAGTTTTGTACGGCGTTTGTCAGATCCATGCCCATACAGGACAGATCGAACGACTGGTTTGCCCTCCAGAGATCGGGGGAGAGCGTCCCCTCCGGCACGGCGAAGGTCCCGATCCCGAGCGACGCCGCGCGGACCAGCCATTCTCCCATATTGGGGCGCGCCTCCAGCGGCAGATGGGCCGTGGTCGAATTGACGAAGCGGAGGAAGTCCCTGCCGTACTCCCTTTCGGCCAGCTGGTACTCCCAGGGCGTCATCTCGCTCGGGTTTGTGAGTTCGCGGCAGAGGTCATCCATGGACGTGTACGAGCATTCAAGCCACGGCGCCCAGTCCGGCGGTATCGTTTTTCTGACGAGCACGCCCCGCATCCCGGCGCGTCGCGCGCCCATCATGTCGTAGACATAATCGCCCAAAAGCAGAGTCTCGGAAGGGGATACCCCGAGATGGGCGCATGTCTCCTTGAGAGCCCTGGGATCCGGTTTTACATACTTACCGTCGTCTCGCGAAAGGACTATCTTAGGCATCTCGACCTCGATGACGCGGGCTGCCAGCATGATGGAGCCGCGGCAGTTTCTCGACACCACGGCCCACGGTATCCCGCGCGCCCTCACCCACTCGAGCACGCCAGATATCCCCGGAACGAGCGCGGCAACGCTCGCCCCCAGCATCTCCAGTTCCTCGAGGTCGCGCATCAGGGCCTCCCGCCGGTCGGGTGGCAGCGACACTGAGTCCTCCAGCAGCATCGCTTGCCGGTCGCCATAATATTTCTTATGCACTTCGGAGAAGTCGAGGCGCGTCTCCGCAATCACACCGTCCCAGTCGAACAATATAGCGGAGGCCTCGGATGGAGACCAAAACGGACGAGAAAATGGCATAAAAACTCCCCAGTTCATCATTAT
>JAITNX010000169.1 GCA_031290235.1 Synergistaceae bacterium | reverse complement strand
GCGGATGATTTTACCTCAAAAATTCGCTGTCTTGGGGGTTTGTGATAAATATGGAATAATATCTCGTGTCAGGATAATAGCCTGTATTGCCGCATGATATGGCAATACAGGCTATTTCGCGTCACGCGTAATTATTTTGTTTCAATATTTCCTGCGGAGAAGCGCTGTTACACTATTTCGCCGGATATCCGCGCTTCCTTTTTGCGGCCAGGAACAGACCGGCAAATACTACGGCCGCTCCGCCCATCCCAGCTTCGCAGCCGCCACCGCCGCCACCGCCGCTGCCGTCAGCAACTTTGACATCCAGCGTCTGGGCGCCAAAATTGGGCGAGACAACCCGGACTTTGTAAGAGCCAGGCGTGAATCCACTGGCGCCCCTCGCCGAATCGAGCAGATCATCCGGGGTGAACACAGCCGACCCAACGCCGTTTACGATCCTAGCGGGAACGGCGTTGGTGATCGGGTCGCCGCTTGTGGTCGTGAGAGTCGCTGTGGCATTGGAGTCCTGCGCGGTAGTGTCGACCGCGCCGTTCGCCGCGATGACGAAATTAACGGCGACGCTCTGCGTTGTGCCGGTGATGGAAGTTACCGGCGCGCCTTTGCCGTTGCTGAAGTTGATGCCCTCACTCCAGGACGCGCCGTCGTTCCCGGAATTATCCCCGTCGCCGCTGCTATCACCACCACTACTACCGTCATCAGAGTTCCCAGAACCGTCATAGTAGTAGCCCTTGCCGATGGGAACAGTCAAACCACTAGCACCACCAACCCAACCCGTCGTCTCCACAGTTTCCTCAATCAGCAAGAGATAACCGGCATCTAAATTAAAAAATTTACCTGTTGGAGGACGGAATTCAAACGCCGCTTCACCTGCCGCGTTAACTACAAGCTGTTTGACGCCTATTACGGGTGAGAGTTCTTCAACTTCCCTGTCATCGTCAATTAATATGTCCCAATTGGCTTCTATTCCCTCGACAAGGGAGACGCTTATTTTATAAGTAGTGCCAGGTGAGATTTCAATTCCGTAAAAGTAGCCGCGGATAACCTCTCTGGTTATGCTCGTCATCTCCAAACCTTCCAGAGGATAGTGGGCCCAGTAATCATATTGTTCTTCCCATGATAGATCATCGTCCCATGTGTCTTCATCCCCCGGCGAGGGTACCGGGTAGTCCTCAGCAAAAACCGCACTGGAGACGCAGAGAAGCATAATGATCAATAACGCGAGAGCCGTGCTTTGAAATCTTTTCCACTTCATTTTCAAACTCCTCCTTTTTTCAGCTGGTACGACAAACCAGGGTTTGACGGACCTCCTGAATTGTGTAAAAATCCGCGTTGAGAACTTTTATTATGCGGAGTTGCGGGCTATTTTGGAGAAGAGAAAATTTGGCTATGCAAGGGTATCCCAAGGCCACCAGGACGAGGCCCTGCAGCTCAACGCGTTAAAAGCAGCCGGTATTGGCAGGGGTAATATTTTCGTCGATAAATTATCGGGCAAACTGAGTCAAGTAAAAAGGCCGCAGTTAAGCGCTTGCTTGCAAATTTTGAGAACCGGAGACACCTTGTTTATATGGAAATTAGACAGACTTGGCCGTTCCGTCAAAGACTTGATCAATATAGTGCAGGAACTGGAAGAGCGCAGCATACTCCTTAATTCGCTGACCGAAGTCATAGATACATCCTCACCGGCAGGCCGCTTATTTTTTCATATAATGGCCGCTTTTGGCGAGTTTGAGAGAAATTTGATAATAGAGCGTTCCATGGCGGGATTGGCGGCTGCTAAGGAATGTGGGCGGATAGGAGGGCGCAGACATAAATTATCTCCGAGTCAACAGGAAAACCTCATAATGCTCTATAAAGCGCACACTCCTATCAAGAGACTCCAGGGAATGTTTGGTATTTCCAAGTCATGCCTTTATGATTATCTGCATTTTTATAATATAATTTCAAAAACTCCGCAAAATAAATAATAATAGTTATGTTTATTAAAACATTTAACGTCGCATATAAAAGACCTTGGAATATGCTATTATTCAGGAGGTCCGGCAAACCCTGGTTTGCCGGACATTGTGATTGGTTTCATCCCTGCCTGGCGGCGCTCCTCCTGAAGCGGGCGCTCTTCGATATCCAGGTCTGAAGCAGAATGAAGACAAAAAGCAGAGCGCCTATGATTATTTTTGTCCACCACGAGTTCAGCGTCCCATCGAAGCTGATGAAAGTCTGTATGACACCCTGGATCATGACGCCCAGGAGCGTCCCGGGCAGATAGCCGACGCCGCCGGAGAGCAGAGTTCCTCCTATCACGACGGAGGCTATGGCGTCGAGCTCTAGCCCCGTGCCCGAGAGCGAGTAGCCCGAGAACGTATAGAGCGTGTAGACGACGCCGCCCAGCGTCGCGAAGAAGCTGGAGAGCGCGTAGATACCTATCTTGGTCCTCCTGACCGGCAGCCCCATCATCAGGGCCGACTGCTCGTTCCCCCCTATGGCATACACGCAGCGCCCGAACTTGGTGTACTGCGCGACCAGCGTCCCCGCGATTACCGAGACGACCAGGACAATCGCGATGAACGGGAAATTCACGCGGTCTGACAGAGGTATGCCGAAGTTTGCGACGGTCATGAGGGCAGGGGAGTTGAGCGGGATGGACTCAAGGCTGATTATCTGGCTCAGGCCCCGCGCGAAGAACATACCGGCGAGCGTAACGATGAACGGCGGGAGATCGTAGAATGCTATGAAGCACCCCATAACCGCGCCGAAGATCATGCCGGCGGCGAGAACGAGGGCTATGGCGAAAAACGGGTCATACCCGTACTGCGTGACGAGTTTCGACAGGACTATGCCGGTGCAGGCCACGACGGAACCGACGGACAGGTCTATCCCCCCCGACAGTATGGCGAACGTCATCCCGACCGCGACGATGCCGAGGAACGCGTTGTCTATGAAGAGATTCGCGAAGACGCGGAGCGAGAAGAAGTTCGGGAAGTAAAGCGATGCCGCGGCGTACAGAAGGACGAAGACGACGACTGTAGCCAGTATCGGGATGTGGCGGGCCTTGAGCTTCGGCATAGCGCTCATGTCCGCGCCTTCTCAGCACGCCTCGCGCGCGTGAACTGCGCCCGGAAAGCGGGGGACTGTATGAGGCTGATGAGTATGACGACGATCGCCTTCACGACGAGCGTCGCCGGGCGCGCCACGCCCCGGGCTAAAATCGTCGTGGTGAGGGTCTGGATGATGAGCGCCCCTATCACGGAGCCCGCGAGGTAAAATTTGCCGCCAGTCATCGCCGTCCCGCCGATGACTGTCGCCAGAATCGCGTCGAGCTCGAGGTTCAGCCCGACGTTGTTCGCGTCCGCGCCGCGTATCTCCGTCGTAAGCACGAGCCCCGCCATACCGGCGCAGAAGCCGGAGAACATATAGACGAGCAGCTTTATACGGGTCGCGCTTATGCCGACGTAGCCGCTGGCGACCGGGTTTATCCCTATGGACTCTATGAATAGCCCGAGGGCCGTCCGCCTCGTGAGAAGCCAGACCCCGCAGAGCACGGCGGCCGCGAGATAGAGGCCGAACGGAAGGCCGGCGATGAAGCCTGATGAGATGTACTCGAACGCCGGGTTAGAGAACTTTATTATCTGTCCGCCGCACAGGAGCTGGGCGATGCCCCTGCCGGAGACCATCAGGATCAGTGTGGCGACGAACGGCTGTATCCCGATCTTCGCCACGAGAAATCCGTTCCAAAATCCCGCCGCCACGGAGGCGGCCAGCGGCAGGAGCAAGATGGCTGGCAATGGGTATCCGTCCCGCGCCAGGAGCGCGGAAATCGCCCCGGCCACAGCTATGACGGCGCCGACTGAGAGGTCTATTCCGCTTGTCGCGATCACGAGGGTCATTCCGGCGCCCAGCAGCATCGTTGGCACGGACCTCCGCAGAATATCGATGATGTTCCCGTAGAGGTGCCCGTCCTTTATCTCTATCACGCCGAACCGCTCAGTAAATGCTATGTTGAAAGTCATCAGCGCCAAGAGAAATATCATAGGCCAGAAGTAGGGGCTTCGCGAGACGTCGGTGAAAAATTTTCCGGCGCTTTTTTCGCCTTTCACGCGCACTCCTCCCTTCCCAGCGCGATGGAGCGCATGATGCTCTCGACCCCGACGTCGTCCCCTGTGAGCTCGCCGACCTTGCGGCGGTCGCGCATGACCGCCACGCGTTCGCAGCACCTGGCCACCTCGTCGAGCTCCGACGAGATGAAGAGTACAGCGAGCCCCTGATCCGCAAGCGAGAGAATCAGCTTTTGTATCTCCGCCTTTGCGGCGATGTCTATGCCGCGCGTCGGCTCGTCCAAAATCAGAAGTTTGAGGTTCGAAGCGAGCCAGCGCGCGATTATCACCTTCTGCTGATTCCCTCCCGACAGGTTCCTGACCGCCTGCTCCCCGCCCGGTGTCTTGATGGAGAGGGCCTCGATGAACTTATCCGTTATGTCCTCCTGCTCCTGCCTGCCGAGCATCCTGAAGATGCCGCGGTTCGCCTGGAGAGCCAGGATGATGTTCTCCCGCACCGAAAGGCTGCCGATGACGCCGTCGGTCTTGCGGTCCTCCGGGCAGAAGCCCATGCCCGCCGCGATGGAGTCGCGCGGCGACGATGGCCTGAGCGCTGTGCCATCGACCTTTATTTTGCCCTGGTCGAGACCGTCTATGCCGAAGATCAGGCGGGCCATCTCGCTGCGCCCGGAGCCAAGAAGCCCCGCGAGCCCGAGGACCTCTCCGCGCCTGAGCGAGAGATTGAAGGGTTCCACCGCGCCAAAGCGCGCGACGCCCGACGCCTCCAGAAACGTGCCGCCGTCCCCCGCTTCTTCCTCGCGTCGTCCGCGCTCGAATTTTTCCTCCGTCCGCCTTGCGCTTCCCTCCTCGCCGACCATTGCTGTGATGAGGTCAATCCGGGACAGATGCTTCACATTGAACTCTCCGACCAGCTCCCCATTGCGAAGTATGGTCGCGCGATCCGAAATTTCGTACATCTGCTCCAGGAAGTGGGTCACGAAGATTATGCCGAGGCCGTCCGACTTCAGGTTTCTCATTACCTCGAACAGGTTGGCCGCTTCCTCTTTGTCGAGACTCGACGTAGGTTCGTCCAGAATGAGCACGTCCGCCGAGAAAAGACGCGACCGCGCGATTGCCACGATCTGCTGCACGGCGACGGAGAACGAGCTGAGCTGTTCTGTGACGTCTATTTTGAGATTCAGTCGCGAGAGGACTCCTTCCGCGTCCCGATTCATTTTTTTCCAGTTCAGAAACCCCGCCGCGCTAGGCTGAATCCCGAGGAACAGATTCTCCGCGACCGACAGGGTGGGTATGAGGTTTAACTCCTGATGGACGGTGCTGATCCCGGCTCTTTGAGCCTCCGTCGGAGAGGCGAAGCGAACAGCCCGCCCGCTCAACGATACACGTCCCTCGTCGGGCCTGTACACACCGCTCAGTATCTTGAGCAGAGTCGACTTCCCCGCTCCGTTCTGTCCCATCAGAGCGTGTATCTCCCCCCTCCTCAGCCTGAAATTGACGCCATCAAGCGCCCTCACACCGGGGAAGGATATCCCAATCCCAGAGGCTTCGAGCAAAAAATCCAAGCCAACACCTCCTAGAGGATAAAGATCGCTGGGCCCCGCCCCGCGTGGTGCGGGCGGAGTCCAGCGTTTTTATCTAGTACTTGCGCGAGCCTATGACGGATGCGGCCTGGTCTTTGGTGAAGAGCTCGTCCTTCTGGACTATCCATTTGTCGATTTTCTCGCCGGCTATCGCTTTTTTCAGCGTCTCGTAGGCGAGGGGACCGAGCAGAGGGTTGCACTCGACGACGGCGTTCATCTCGCCGGCGACCATTGCCTCGAAAGCGGCCTTTGTCGCGTCTACCGTGATGATCTTGATGTCCTCTCCGGGCTTCAGGCCGGCTTCTTTGATGGCCTGTATCGCGCCGAGACCCATGTCGTCGTTATGGGCGTAGACCGCGTTGATATCCTTGCCATATTTCTTGAGGAACGCTTCCATAACCTGTTTGCCGAGCTCCATGGTGAAGTCGCCGGTTTGTGACTCGAGGATTTTGATGTCCGGGGTCTTGGCTATCTCCTCCTCGAAGCCCTTCTGGCGCTCGGTGGCGGCGGAGGCGCCGGGTGTTCCCTGAAGCTGCACGACGCTGCCCTTTCCGCCCAGCTCCTTAGCGACCCACTTCGCGGCCTCGCGGCCCTCGAAGACGAAGTCGGACGTGATCTTGCAGACGTAGAGGGAGTCGTCGTTCACGGTGATCCCGCGGTCGAGGAGAATCACGGGGATCTTGGCATTTTGGGCTTCGGTCAAAACCGGCTCCCAGCCTGTCTCTACGACGGGGGCGAGCAGAATGCCGTCGACGCCCTGGGCGATGAAGGAGCGAATGGCCTTGATCTGGTTCTCCTGCTTCTGCTGCGCGTCGCTGAACTTGAGGTCTATCCCGAGTTCCTTGGCCGCGCTTATGACCGAATCGGTCTCAGCCGTCCTCCATCCGCTCTCCGCCCCTATCTGCGAAAAGCCCACCACGAGCGTTTTCTCAGCCGCGGCTGCCATCCCCGCGAACGCGGCCACCAGTGACACCAACAACGCGAAAATCCACAGTTTCCTCAAAACAAAACACCTCCGTATTTTTTCTCCGCGCACACATGCGGTGTATATAAGAATACGATGGGTGTGCGATAATCTCCATGCAATTTTTTACGGGACAGGTTAAAAAATTTCCGAAATCAAAGGGGAGGCCCGCGTAAAAGCAACGCGCCGCGTCCCGCCGATTCGCAGAGGGTGTCAGTCTTAGAATCTTATTCTAGAGTCACAGCTGTCCCGGATGTCGCGACCATGAGCATGCTCGTGGTTCCCATCAT
>JAITNX010000161.1 GCA_031290235.1 Synergistaceae bacterium | reverse complement strand
GTTTCTTTACCATAACTGAGGCGGCCGAGATAATGGGTGGAGAAGTCCGGCCATTGGAGAGAGGCGCGGAGATTATGCCTCAAAACCTCAAGGCCGACAGCAGGAGCGTCTCCAGTGGCGATGCGTTCATAGCGATACCAGGCGAGCGAACGGACGGGCACAGGTTCATAGGGGACGCCGTCTCACGCGGCGCGTCTGCCGTCATCCTAGAGATGGAATACTACTACAGAAACGCCGAGGAACTCGACAAACTCAGTGCTGTTATGATCCCGGTTTCCTATACTGAGACGGCCGCTGCCAGGCTCGCCTCCCGCTGGCTCTGTGTCGTGTCGCCGCGCGTGGTCGGCATCACTGGCAGCGTTGGAAAGACGACCACGAGGGAGCTATTGTATGGAGTGATACATGAATACATGAGAACTCATTCGGCCGTTAAGAGCTACAATACATTGATAGGATGCGGCATGGCCATCCTCTCCATGCCGGCCGATACGGAACTCCTGATATTGGAACTTGGCGCAAATCGCCCCGGGGAGATAGACGAACTCGTTAAAAATTTTCCAGTGACCCACGGCATTATAACCGAGGTGGCGGAGTCGCATCTTGAAGGGCTCAAGTCAATCAAGGGCGTGTTGTCCGCCAAGATGGAGATTACAAATTCGAGGACTCTGCAGTTTTTGTCGTATAATAATGATAACGAAGCATTATCCTCCGCGGCAACCTCGCTCGACAAGCGTCTCCGCAAAGCGTCGGTAGGTTTCGGGAGATCAGACGTAACCGTGTCAGACGTGAGGCAGAGCCTTGGGAAGGACGGTTCGCCCAATCTTTCCCTGTCACTGTCCGGTTATGGCGAGGAGATAGCGTGCGAGACTCGATTTTTCGGCAAACAGCACGCCAAGAACATAGCTTTTGCCTACGCTGTGGCCCGCGATCTGGGACTGCCGGGCGATATGTTCGCGGAGTCCGTTCGCCGTATAGGAACTCCCCTTGGCAGGGGAAGAATATGCACGACGCGTCTTGGCCTGATAATAGACGAGACGTACAACGCGAACCCAAGCTCGATGTCGTACGCTCTGAGGAACGCCCTTGACATCGAACTGGATGGCGATTTCAGGAGGGTAGCGATACTTGGCGGTATGAGAGAGCTAGGGGATGAGACGGAGCGCTGGCACGAGGTGATAATGAGCAGGGCGAGCTTATTTGACGACGTCTATCTCATTGGCTCCGAGTGGGATCGGGTGGCGACCAAACAGGGGGCACTGAAGGGCAGATGGAGGTCGGTTGGCGACTTCGCTAGGGATTTCGATTTTGCCTCGCCGTCTTTGGATAAGTCAATAATTCTGGTAAAGGGTTCGAGGTTCTACTCTATGGAAAAACTTCTTCCCATGCTGGGTGTGAGATGATGTGGGACAGGATGATAGCGCTTTCTCTAGTGTTCTTCGCAGCCTCGGCCGCTCTTGTGCGGTCGTGGATAACCGCGGCGCGGTTTCTTGGCATGGGGGAGGCGATAAAAGATTACGGTCCGCAGACCCACAAAAAGAAGAGAGGAACGCCTAACATGGGCGGGGTGGCCGCGTTCGCTCTGGTGCCCTTCATAGTGTTCGCCGCTCGCTGGTTCGGAATTGCCGACACCGGCCAAATGTCGTATATATGGACATACCCGGCCCTCTCCGCTCTTGTCGGCCTTGCTGATGATCTCTTGAAGAGACGGAGCCGGTCGAGCGAGGGGCTAAAGAGCCTTCAGAAGCTCTTTCTTCAGATAGTTGTCACGGTTCCATGGGCTTACGTAGTCTCCCATGACGGGGTATATCTGCTGCCATGGCTGAAGCTAAGCCAGGCGGCAGGAATGCCTCTTTTGATATTCCTCGGGGTCGGAGTCCAGAACGCCGTCAACGTCACGGATGGACTCGATGGTCTTGCGGGAGGGGCTGTCGCTATATCGCTCGCCTCTGTCCTGATATGGGCCGACTCCGCGCCAGTCGCTCTGTCGTCGGCGCTGGGACTGGCCATCATTCTCGCATTCCTGTGGTACAACTCGAATCCGGCCGAGGTGTTCATGGGGGACGTCGGTTCGCACCTGTGGGCCGGACTGCTCATAAGTTTGTGCGTTGCGTCCCGTTCCCTTCTTTACCTCATTCCGATCTCGTTTATATTCGGCGTGGAGATTGCGACGGTAGCGGTTCAAATCGTCGCTATCAGAAAGTTTGAGCGAAAGGTCTTCAAAATGAGTCCGCTGCACCATCACTTCGAGCTGTCCGGCTGGAGTGAGCCGAAGATCGTGACTCGCTTCTGGCTGGCTCACCTCGTCGGAATGTCGGCAACTTTCTTATTTATAGAGGCATTGTTCGGTGGAGGGTCGTCCAATGCAGGCGGTTGACGTACGCGGCGCCAGGATAACGGTGCTAGGCGCCGGGGTGAGCGGTCGGTCCATCGCCAGCCTCGCGGCTAGGCTCGGCGCCGGCGTGTTTGTCTCCGACGGAGGGAGTGTAACGGATGAAGCCCGCTCATTTCTCGAATCAAACAGCATACAATTCGAGTCCGGCGGGCACACGGAGCGCGTTTTTCACTGCGACATGGCGGTGGTCGGCTCCGGGTTTCCTCCATCTGCAGAGGTAGTCGGCGCTCTTCTCGGTCGCGGGATCTCTATTATCGGTGAACTCGACTTCGTCATGCCGCATCTGAACGGCAAAATAATAGGAATAACTGGCAGCAATGGAAAGACAACAACAACGTCCCTGACGGCGCATTTACTAGCATCCGCCGGAGGAAGGGTAACGACTGTCGGCAACATCGGCAGCCCGGTCGCTGACGCGGCGGGGACAAAGTATGACTTTATAGTTGCGGAACTGAGCAGTTTCCAGCTTCACTGGGCCGACCGCATAGAACTGGACGCGGCCGTGGTCACAAACCTGGCGCCGGACCACATAGACTGGCACGGATCTTATGACAACTACGTCAGGGCGAAGACAAAGATCCTCTCATTTACTGGGCAAAATGGTTTTACAATAATTCAAGATCGCGACTCGGTCACGCTGGGGCGGACAAAAGCGGCACAATACCGCCTGTCGTGGGACAAATCGGCTGCCGATGGAGAGCTTATCTTAAACTCACTCTCGCGGACGTGCAGCTTAGGCGAAAAATTCCTGTTCGGCTTCGACAACACGAGGCTCCTTGGCAGCCATAACCTCGAGAATACCGCCATGTCAATGGCGGTCGCCGAACTGTCGGGGATAAGCGCTAATACGGCGCTGGAGGCGCTCAGATCGTTTGTCGCGCCGCCGCACAGATGCAGCCTCGTACTTGAGAGGGGAGGGGTACGCTACGTGGACGACTCCAAGGGGACGAACATCGCCGCCACAGTCGCGGCGCTCTCATCAATAGAGGGAAGGAAGGTCGTCATACTTGGGGGCAAAGGCAAGGGGGAAGATTACTCACAACTTGCCGGACCGCTCGGAATATTCGCGAAATCCGCCATCCTCATGGGTGAAGCCTCGTCCGATATTGCCCTCGCGCTGGATGCTAGCGGATATGGCAGTTACTCCGTCGTGAGCGGCATGGAGGAGGCTGTCTCCAGGGCCTCCATGGAAGCGGCGCCGGGCGAGGTCGTACTGCTCTCGCCCGCCTGTACTAGCTGGGACATGTATAAAAACTACGGCGAGCGCGGCGATCATTTTGCGCGGCTCGTGCGGAAATTAGGGGAGGATGAAAATGAGGGTATCCGCTGACCTTGACGGGAGGATCCTTATACGCCAGCCAAAGATTGATCCCCTGATATGGCTCATACCGCTCATCCTGAGCTGTGTAGGCATACTGATGGTTACGTCCACTACAAGTCCTGCCTCGTTCGAGCAGTCCGGGACTCCCTTCACTATGGGGATTAAACAGCTGAAGTGGCTGGGGTTGGGCCTGGGAGTGATGCTCTTCACATGCACTGTGCCGATAAAGATGTGGTATAGGGCGGCTGGAATGATGTGTATCGTGTCCGTCGTGATGGTAGTGATGACCCTGATACCAGGAGTCGGAACCGCGGTGGGCGGCGCTAAGCGCTGGTTGCGCCTGGCAGGAGTATCCATTCAGCCCTCCGAGATCATGACCATTTCAACCGTCTTTGTAGTGGCAAGGTTCGCTGTCAGCAACGAACTCAACCCCGGGAGGTGCTTCGTAGAGATAATACTGATGATCGCCTTATCCTGCCCCCTTCTTATGCTTCAGCCCGACCTCGGGTCGACGATACTGATGCTGCTCATCAGCATGGGGATGTACGTCGAGCGCTTCGGCTGGAAGCTGCCGATAATATCCGGGGTATTCGGCGTGTTCCTGTTGTCCATTTTCATAATGTTCGAACCATATAGATGGCGGCGCCTCATGGCATTTCTCAATCCGTGGCTCGACCCCCTCGACTCTGGCTTTCAGACTATTCAGGGACTCATTGCGTTTTCAAATGGAAGCGCGTGGGGTTCCGGCCTAGGTCATGGGTTTCAGAAACTCAACTATCTTCCGGCAGCCTATACCGACTATATATACGCGGCTCTTGGGGAGGAGCTTGGACTCCTCGGCACCCTTGGGGTGATAGCCCTCTGCCTCTTATGGGTTATCAGGTGCAGGATACTCTATAACCACGTCCAGGAGGGATTCGCTACCTCTATTGTGTGGGGCATCACCCTCACGATAGTGCTGCCATTATTCATAAACATAGCCGGAGTAACGCGAATGATGCCGCTCACTGGCATGCCCCTGCCGTTTTTGAGCTACGGAGGCAGCGCCCTTATAATGATGTGGATGAGGATTGGCGTCCTCCTGAGGGTGCACAAGGAGTACAGGGAAGCCTTATGACACCGCGCATGGCTCTTCTTGTAGCCGGCGGCACAGGCGGCCATATCATGCCGGCCCTCGCGTTTGGGCAATGGATCCGCGAGAGACGCCCGGGCGTCGAGGTCCGATACCTGTGCGGTACAAGGGCGCTGGAGCTGGAGAGATATCGAGCCTCGTCCATAGAGCCTATGACAGTGGACATGAAGGGTTCCCCACTTGGGGCCCCAAAGGGGCGGATGCTGAGAAGATGGCTCGACGTTTTTTCGGGCTATTGGCGCACTAGAAACCTGATTAGGGAGACGAATCCTGATCTGTGTTTTATGTTCGGCGGATACGTCTCCACCTCGTCGGTCCTGATATGCAGACGGAGAAGAATACCGTCCGTCATGCACGAACAGAACGCGCATGCCGGGAAAATCACGAGGATGGGGTATAGTCTGGGGATTCCGGTGGCCTCGGGTTGGGAGAATTGCGATCCTTTTGGGGCAGGAACCTTCACGCCGGTAGGAGTTCCCATTCGCCCGCTGGATCTCATCGAGAAAGGCGCGGCGTGGGATTCGCTCGAACTGCCGGCGCCATTGCCGGAGGGGCCTATCGTCGTTGCCATGACGGGATCGCTCGGCAGCAGACGGATAAAGGATATAATCAAGGCGCTCGCAGGAAGGGCCGAATTGTTCGACATGACCTTCGTCGTGGTGGATCCGAAGGCCTTGGCCCCCATAAGGGAGCTCGACAACCTTTTTCTCGTTCCCCAGAGATGGAACGCCTCGGCGTTCTACAGCGTCTCTGACGTCGTAGTGGCACGGGCGGGAGCGTCAACCTTATCGGAGATAACAGCTATGGAAATTCCGGCTGTCATGATACCATGGAGCGGCGCGGCGAACGACCACCAGATGAAAAACGCCATGGCGGCCACAAATCGCGGCAGGTTCAAAATATGGTCAGATGAATTGGGCGATATGAGCGATCTGGCGGGTAAACTCCGCGATCTGCAAATTCTCCCGGCGTTATCAAGGGGAGATACCATGAAAAAGATGTATAATGTCGCTGAAAATATTTGTGAAAGGCTTTGGGCGTTTGCGGCTCGCCCGACGAATACCGATAATTTATCCGCCTTGAAGGGAGACGATAATATTGGAGGTTAACAACGCCTTCATTGACATAAAGACACCGACGAACATTCACTTGATGGGGATCGGCGGAGCTGGCATGAGCGGACTGGCCCTTCTGCTCAATGCCATGGGGCATACGGTAAGCGGCTGCGATATGGAAAACACGTTCTACCTCAACCGAGTGCGCCAGGACGGCGTACAGGTCACGATGGGACACCACAGGGAGCATTTGGACACCTACAAACCAGGCCTTATCATTCATACCAGCGCAATTGCACAGGATCACCCGGAGCTGATAGAGGCGCGCAGGAGAGAAATCCCGGTAGCGAAGAGGGCTGAGATACTGAGCATGATATTCAACAACCGCAGCGGCGTCGGCATTGCTGGCACCCATGGGAAGACGACGACGTCGTCCATGATATCGCTCATAGCCGAACGGGCCGGGTTCAAACCAACAGTGGCCATAGGCGGCGAGCTGTGCGACATAGGCTGCAACGCAAAACTCGGTACAGGCGATTATATGGTGGCGGAGCTGGATGAGAGCGACGGTTCGTTTGAACTCTTTTCCCCGGTCATAGCCGTCGTCACGAACATTGACTGGGACCACATAGACCATTATCCCGCGTACGAAATGGTGATCGAGGCTTTCTCTCGCTTCGCCGACGGGAAGAAGCCCGGCGCGCCGCTCATTCTCTGCGCCGAGGACCCTGGGATCCAGAGGCTGCTGTCCTTCGGCAACCATCCGAACGCGATAACTTATGGCTGGGGTTCCGGCTGGCGCTGGGGCGCCTGCAACGTACGGCACCTTCTGGGTGGAGGAGTGGATTACTCAGTCATGCGTGACGGCGAGATAATTGGATCTCTCATGCTGAAGGTCTCGGGCGAACACAACGTACTGAATTCACTCGCGGCACTGGCGGCATCCGAGAAGATGGGCATACCGTTCGAGACTGCCGCGTCTGCGCTTGGAACGTTCCGAGGGGCCAAAAGACGCCTCCAGTTTATAGGCGAATCAGGCGACGTAGCGATATACGATGACTACGGACACCATCCGAGAGAGATATCGGCGACAATGGCGGCGGTTGCGAGGGCGTTTCCTAGCAGGCCCTTACACGTAGTTTTTCAGCCGCATAGATATACCCGCACAGAGGCCCTCTACCGCGATTTCGCAAGCGCGCTCTCCAGCGCTCATCGCGTTTACCTACTGCCCATATACCCGGCGGACGAGCCGCCAATATCCGGAGTGTCGTCGTTTCTCATAGCGGACGAACTGTCCGCCGCGGGGAGGGATGACTCAGTAGTCTGTAGCGACTTCGGCGAGGCATCGGAAATCGTGTCGGAGGCGACAAGGGCCGGCGACCTCGTCCTGACGATTGGGGCAGGCAGCATCGAATCGCTCGGCGGCATGATACTCGGGAACATGAGAAAGAGGCTCGACGGTATCAGACACGGGAACGACGCGGCGGTAGTCGCTTGAGGGTACGGCTGCTAGGATGGAGGCCGAGTGACAGGGGCTGATTTGACCACGTTAGGCATAGGGGGTAAGTTCCTCGACCTCCTCGTTCCGGAGGACGGGAACGAGCTGAGCCTCATGATGAGGCGCATTCACTCCGAGGGACGAAGTTTCAGTGTACTTGGAGGCGGGTCTAACGTACTGGTGACGGACGAGGATATGGAGACTCCCGTTATCCTCACCACGTCCATGAAGAGCGTGAGGATAAACAGGGAGGGGGAGAGGCTCCTAGTGACATGCGGGGCCGGGGTAGCGCTCAGGGATCTCATGGCGATGACGCTGAGAGAGGGTTGGAGCGGACTCGAGTTCGCACCCGGCATACCTGGAACAGTTGGCGGCGCGGTAGTGGGAAACGCCGGCTCCAGGTATGGGACGATAGGACAATCCGTCCACTCCGTGAGGCTGATGCGTCCGGGAGGCGCTTCGACCGAGATAGGCGGTGAAGACATAGAGTGGGGCTATCGGATGAGCGGACTCCAGAGGGAGGAACTGAGCATTGTCTGGGAAGTTGCATTTTCTTTCCGTGAGTCCGACAGAAATGCTGTTCTGGCTGAGGCCAAGAGGTCAGCCGCCATCCGCGGGATGCAGCCGGTCGGCAGGAGGACAGCTGGTTGCGTTTTCATGAATCCTCCGGAGGACAGCGCCGGAAGGCTGCTAGATCTGGCCGGATGTAAGGGACTGTCTGTCGGAGGTGCCGTGGTTTCGGATATCCACGCCAACTTTATCGAAAACGCTGAAGGAGCATCGGCGGCGGATGTGGCAAAGCTGGCCGATGTGTGCAGGGAAAGAGTGTCGGATATATTCGGAGTGCGGCTCCGTTTCGAATTAAAATCGATAGGAATGTCGCTGGGGGACTGTGGCGGTTGAAAACATGAGGGTCAAAAGGTGGAGGAGCAAACTTATTATTTTATGCCTGCTGGGTGGCGTCCTGTATTCTGTGGAGCTGAGATATGGCTTCATGAGACTGAGGGACGTTGAGATGACCCCCAGGGGAGCTGTATCGGACGTGGTCGTGTGGCAGTCCGTTCCGAGAAACGCCGAGACCTTCTGGCCCGCGCTACTGGTTTTGGGCAGGAAGTTTACGAGAGGAGTGGAGAAATTCTATCCTGTCGAACTCAAGATCAGACTGACAGGCTGGGGTAGATATCGAGTCACTATCGCGCCGCTCGAAGCTTTGCTCTGCGTGTCGTGGAATTCGAAGCTCTGGCTTTTATCGACAAATGGGCGTATGTGGCTTGCAAATTTGCCGGCAAACGCTAAAGTAAAGGGAATAATTATACCCAACAAGCCGATACTCGCTTGGGACCAGGGAATGGCGCTGCCGATAGACACTGAGGGACAGACAGGGGACGTTTACCCGTCAAGCCTTCCCATAGCGAAGATAAGGAAATGGTATGAGGTGATTGAGAGAATAGGGTGGAATGATAAAATATACTGTCTGCTCGCGAAGAAGATCGACGGCAAGCCCGTGGTGCAGGTACTCCTTGGATCTGAGGCTGGGATAACCGGGGAGATAATACTCAAGGAGGACACGGAGGAGTGGCCGTACCTGGCGGCAGCCCTCGAGGAAAAATATCCCGGATCGGAGCGCGGAATACCGTCCGGCCTCATAGTGAACGCTACGTACAAGGATATATTTACAGTCACGAGCAAGGACGCTCGCTGATCTGTGAGATAATATATTTACTGATGGGAGGACCCCGCATTGTTTAAAAAAACTTCAACTGCGTCCGGTTACAGGGATCCGGAGGTTCTGGTGGGGTTAGATCTTGGAACAAGCAAGATAACCGTAGTGGTTGCGGAGCGAGATGGACCTAGCGGCGAAGCCCAAATAATAGGCATGGGGCAGGCGCCCTCCCACGGTATCAGGAAAGGTCTGATAGTGCATCTCGATCAGGCTGTGCGTTCGGTCAAACAGGCCATCGGCGACGCAGAGAACATGGTTGGGCTGGAACTCTCAGAGGCGACGGTGTCATTCAGCGGCGGCGACGTACAGAGCGTGAGGTCCAGGGGGATGATCTCATTGGGCCGCTCGCCCAGGACGGTGATGCAGCTCGATATAGGAAGGGTCATTGAGGCGGCCCAGGCAAATTTATCGGTGCCGAACAATCAAATGATATTGCATACAATCCCGGTGGAATATTTCCTCGACGGCAACCCGGGAATAGACGATCCTCTTGGAATGACGGGAATGAGGCTCGATATAGATCTCGAATCGGTGATAGTCCCGATAGCCACGGTGCAGAATGTGTTTAACTGCGTTGAGAAGGCCGGCCTCACAGTGACGGGCTTCGTCATAAAACCGCTTGCTTCCGCCCTGGGTTCCCTGACACCTGAGGAGAGCGTGGCCGGCGCGGTGACTGTGGATATTGGAGGAGGCACATGCGGAGTCGCGGTCTTCTCGGATGGGCGCCCCAAGTTGCTGGCAGTCATCCCAGTCGGTGGGGATCATATAACAAACGACGTCGCTTCCGTCCTCAAAATACCCATAAACAAGGCGGAGGAGATAAAAAAAGAGGTGGAACTCTTCGTTGCTGATCCAGAAAAGCAGGGAGACACGCTTGAGTTTGACCACATGGGCAAGAATTATTCCTACTCTCTATCGGAGCTGACTGAGATAGTACAATGCAGGGTGGAGGAGTTATTCACGGGCTACGTCAAACCCGAGATAACGAATGCCGGCGTGTCCATGCTGCCGGCTGGACTCATAGTGACGGGCGGGGCAGCGCGCAGCGTCGGCATTGACCAGTATCTATCCAGGGTACTCGACATACCGGTTCGAGTGTCAGCGCCTCTCGACGCTAACAGGATGCCGCCAGGGAGAAATGGCCCGGAGTACACATGCGCGGCAGGTATAATTCGCTATGCGCTTGAACAGGAGCGAGACCCATTCCGCTATATGGAGCAGTCTATGGAGCAGATAATAAATCACAACCGCAATATCGGAGTGCCGGCGGGAGGAATCAGACGCTCGGTCGATGATCAGGCTGGAGATGATTCCAGGCCGCCGAGCGACTCGATCATTCAGGCCATAAAGAACGTGATCAGGGAGTTGTTTTGACAATGCTTGGATCAGCCGCATTTTGCAGCTCTCTTGACAGGAGGAGAGGTTATGCCTGAGATTTTTCAACTGGAAACGCCAACCCGCGTAAACAGGGAGATAATAAAGGTCGTGGGAGTGGGAGGAGGCGGCAACAACGCGCTCAATCATATAATACGCGGCGGTATTGGCAGCGTTGACTTCATAGCCGCCAACACTGATCAGGCTCATCTCGAACTCTCTGAGGCGGCCCAAAAGATTGTCCTTGGGAAGGAGCTTACGAGGGGGCTGGGCGCTGGCGCAGATCCTTCCGTGGGGCAAAAGGCGGCGCTGGAATCCCGCGACGAGATAAGGGCATCGTTGGAGGGCGCCGATATGGTATTTATAGCCGCTGGTATGGGTGGAGGGACAGGAACCGGCGCATCTCCCGTGATAGCCAGCATAGCCAAGGAGACTGGGACCTTGGTGGTCGCCGTGGTAACGAGGCCGTTTCAGTTCGAGGGCCGCAGACGCCTCTCCCATGCCTCCGAGGGAATAGCGCGCCTGAAGGAGTGCGTTGACGCTCTGATAGTCATACCAAACGACAGGCTGCTGACGATATCCGACCGGAGGACGTCGCTCAACGACGCGTTCAAGCTGGCGGACAACGTTTTGCGCCAGGCAGTCCAGGGAGTCACGGACCTCATTCTGAAGCCGGGCCTCGTGAACGTTGACTTCGCCGACGTGCGCACGATAATGAGCAACGCCGGGTCGGCCATCATGGGCATAGGCGAGGGATACGGAGAAAACAGGGTGGCAACGGCGGCACACAACGCGATAAATAGTCCTCTTATGGAGACTCCGATGATCGGCGCCAGGGGAGTGCTGTTCAACGTCTCTGGCGGAGCCAATATAGGGATACACGAAGTTCAGGAGGCGGCAAATATAATAAACGACGCCAGCGACGAGGACGCCTTCGTTATATGGGGGCATGTGTTTGATCCTGATATGGAGGACGCCGTCAAAATAACAGTAATAGCTACCGGCTTTGACGAGGACACTTCATCGAAAACTCAGGATGCCAGCGCGTCTAGGACGTTTGCAAAACCGGTCAAGGTGTCAATGGCGGATACTTCCGTGGCCACTCAGGGCGGGGCACAGCTCGCCGCTCCAACCTCCTCCATGAAGCCCCGCCCAGAGATGGGAGAGACGGATGTGAAGGTAGCGGGTTTGCAGCAGCAGGGGCAGTCTTCTGAACCTGAGGACCTCTTCAGGACGAGCGGGGTTCCGGTCAATCAGTTGGACATACCGTCCTTCCTGAGAAAAAAAAGATAGCGTCCACGACCTGGGCCACATGGGCCGAGTACCGGGAACGCGAGAGGCTGACGACGGGCATACCGTCGGGGGGAGACAGCCCGAGCGCGCTATATTTTCCGGCCGATTACTCTGTCGGAATGTCGAACCTTGGCTATCATTATATATACAGGAAACTCAGGGAGCTTGGCGTAGCGGTCGAGAGGTTTTTCTCGTCCCCAATACCTCACAGGTCAGTCGAGAGGGACACGCTCCTGGAGCGGTTCCCGGTCATCTTGGCGAGCGTCTCCTACGAGGGCGACATACCGCAATTATCCGGGTGGCTCGCGTCAGGGAGGATAAACCCGTCGAGGAGGGAAAGGGATCAGGACGGAGGTGTGGTTGTCGGCGCTGGGGGAGCGATGACGTACATAAACCCGCTGGCGCTCAGCGGAATCTGCGATTTCATAGTACTCGGGGACGGTCTGCCGGTAATCGGTTATATAGCGGACATATTGAGAACCTCCACCACTCGGGACGAGCTTCTGGGCAGGCTGGCCGAACATCCTTCCATACTGGTTCCTGGCGTTCACATGGTTGGAACCGGCAGCGTGGCGCTGGATGTGTCGAAAAGGCTCGACATTTCGGAGGACTACGGATTCGGACTCTGGGTGACAGAGAGGACCGTATTCGGCTCGACCCTCCTGATAGAATTACAGAGAGGATGCGCCCGGAGTTGCTGTTACTGCACTCTGCCGCGTTGCTTCAGCCCGTTGAGACAGAGGGGCGTCGAGCTGATAAAAGGGGATATAGAAAGGGCAATGTCAGTCTGTGACTTCGACCAGGTTGGATTAGTGACGCCGGAGGCTGGGGACTATAAAGGGCTGGATGATTTGCTTGGATTTATAGAAAGATCCGGGAAATGCGTCTCCTTCGCATCCCTTAGGGTAGACGGCCTCACGGAAGGAACTATGAGTGTCCTTTCGTCGGGAGGCAGACACAGTATAACGATAGCTCCTGAGTCGGGTGACGACTCGCTCAGGGCGCTGTGCGGCAAAAAGTTCACGAACGACCTTATTGTGGAGAAATTGAAAATGGCGCGCTCTCACGGAATAACCGACGTTAAGCTCTACTTTATGATAGGTCTTCCGGGTGAGAATGACGAGAGCGTCGAGTCTATAACGGAATTGTGCGGGAGGATCAGGTCCGAGACAGGACAGAGGCTTACGGCGGCAGCCTCGCCATTCGTCCCGAAACCTGGCACGAAATGGGCCGGGGTTCCATTTGCGGGGGAGAAGGAGCTTCGAAGGAGGCACGCGTTGCTTGCCAGGGCATTCAATGGGATGTCGGGCGTTACGTTACAGAGCGCAAGCGTGAGGGAAGCGTGCCTGGAATACGCAATGGCATGGGCCGACCGGTCCGCGTCGGAGAGGTTCATAGGCGGCGTGCCGCGCAAGGGCATCGCGGATGGGGTCGACAGGACAGCCGCTATTGAAGAACTTGAAAGTCTGGGACTGAACCGTCCCTGCTTAGTATAGAATATAAGGATTTGGCTACACAGAACGAGGAGGTGCCGTTATGGCGGCTACTACAAGAAGGACCAGGAATTACAAGGAGAGAAGTTCGATGTTCGCCTTCGGCCACTTTGCACTGCCCATGGCAGCGATTGTGGCTCTAGGTCTGTTGTTCATCGGGATAAAGCTATTCTTCCTGACTCCACCGGAGAAGATCGTCGTAAACCAGCCGCCCCCAGTCTTGGAGACGCCGCTCTCATCGCGGAAGGAACCGGCGCTCAATCAGCAGGTAACGGCGGTGGAGCCAGCGATTCCGTCAGGCGTGAATGGAGGCGAAGGCACGACAGAATATGTTGTCGATCTTCCGCCACTCGCCTCAGAACCGACGTCGAACGTGCTGCTGG
Source organism: Synergistaceae bacterium (assembly GCA_031290235.1). Classification (GTDB taxonomy): domain Bacteria; phylum Synergistota; class Synergistia; order Synergistales; family Synergistaceae; genus JAIRWR01. The sequence goes on along the minus strand of JAITNX010000161.1, from coordinate 8,252 downwards.
CTGGTCCTGTCGGCCCAAGGTACACGGCGCCGGCAAAGATTAACGACACGGTTGCTGTGCCCAAGGCCTCAGCTAAACCCGCGCCGGTTCATAACACTTCCAGGCCGCCATCTTCATCGCCGCAGCTCGCAAGCGCAAATTCCCGTTGGGCGGTACAAATCGGAGCCTTCGTTAGCTCGGGGAGCGCTTCATCTCTGGTCGATCAAATTAAAAAACAAGGCTACAAAGCGGCAGTCTCAAAGGCTGACACTGATGGTACGACATATCATAGGGTGAGGGTCCCGGCCGGCAACAGCAGGGAGAGCGCGAACAAACTTGCCGCTGAGCTGGAGAAAAAGGGCTATCCGGTGGCAGTAGTGCCAGTGAAATAGATGCTGGACTGAACTGGAGCGCGGACGCCCGATGTCTGGGACAGCATATGGGCATCAACATGAAGCCGGGGCGATGGTTGTATTGCGCCGCGGCTTTTCTTTTGTGTCCGGGACTGGAGGATAAATTAGGGCAATGAGCGATCTGACGCACTTTGACGGAGACGGCAGGCCAAGGATGGTTGACATCGGAGACAAAACCCCCACGAGGAGAACAGCGCTTGCCGAGGGGTGGGTTGAACTTCCGGACGCGATATACGATGCCCTCAAGGAGGGGAAAGTGGTAAAGGGAGACCCCATCCCTGTGGCGGAACTCGGCGGTATAATGGGAGCAAAGAGGACCTCAGACCTAATCCCGCTCTGCCACTCCATAAAATTGGACAGTGTCAGGGTTCGTTGCAAGCTGAGCGACGAGGAAAAGTCTCTGCACATAGTGTGCGAGGCGGCCTCGACCGACGCGACGGGAGTCGAGATGGAGGCGCTGACCGGCGTCAGCGTTGCGGCTCTTGTGTTTTACGACATGTGCAAGGCATTGGACAAGGGAATGACTATCAGGAACGTGAGGCTGATAGAGAAGTCGGGAGGCAGGAGCGGCAGATGGAGGAGGCAAGAAGTCTAATAAAATGGCGAGAATTTTAGGCCTTTATGATGTCAAAAGGGACAAATGGGATAAGCTGGCTTATATACATAGCGGCGCGGATGGAACGCCGTGCGTGAATGGAGAACCGGCAGGCATAGTTATACATTGCGCGGGCGAGGATATGCCCTTGTGCGCGGATTATGCGATAATCATACCTAAGGGACTCTCTCCATTAGACGAGGGCTACATGGCGATCAACTCAGGCGAGGCCCTCATACGTCTGAGCCGAGACAGCGCTTCCGTGATTAATTCAGGTTTCATCGGAGTGTCGGCAAAGGTCGAGCTTTGGCGCGTAATAAAAGCTGGCGTTTTGACAGTGAGCGACAAAGCCTCGCGAGGAGAGCGGCAGGACACGGCCGGCCCCGCGCTGGAGAGTCTGGTGGAGGCGTTGGGAGCGACCGTGGTCAAGCGCGCCACTGTCCCTGATGAGCAAGCGGCGATAGCGTCCCTGTTGAGGGAATGGGCGGATATTTCTGAGGATGAAGGGCTTCATTTGATACTGACCACCGGAGGAACCGGCCTGTCTAAACGGGATGTCACGCCGGAGGCGTTGCTCGAAGTACACGACAAACTCGTCCCTGGTTTTGGAGAGATAATGAGATCGAGATCCATGCTGCACACTCCGAGGGGGTACCTGTCGAGAAACCTGGCCGTCGTGCGGGGGAGTTCTTTGATAATAGCTTTTCCTGGCAGCGAAAAAGCTGTTCGCCAGTGTTTCGCCGCAATCGCTCAGTCTCTTAGACATGGAATCGAGATCCTCAATGGATGGGACGCAGAGTGCGGCGGACATGTCCATTCGGACCGGAGAACCCGCGGGTAGCCGGGCGCAATGTCTCATTTCGGCAGATGTGTGATAATAACTGGACTTTCAGGAGCGGGCAAGAGTGTCGCACTGAGAATACTAGAGGACAATGGCTGGTTTGCCACCGACAACATTCCGCCATCCCTCCTGCCTATGCTGACGGAGGAACTCTCGCGGAGCAAGACCGCGTCATGCGCCGGAGCCGCCATTGTCGTGGATGCGAGGAGCTGTGACCTTCTGGATGGCTTGGCGTCATACATAGAAATCATCAGGAGGTCCATCGCGGATGTAAAGGTCCTGTTCCTCGACGCCTCAGACGAATGGCTCGTAAGGCGTTACGAGACTACGAGGCGCCGCCACCCCTTTTCAGGGAATGTCACGATGCTGGATGGAATAAGGAAGGAGCGGACGATGCTTGGCGGAGCGAGGGCAGTTTCCGACATTTTTATAGACACGTCGCAGATGTCTGAAAATGACCTAATGGCCGCTATGCTTTCGGAGTTCGGGATAAGCGATGCTCCCCTCACGATGATAATAAGCTCTTTCGGCTTCAAAAACGGCATCCCAAAGGATTGCGACTACATGTTCGACGTGAGATTCCTTCCAAACCCGAACTACGTGCCGGAGCTCAAAAAACTATCAGGAGTAGACCCAGAGGTGCGTCGTTATTTGGATCAGATCCCAGAGAAGCGCCGATTCATGGAGCAGGTTGAATCCCTGCTGGAGTTTGTGGGTCTGCGATATAAGGACACAGGAAAGAAACAGATGCACGTCGCAATAGGCTGTACCGGGGGCTGGCATCGTTCGGTCGCTGTCGCGGAGGAGCTGGCGGAGCGCCTCTCCGGCAAGGGATATAAAGCAGCGACGCGTCACCGCGACATCGACAGGGAGTGCTCGCGGTGACATATCCGTCCGTCCTGATAGCGTTCGGTTTTCTTATCGGTTGTATTGTATGCGCTCTGCTGCCGATCGTAAAATCTCAAAGACAGAAGTCATCCGGAAGGACAAGTCACAGGCGGCGGGACATAATGGACAGCATGGTCGAACAGCGGCTCCTGCATGGACCTCGTTTCGTATGTATAGGCGGAGGCACCGGGCTTTCGACGCTCCTCTCTGGCCTCAAGAGCTTTACCAGAAACATAACGGCTGTTGTAGCAGTGACGGATGAGGGAGGAAGCTCGGGACGCCTCCGCCAGGAGTGGGGAGTTCTCCCTCCAGGCGACGTTCGCAACTGCATCGTCGCTCTGGCAGAGAACGACAACTCCCTGAACCAACTGCTTAACTTCCGCTTCGACAGAGGAGAACTGAAGGGCCACAACCTGGGGAACTTAATACTGCTCGCTGCCTGCGAACTGGTCGGCGACTTCAGCAAGGCGGTCGAGGAACTGAACAGGATGCTCGCCATAAGGGGAAGAGTGCTGCCTGTCACGACCGAAACAGTGGTGCTGCACGGCGAGACTATGAACGGGGAATTAGTCAAAGGAGAACTAGAGGTGTCGGAGTATGGCAGCAGGATGAAGAGGATGTGGCTCGAGCCCGCCTCGGCAAAACCGCTCCCAGACGTCATCGATTCCATACCATCCTCGGATCTCATAGTGCTTGGACCTGGGAGTCTCTTCACCAGTATTCTGCCAAACCTTCTCCTGGACGAAGTCAGGCGTGCTATACGAGAGGCTGGGGTGCCAAAGGCATACGTGGCCAACCTCATGACCCAGAAGCATGAGACGGAGAGGATGAACATAACGGCGCACCTCGATTGGATAGCGAGCGTGCTTGGCGTCATGCCCGATTATATAGTCGTGAACCAAACTCCCATACCGGCGGACTACCTGGCGCGTTATCGAGAACGCGGGGCGGAACCCCTGTACTTGTCGAAGGAGGAGGAGGCATACCTCGAGCGCAGAAAATGTACGGTGGTCTACGCCGATCTAGTGAACATAAAGGACGGCAAGTATCTGAGGCACCACTCTCAAAACCTGGCCGAGATACTCATGAGGATTGCGAAGGAGGGGCGTGATTAGCGCGTCTGGCGCAACTCCGCGATGAACAGCATAAGCACTGTCATGTGGGATGAATTGTTGGGACTGCCTGTAGTCAATCCATGTGCGGAGTTTGCGGGTTTCTTGGAGACTATGGCTAGTTCGCGCTCTGGAGACGAGATTGCCTTTCCATGCCGGAGGCTGACGTTAATCCGCAGAATTTTAAAACTTTGGCGGGCGTGGAGGGGCTTGAACGAAGGGCCTTTTAATGCGACAATTGAGACTAGTGGCGGGGTCCTTAAAATGGATATGGAACGCGGCAGGGCCATACTCCAGATCCCAGAGGCTGTGTTGCGCGAACTTTTGGCGGAATGCGGGCGCATGGGAAGGGAGGAAACTTGGGCCTGGCTGCGAGGAATCTGGGCTCTTCGATGTTCTGTTTATCTGCCAAAGAATGGGTACTATGTGACCTTGAGCGTCAAAGAACCATGGAAATCAGAACGCAGGCTTCTTTGGATTCTCAGGTCGGCCGGAGTGGTTCCAGGCGTGAGACGGAGGGGCGAATGCACAGAATATATGCTCAGGAGCCAGGATGATATCGTGACATGTCTCTCGCGGATGGGTTTTGTAAGGACGTCGCTCGCCCTTGAGGAGATTAATATTTTTCGTTCGTTGCGAGGCAGAGCCAACAAACTTGTAAACTGTGACTCCGCGAACATAGCCAAGAGCATAGGCGCGGCCAGGGAGCAGATGGAAATTGTCAGGAAGATAGAATCGGAAGGTCTGTGGGATCAAATTTCTCCTGCTATGGCTGAGGTCGCAAGGGCGCGAGGAGCAAATCCCAGCGCTTCTCTTAGGGAGCTGGGACAGATGCTCTCAAAACCGGTGAGCAAAAGCACGGTGGAGTACAGATGGCGAAAGTTGGAGTCGTTCATAAATGAGAAATTTTAAAGTAGGGGGATGGTTGCCATGTACCTTGGTAAGGCGGACGTCAACACGTATGACAAGGGGGTAGAGCGCGAATTTCTGGTCTCCAATGGGGCAGGGAGCTACGGTTTCTCAACCGTGGTAGGCGCAAACACAAGAGGGGAGCACGGGCTGCTCGTTGTGCGTCCAAAGGGATCCGAAAAGCATACGGTCCTAGTGAGCAAGGTGGAGGAGACAATTTACGCACATAACAAGAAGTATCAGCTCTCAACGAACCGTTACCGCGACTTGATCTATCCGGATGGTTACAGATACATTCAAGAATACCAGGGGACTCCGTTCCCGACGCTGCTCTTCGTTGTACACAGCATATTCCTTAGAAAATCTATATTCATGCCGCAGAACGCGACCTGTACGATCGTCAAATACGAACTCGCCGCCTCCCCGGAGCCAATCTCCATAGACATCCGTCCTCTGTTCGCGCACAGGACCAAGGAGGACGTCACTCAGGGGGGGGACCACCCGGAGTTCACTTCGTCAGTGTCCTCGGACGGCGTGGTTGGCATCAGTGGACGCGGATATTTGAGCCACGTCTCGTTTTCAGGCGCGGAGAGCAGCATAAAGTGGCAGACAAAACCTCTCTGGTTCGAGAATATTGTGTATGAGAAAAACGACATATCCGACAAGCCGACCATGGATCACCTATGGTCGCCTGGCTACGGTTCGCTGGAGCTGAGACAGGGGGATACCGCATACGTAGTGCTCTCCGAGGAACCAGTGGCTTACACCCCGGAGGAACTAGAGGCGCTGGAGTGGGACGCTACCGAAAAACTCGGCTCGTTCGTGAGAGGGACCTCAGTGGATACGCAGCACAGCGTCGTGCAGGACATGGTGCAGCTATCGTATCACCTAGTCGCGGACAATAAGGGATCCGCGCCGGCGATATTCTCCGGATTCCCGTCCGTGGAGCAGAGAGCAAGGGATACATTCATAGCGCTCCCAGGCCTGACCTTGACGACTGGCCGCTCCGATACCGCTCACAGGATACTTGATAACTGGCTGGAAAAAGCCGTTGCCGCAGGCGGCGTCATGCCGTCCCTCATAAATAGCGGCGGCGACGTGGAGATGGGCGACGTGGACTCTGGGCTGTGGTTCCTGTACGCGGTTGAGAAGTACATGGCGAATGGCGGCGAGAGCTTTGTAAGAAATCATTTCAAGGAACTAGAGGAAATTGCCGGGCACTACTCGGAAGGGTCTGATGAGTTCGGAATTAAGACGTGGGGCGAAACTGGCCTGATCTCATGTCTCCCCAAATCGGGAGTTAAAAACTGGATGTCCGGCGAGGTGGACGGAGAGTCCCTTGTGAAGCGCAAGGGCTGCCTGGTGGAGATAAACGCGCTCTGGTACAACGCCCTGCGCTTCATGGAGCGCGCCGCCAGACTGGCGGAGGACGCTGCGGCTGGAGGGCATTATAACGATCTGGCGTCCAAGCTCCGCGAATCGTTCAAAAAAATATTTTGGAACGAGGCGAAGCGATACCTGTATGACTGGGTGGATCCGGAGACAGGCGAGCGCGGGGATGAAATCCGTCCGAACGCCATATTTGCCATATCCCTTCCGCACGAGGTCCTGCCAGACGACAGCGGGCGTGCTGTGTTCGCGACGTGCTGGAACGAACTCTACACTACGTATGGCCTGCGCACGCTCGACCCTCACCACGACAAGTTCAAGGGGAGAGCGGAGGGACGCCAGGATCAGAGGATAAAGGCAAGGCTGCGCGGCATGGCGTGGCCGTGGCTGCTTGGGCACTTCATTACGGCGTTCATGAAGTATAATCCAGGTTCGTACGAGATGGGATGGTCGTTCATCCGGCCGTTTTCGTCCCACATCAGAAGGGGCTGCCTCGGCGGCGTTGCGGAATACTTCGACGGGATGATGCCCTACAGGCCCAACGGCGACGTAATCAGCGCCATATCCCAGGGAGAGCTGCTTCGGGTAATGCACGAGGACCTTAAATAAAATACTTGCCGTTCTGGGCAATGGCGACGAACTGGAAACGAGGTTTTTACAACACTATGCTTTGACAGTTTGCCGCTTTCTTGCTATTCTTTGTTCAATTAAGATACGATATTATTTGTAAAACCGTATGCTGAGTTCCTTGAGTCATTGAAGTATAGCCAACACTATGAGGAGGTTTTTTACAATGGCAAAGCGCAAGGTTGCAATCAATGGTTTTGGCCGCATAGGCCGTATCGTTCTTCGTTCGTACTTCGCGGGCGGCGGCCCGAATGGCCACGAGTTCGAGGTAGTCGCGGTAAATGATCTGACGCCGCCTGATGTACTGGCGTATCTGTTAAAATACGACTCAGTATTCCGCAGGTTCAACGGGACTGTCGAGCTTTCCGGTGACGTGCTCACGGTAAACGGCCTGAAGATCAAGGCTACGAAGGAGACCGACCCAACCAAACTCCCGTGGAAGGATCTGGGGGTGGACGTCGTCATCGAGAGTACGGGACTCTTCACGGACGGCGCAAAGGCCAAGGGACACCTTGAGGCTGGCGCAAAGAAGGTAATAATTTCGGCACCAGCCACAAATCAAGACGTTACGATAGTCCTTGGCGTAAACGGCGATTCCTACGATCCGGCGAAGCACAACATCATCTCCAACGCATCCTGCACTACGAACTGCCTCGCCCCGATCGTCAAGGTATTGCACGATAAATTTGGCATCGTAAAGGGCCTCATGAATACAGTTCACTCTTACACGAACGACCAGACCTCGCTGGACCTCGCTCCAAAGAAGGGCCTTTCAGCAATCACGCGCGGAAGGGCGGCTGCCCTCTCCATAATTCCGACCAGCACCGGCGCAGCGAAGGCCATTGCGGAGGTCATGCCTGAACTCAAGGGGAAACTGAACGGATTCGCCCTTCGCGTGCCGACGCCGGACGTGTCCGTCGTCGACCTGACTGCCGAGCTGAAAAAACCGGCGACAAAGGAAGAAGTAAACGCGGCCGTCAAGGAGTATGCGGATAATAAGCTGAAGGGCATACTTGAATACGAACCGGAGGATCTAGTCTCGATGGACTTTGTAGGGAACCCGCACTCGTCGATATTCGCCCCAGCCCATACCACGGTAATCGACAACATGGTGAAGGTACTCTCCTGGTACGATAACGAGTGGGGATACAGCAACAGGGTAGTCGACCTTGCCGACTACATAATAAAGAAGGGGCTGTAATCGGTGCGGCTCAAGACCTTTGAGAAAAGCGACGTTGCCGGTCGCAGGGTACTCGTCAGGGTTGATTTCAACGTTCCTCTGACGCCTGACGGCGGCGTCTCCGACGCGACGAGGATAAGGGCGCACATACCTCTCATCAAGGATCTGACGGCAGCAGGAGCTAAGATAGCGCTCTGTTCTCACTTGGGAAGACCAAAGGGTCAGGCGGCGCCCAAGTATTCACTGAAGCCGGTTGCGGATGAGCTGGCCCGCCTGGCCGGCATTAAAGTGTCATTCGCGGACGACTGCATCGGTGCGA
>JAITNX010000186.1 GCA_031290235.1 Synergistaceae bacterium | reverse complement strand
GGCCGCTATCTCCGACACACTGGCCGCGAGTTTTGCGTTTTTCAGAGGAACGGACGCCGCCGCCACCGCCGCGTCCTCTATTGCGGCCCTTCGAGCCGACTTTTGCCCGTCGGTCTCCTTGGGCATGGCGTAAGCGTTTCTGAGGCCTATGTACGCATCCGCGTCATCGGATGCGCCGCGCTTCAACTCCGCCCCCAGCCGGTCCAGCCTGTCCGCGCAGGCGATGTACTCATCGTCTGGCAGGCCGTAAGTTTTGCCGTTCTTCGATACAGAAAGGCGGGCGACCATGCCGATCAACCCCGCCGCCATGGCGGCGGCCGCTGCCGACGCGCTGCCGCCGCCGACCGTCACGTCGTGAGAATCCATGATGTTATCCATAGCTTCATAAAAATCCATCGAAAAAAACTCCCATTCCGCCTAGCGCGTTTAAGATGGTGTTTATAATGCTCAGCAATCAGGCACAGCGCAAAACGAATGCCCAGCGATTGCAAGGGGATCAAGCCCTTTGGATTGCAGGGCACTCGTTTTTATGGTTCGTCTACACCGGGTAAGAACCCTCCACTATCGGGTCGTCGAGGCCGATGTTCGTCTTGGTCTCCTTTGCGTACTTCCTGGGGAGAAAATCCTTCGCCACCTGCGGGAACATGGCGTATGACAGGACATCCTCGGGCTGAAGCGCCCACGAGCCAACTTCCTTGCGGAGTTTGTCGAGTTCCGGCGGTATCTTTTCTCCCGGCCTGCATGTTATGGGGGGCTTGCCCTCGGTCGCCTTCTCCTGTATCGCCTCGTCAACAGGTGCGGGTGTACGGCCATACTCTCCCAGGAAGTAATTTTTGACTTCTTTTGGGATGATCTTCCATCTCTCGCCAACCATCACATTCATGGCAGCCTGGGTGCCGACTATCTGGCTGGTCGGTGTGACGAGCGGGGGATAGCCCATCTCCTTGCGGACCCTTGGCACCTCATCGAGCACATCCTTCAGTTTGTCCATGGCGTTGCCTTCCTTGAGCTGGCTCTGGAGGTTGGAGTACATCCCGCCTGGCACCTGGTAGAGCAGTATGTTGATGTCAACCCCGGACACGCCCATGATAATGTCCTTGTACTTCTCCTTCAATTTTGTGAAATAGGACGCCACTGGAAGCAGTTTTTCGAGGGACAGGCCTGTATCGAGGGGACCAGCAGCCAGAGCCGCGACCATCGTCTCGGTCGCTGGCTGGCTCGTTCCCATGGCGAACGGCGATATAGCGCAGTCGCAGACGTCGGCGCCAGCTTCGAGTCCCTCCAGGTACGCCATGGCCGCTAGCCCGCTTGTGTAGTGGGTGTGAAGCTGAATCGGCAGGTCGACTTTCTTCTTTATAGCCTGGACGAGAGACCTCGCCGCCACCGGAGTCAACAGTCCGGCCATGTCCTTGATGCATATCGAGTCGGCGCCCATGTCGGCCATATCGCGGGCTTGCTTTGCAAACAGTTCCAGAGTGTGGACTGGTGATATAGTGTAGGATATGGCGAGCTGAAGGTGTGCCCCCTCCTTCTTCACCTGGCTCGCCGCCACCTCCACGTTCCTCAGGTCGTTCAGGGCGTCGAAGATGCGCGCGATGTCGATGCCGTTTCCTACCATTCTCTTTACAAACTCGCGCACTACGTCATCCGCGTAATGGCGATAACCGACGAGGTTCTGGCCTCGGAGCAGCATCTGAAGTTTTGTCTTCTTCACCCTCTTGCGGATCTCGCGAAGCCTCTCCCATGGGTCCTCGTCGAGGAAACGCATAGCGGTGTCGAAAGTCGCGCCGCCCCACATTTCGAGAGAGTGATAGCCTACCTCGTCCATCGCCTCGCAGATCGGCAGCATATCCGAAGTGCGCAGCCGCGTTGCCATTATCGACTGGTGAGCGTCACGAAGGCCCGTCTCCGTTATGCCTACCTTCCGTTTTTTCTCATCCGCGCCAGACATCTTTTCTTGGCGCTCGTTCGGCACGCCCTTGCCGTTTCCCGAGTTCGATTTCTTTTCGTCTGCCATTGACGGTAACCTCCCTATGATTTTGCCGTTTCGGTCGGCGCCACAAAAAACTTTTAGTCTGGATAATTAAATTGATAGTAGCGCCTATTCTTTCTGGTGTAAACTGTTATTTGCGCTGCAAATGAGATCACCAGGGTGATATAATTAAATCCTATGTTCTTTTAGAAGAATTTTAATAGAGTAGAAATAAGAGAGATGAGCGGATAGGGGGGCTGGAGATGTACTTAGTGGTAAACAAGAGCGACAGGCCATTCTTCAATCTTGCGCTGGAGGAATACGCGCTCACCAGACTTGGACTCGATGTGATAATTCTCTGGCGCAATGCCAGGGCCGTCATAATTGGCTGCAACCAGAACGCGGTTGAGGAGGTGGACGCCGAGTTTACGCGAGCCAATGGCATCCCTATTGTTCGCAGGCAGTCCGGCGGAGGGGCGGTCTTTCACGACCTCGGCAACGTAAATTTTACTGTCATCCACGAAATGAGGGGAGACGACTTCAATAATTACGCGAAGTTCACCTCCCCAATAATCGACTATCTGGCGACGCTCGGAGTTAGGGCGGAGTTGCAGGGCCGCAACGACCTCCTCATAGACGGCATGAAGTTTTGCGGCAACGCGCAGGCGGTCAAGAAGGGGCGAATAATGCATCATGGGTGTATACTCTACAGCGCCGATTTCACTGACCTGGCCAGAGCTCTCAAGCCGCGCTCCATAAAGATCGAGAGCAAGAGCGTAAAGTCTGTGCGCAAACGTGTCACGAACATCGCCGACCACATGAAGAACCCCATTCCGGTGGAGGATTTCTTCGCCGGGCTGGCTCTATATTTCATGGAGAACTCCGAAGACATCACCCCGTATGAGCTGACCGACTTTGACATAGCGGAAACTGAGCGACTGACGGAGGAGAAATACTCGACGTGGGAATGGAACTTTGGCAAGTCCCCCGACTACAACGTCTCGAATGTCCGGCGTTACGGATATGGCATAGTGGAGACGAGGCTGATGGTCGAGGAGGGAATGATCAAAGACGCCGGCATTTACGGCGACTTCTTCGGAATGACGGACAAGTCCGAACTGGAGAGGCGCCTGCTCGGCTTGAGGCACGAAAGGGAGGCAATCACGGCATCTCTCGAAGGATTCGACGTAGGCGCCTGTATAAGCGGAATGACTACAGAAGAATTACTTGACCTTCTCTGTTGATGGCCTGAAGACCGTCGTGGCAAGCCGCTTTTTTTAAGTCAGCTCACGGCGTGGAGCCCGTCCGTTCTCTTTGAGTTTTTATTTATGTACATCTGCTCGTCGGCCTTTGCTATCAGCTTGTCGAGGTTCGTCTTTCTGGAGCGTGGCTTCACCTCTATAACTCCGTAGCTGAACTTGTGAGGATAGGGACGGCTCTCGTGTTTTCGCGTCTCGTCGAACTCTGCCTCTATTCTGGATATCAGCTTTATGGCCTGCGCTCTCTCGCAGTTCTGCAGACAGAGCAGAAATTCGTCGCCGCCCCATCGGCAGAGAATATCACCGCCGCGGCATGACGATTTTATCGCGGCTACAAAGGAAGTTATGAGGTTGTCTCCCTCGTCGTGGCCATAGGTATCGTTGACATCCTTGAGACCGTCGAGGTCCATAAAGCACAGACATGAGATAACTCTCGACTGGCGGCTCTTCTTGAGACCCTCCTTCAGGACGCTGTAACCCCACTCCCGGTTAAAAGCCCCGGTCATTATGTCGATGGAGGCGTAATGCAGCAGCCTGTCCTCCCTCATCTTCAACTCCGTGATTTCGACAGCCACGCCCATATGGGCCGGACGTCCGTCCATCCATGTTATCTGTGAGTCGTTGACCAGAAACCAACGGTCAGTTACGACATCCTGAAATTCCCAATTTTTGGCCACCAAATATCCGGCTTCTTCACCGGGCTGCTGGGGCGGTCTCCACGGACATGTCTCTCCTTCTATCTCCGAGTCTTCGCGCCATGGTAAATATTGCCTGGCGCTCTCGTTGATGAATAATACCTTTTGTCTGTCTTTATCAGTGACGCATAACAGGATTCCCATATCATCGAGAAAATCAGCCGCATTATCGAATGTGCTGTCCCCAAGCGCGCTGTTATTTTCCAAGACGCCCATCGCGCCATCCCCTTTTATTGCAGTCATTTCCTTCTGATAAGATTCTATATCACGACACTAAAAAACACAAGGCAACGTTAAATCTATTATGACTGAGTTTTTAATAGTAAAATTTGCGTATATATCAATCGATCTGCCATATTCAAAAAAATGACCGCATATGCGCCAAAATTGCCAGTATCTACTTGACGTGTGGAAAAAAGCATGTAGAATACGGAATGTTCGGCGTCCGATGGCAATCGCCGTTGCAGTGGACTGGACAGTGCCGGTGTAGCTCAGTTGGTAGAGCAGCTGATTTGTAATCAGCAGGTCGTCCGTTCGAATCGGATCGCCGGCTCCAGGTAGTCACGTGGTGGGGTGGCCGAGTGGTCAAAGGCAACAGACTGTAAATCTGTCGACTATCGTCTACGCAGGTTCGAACCCTGCCCCCACCACCATTTCTTAAATTACGTCGGTTTGCCGACTTAGCTCAGCAGGTAGAGCACATCCTCGGTAAGGATGAGGTCTCCGGTTCGATTCCGGAAGTCGGCTCCAGTATTTCAAGAGATCCGGCCTCCTGCTCTAGGGCGCGGGTCTCTTTTGCTCTTAAAGCATGCTTGGCAAAAAACCGCCCCTTGGCGTGAATTAACAGCGATTTATGATAAAATTAAAGCCGGATTGTGTCCGGTATTGCCCATCTGGGGCGTATACTTCTCCTCTTGTCGGGGAGAAAAAATTTAGGAGGCAAGAGAGATGGCAAAGGAGAAATTCGAGAGGAATAAGCCGCACCTGAACATAGGCACGATAGGCCACATCGACCACGGCAAGACGACATTGACCGCGGCGATAACAAA
>JAITNX010000155.1 GCA_031290235.1 Synergistaceae bacterium | reverse complement strand
GCGTTGTTGATGATCACCCTGTCCACGTTGCGCTCCAGTGTTTTGGACGAGACGTTTACAGCGCACTCCGGGTCTGGAAATTCGTAGTTTATAGTGGGGTGTATCAGGCCGCGCTCTATCGCCAGGATGGATGCTATGGTCTCCACGGCTCCGGCCGCGCCGAGGCAGTGGCCGAGCATGGACTTGGTCGAGTGTACTGGCAGTTTCTTAACGTGATCCCCGAAAACACGGCAGATTGCCGCGCTCTCCGTCTTGTCGTTGAGCGGGGTGGACGTTCCGTGCGCGTTGTACAGGTCAACCTGGTCCGGCGCCCAGCCTGCCATCTTCATGGCGGCGCGTATGGCGCGGACGGAACCCTCGCCCTCCGGGTCCGGGGCCGTGATGTGGTACGCGTCGCATGTGTTGCCGTAGCCCCTGACCTCGGCATAGATGTGCGCGCCGCGGCGCTTCGCATGCTCTAGTTCCTCGAAGAGGAGTATCCCTGCGCCCTCGCCCATGATGAACCCGTCGCGCTTCAGGTCGAATGGGCGGCTCGCCCTCTCCGGCTCGTCGTTGTTCGTGGAGAGCGCCTTCATATTCGCGAAGCCCGCTATCGCTATAGGGGTGATGGCCGCCTCCGCGCCCCCGGCGAGTATCACATCGGCATCTCCGCGAATTATGGCGTGCATGGCCTCGCCCATGTTATGAGTAGCGGTGGCGCAGGCTGTCACTATAGCCATGTTGGGACCCCTTGCGCGAAATCTCATAGCTATGTAAGCGGCCGGCATGTTGCTGAGCATCATCGGCACAAAAAAGGGACTCACCCTCGACGGACCCTTCTCCTTTAGGATGTCGTAATTTTCATGTGTAGTTGTAATTCCTCCTTCGCCGCTTCCAACGTAAACACCGAAGGCATCGTGGTCTATCTCGTCAAGGTCGAGGCCAGAGTCCTTGACGGCCATATCCGCGGCAGGGATGGAGAAATGAATGACCCTGTCGGTCTTTCTTGCCTCTTTCTTGTCCAACCATGGCTCTACGCTGAAGTTGCGGACCTCCGCCGCTATCTTTACGCTGTGCCCCTCCGTGTCGAAGAGGGAGATCTTGCCAACGCCACAGCGACCCTCCATCAGGGCATTCCAGTAGTCATCCTTCCCGCAGCCGATGGGGCTTACGACCCCCAGACCAGTGATGACGACCCTTCTCAAACAAATCACTCCTTTAAAAGGGGCGCGCCGCTTTTAAGCGCTAGACGTGCCCCCGCTCGAGTCCATCAACGCGACGCTTCATACCCAAAAAGCAGGCTATACCATTGCTCAGGCAAATCAAAAACAAACGTTTGATCGCGACTTGGTATCAGTCCTCGACGCCGAGTTTGGCATTGACGTACGCGAGAGCCTCGCCGACGTTGGTCAATTTTTCCGCGTCCTCGTCTGGAATCTCGACGTCGAACTCCTCCTCGATTCCCATTATAAGCTCTACAATGTCCAGTGAATCGGCGCCAAGATCCTCCACGAACGATGCCTCCGGTTTGATCTGGTCCTCCTCGACGTTGAGGCGGTCCATCACCAGCTCCTTCAGCTTTGCGAGAATTTCTTCAGATTGCATCTCTTAAACACCTCCTTCCGTCTAAAATTGCCGCCGTAAAACTCAAAACTTTGCGCTGACGCGCTGATATTATTGCATCGTCATGCCGCCGTCCACTGCTATCACCTGTCCGGTGACGTAGGCAGCTTCGTCGGAGACGAGATAAGCGACAGCGTGCGCTACGTCCTCCGGCATGCCGTACCTTCCTATCGGAATTTGCCGAATTATGCCCTCTTTGACGTCCACTGGCAGGGACGATGTCATGTCGGTGTCCACGTATCCGGGCGCCACAGCGTTTGCTGTGATGCCCCGCGAGGCGACCTCGCGCGCTATGCTCTTCACCAGGCCGAGTATCCCAGCCTTGGCCGCCGCGTAATTAGCCTGGCCTGGATTCCCAGCGAGGCCTGCCACCGAACTCATTGCCACTATCCTGCCGAACCGGGTCTTGATCATGCCCCTGATGGCCGCCTGAGTGCAGTAATAAACGCTGCTCAGGTTAGTGCGGATGACGTCGTTCCACTCCGTGGGCTTCATCCTTATGAGCAGATTGTCCCTGGTGATGCCGGCGTTGCAGACGAGCACCTCCACAGGGCCAAGTTCCTTCGCCACTGCCTCCAGAAGTCCCTTTGCTTCGTCCTGGTCCGATATGTCGGCCTGGGCCGTGAACGCCGTCCCGCCCGCCCCGCGGATGACTTCGGCCGTCTCCTTTGCGGCGGCCTCCGAACTCTGGTAGTTCACCGCCACACGATAACCGAGCGCCCCCAGCCTTATGGCCACGGCGCGGCCTATCCCCCTGCTGGCGCCGGTGACAAGCGCGACCCTTCCATGCTGTTCGCTCATACTGGTCCCCCCTTGCCAAGCAGTTCTATGACGCCAGCGATGCCGCTGGTCCCGCCCGATGATATCGTTATTTTGCCCTTGGCTATTCTCTTTATCAGCCCGCTCAGAACGCTTCCCGGCCCAAGCTCCACGAATAGTTCCGTTCCCGCTTCCGCCATAGCCAGCACCTCGTCGGACCAGAGGACTGGGGAGTAAGTCTGATCGTAAAGCGCGGACTGTATAGTTTCAACTGTGTCCTTTGGTTTCGCGTCAACATTGGCCATTATCGGAACCGAGGGTTTGCGCCACTCGCACGACGAGAATGCCTCCCTCAGCTTGTCGGCCACCGGCCTCATAAGGGCACAGTGAAACGGCGCGCTCACCTTGAGAGGGATGACCTTCGCGGCGCCGCGCTCCTTCGCGAGGGCGCCCGCCCGCGCGACCGCGGCCGCGTCGCCGGATATTACTATCTGGGTCGGCGCGTTCACGTTGGCGGGGCTGCATACTCCGCCGCCCGCCGCTTCTTCGCACACCGACCTTATTTTTTCCATGTCGAGACCCATTACCGCGGACATTGCGCCGCGCCCCAGCGGAACGGCCTCCTGCATCAGCGCGCCCCTCTTGTGAACCAGGACGGCGGCGTCGCCGAGCGACAACACGCCGGACGCGACGAGGGCCGTGTACTCGCCAAGGCTGTGACCAGCGTAGAAGAGAGGTTTTAACGGATGGCCCATCTCGCTCTCGATCGCCCGCAGAACCGCGATGCTGGCCACGAGTATGGCTGGCTGGGTGATGGCCGTCTTGACAAGTTCATCCTCCGGCCCGTCGAATATTATGCGGGAAAGCGAAAATCCGAGCGCTTCGTCCGCCTCGTTGAACGCCTTCCTCGAAACTTCGTATTTATCGTTGAGATCTCTCCCCATGCCGACTTCCTGAGAACCCTGACCTGGGAAGACGATCGCGTATGGAGCGTTATTTTGCGGCATGGAACCCCTCCTTTCGCCGTCAATCGCGGGACCAGCCGGCCCGCTCGTCTTTTGTCACTCGAACCGGCCGCCTATCGACGACGCCAAGTCCGACGCCTCGCGCACGATCTCCTCGATCATCTCGCCGGCCGGCTGTATCTTTTTGACGAGTCCGGCTATCTGTCCCGACATCACGGATCCGCGCTCGACATCCCCATCCACTACCGCGGCCCTCAATCTGCCGGAGCCGAACTTATCCAGCGCCTCTATGGGTGTGTGGCGCTCCTCCATCTCATGGAACTCCTGCGTGAACTTGTTTTTGATAGCCCGAACCGGGTGCCCCAGTGTCTTGCCCGTAACGACAGTGCTGCGGTCATTGGCGGCTATTATCTTTTGTTTGAAATTGTCGTGAGCGTTGCACTCTTTGGCGCAGACGAAACGGGTTCCTATCTGGACGCCCTCCGCGCCGAGCACGAAGGCTGCCAGCAGTCCCCTTCCATCGGCTATACCCCCCGCCGCTATCACCGGGATCTTCACGGCGCTCGCGGTCTGGGCCGTCAGTGCCATTGTGGTGATATCGCCGACGTGGCCGCCTGCCTCGTAGCCCTCCGCTATCACTGCCTTGGCTCCCTGTTTTTCGACCCGCTCCGCCAAGGTCACGCTCGCGATTACCGGTATTACCATTATACCGAGCGGGGTCAGCCTGTCGATGACCTTGCCTGGAAGCCCCGCGCCCGTAGTGACGACCGGGACACTGTACTCCGCGGCCAGTTCCATCGCGTCCTGCCATGTGGGGGAGAGGAGCATGATATTGAGGCCGAAGGGCTTGTCAGTCAGCTTCCTCACCTTGATAAGCTCCCGTTCGAGCATCTCTCTGGGCATGTTGCCAGCCGCGACTATCCCCAGCCCGCCGCCGTTGCTGACGGCAGCCGCCAAATCAGCGTCGGCAACCCAAGCCATCGCGCCCTGCACAATAGGGTACTTGATTTTCAACAACTGTACGATCCTGTTGGAGCTGAACATCATAACACCTCTGTCCGGAATGCTTTTTATCAGCTTTCTATAAGCGCAGCCCCGTACGTCATGCCAGCGCCGAAGCTGGTCATGATTATTTTCTGGCCGGATTTTATTCTGCCGTCAGCCCTCGCCTCCTGAAGGCACATCAGTATGGAGGCGGCCGACGTGTTTCCAAATCTGTCGAGGTTAATTATCGCCCTCTCGATCGGGACGTTCAACCTGCGAAACACTCCCTCCAGAATGCGAATATTCGCCTGATGGAAGATCCACCAGTCCACCTCTTGGCCAGTTATACCACAACTTGAGCAAAAATTCTCCAGATAAGGCGGAATTTTGCGATTCACAAATTTAAAAACTTCCCGCCCATTCATCTTGACGAAATGCCGCCTGTCTCGCAGTGTCAGTTCTGACGCCGGTTCCGCCGCCAGGCCCCCTGGGATCGATATCAGATCGCAGAATTCCCCGTCCGCCCTCAGGTCGATGTCAGTCAGCCTCATCATGCCTGGCTGCCATGGACTCAAGAGGAGCGCCCCGGCGCCGTCGCCGAACAGGACGCATGTGCTGCGGTCCTTCCAGTCCAGGAGGCGGCTTACGACCTCGGATCCTATCACTAACACATTGTTCCATATCTCGGAGGCTATGCCGCCGCCGGCCATGGCCATGCCATACAGTCCTCCCGTGCAGCCGGCCTGAATGTCCATGCCGCCGGCTTTCGACGCGCCCATGAGATACTGCACTCTTGGTCCCACGCCTGGCACCACCGTGTCCGGCGAGTTGGTGCCCACCATTATCATGTCTAAGTCATCCGGCTCGGCGCCGGCATCCCTGAGGGCGTGCAACCCCGCTGCCACCGCCAGGGACGCGTTGGACTCGTCGTCCGCGACTGCGTAGCGCGAACATATGCCGCTTCGCTCAACTATCCACTCGTTCGTCGTGTCCACTATCTTCTCCATGTCCGCGTTCGTGCGCATCACGCTCGGAATGCCGATACCCACGCCCCTTATGCCCACAGGGCGTCCGTTTATAGCTGCCAAATAATTAACCTCCCGATATCATCAGTTCGCGCGCGCATTTTGCGACTCGAAGCTGTCCTTTATAAGTTCCGTTCCCCTGAGCTGGGCGAAGGCGCGCGCGACGCCAAGCGCCCCGGCTATCGCCCTGGCACTCGAGTTGCCGTGAGCTTTTATGACGATGCCGTCCACGCCCAGAAGGGGAGATCCGCCGTTTTTCTCGTACTCGAATCGCGCCCATATTTTCTTGAGCGCCGGCATCATCAGCGCCGCCCCTATCTTTGGGAGGAAGCGGTTCTCCAGCTCATCCTTCACGAGTGTCTTTACGAACTCGCCTATGCCCTCGCCGAACTTTATCAACGCGTTGCCGGTGAATCCGTCGCACACCACGACGTCAGTCGATCCTATGGGTACTTCCTTCCCCTCCACGAAGCCCATGAAGTTGAGTGAACTCCCGATTAGCATCTCTCTGGCCTCGCCTATGACGTCGTCGCCCTTTATGTCCTCGGACCCGTTGGAGAAGAGTCCAACGCTGGGTTCATCTATCCCAGCCAGTGACCTCATGTATATCGCCCCCATGTGCGCGAACTGATAGAGGTTTATCGGCTTGCACCGAACCGTCGCCCCCACGTCCAGCAGGAGTGTCAGTTTGCTCAAGGCCGGTATCGGTATGGCCAGGGCCGGGCGCTCTATGCCCTTTATGCGCCCAACCAGCAGCACCCCGCCGGCCACGATCGCCCCCGTGTTCCCGGCCGATATGCAGCCCACCGCCTCGTGAGCGCGCACCATTTCGAGCGCCACCCTCAGGCTGGAGTCCTTTTTAGAACGAATAGAGGCTACGGGGTTGTCGCCCATGCCTATAACCTCGCTGGCGTCTACTATATTTATGCGGGAGCGGACGGAATTTGGGACGTCGTCGAGATATCTCTCCATTCCAGACCTAATGCCAACCAGCGCGACGTCCAGATCAGGGTTGTCGGCGCAGGCGAGAATCGCTCCTTTGCATTGCTCCTCCGGTGCGTGGTCGCCGCCCATTGCGTCAAGGGCAAAGAGCATCAGCCTATCTCTCCTTTCCATCGCCCGCTGTCTCGCTGTCCTTGACTGCGACGACCACGAACCGCGCAACGAAAATTTCGGCAGCGCTGACTCGCGTGTGGACGCTCACGACATATTTGTCCTCTTTGTGCGTTCCCACCTTGGAGCGGGCTATAAGCCTGTCCCCAACGCTGGCGTAGTGTTTGAAGTTCACCCTGGCGGAGGCGACCACTACCATGTCGTGCTTTATGGTCGCTATCGCGAGCGTCGCCGCCTGTGCGTAAATGTGACGGTCGGCTATCAGGTCCGTGTGTCTGAATGCGTATTCGCGGTTCGTCTGCAGGACCGAGATGGCGAGTCCGTTTGGCTCCAGCTCTATTATCTCGCCAAGGACCTCCTCCTGTCTCATGGATGTCAGCCTTGACGACGCGCTCTCAGCCATCTGCCTCGTGCGCTCGCGCAGCTCCGGAACGTTCAAGACGCTCCTGTCGAGGCGTATCGTACCGACGCTGACGTCCAGTTCGCGGGCGAGATCCAGGTCGGACATCAGAGGATCCGCATCCAGCAGACGCATCAGCTTCTTATGGCGCTTCTGCTTCAGCTCTGATCGCACTCAATCGTCCCCCCGCCTTTTTATCCTCTTTAGCCTCTTTTTTAGCTCTTTATATTGTTAGCCTGCTATTAACAGCTGGTAATAACAACTGGGACCAATATATAATAAACCCCGTCCGTCTGTCAATGAGGAAAACATAAAGTTCCCTAAAGTACTGCAAAAACGGCCGCTCGTTTGAGAGTGGCCGTTTTTCGATCCGGGGATGCCGCGACGATGCGCGATAAATCAGCCTTCTTTAGAATTTCTTGAACGACGAACCCTTGGCCTTGCAGATCGGACAGGAATCCGGCATGTTCGCCTTCTCTATATAGCCGCAGACGGGGCAAAGATAGTACGACGTCCCAGTGTCCTTGCCGAGGCTCTCCAGCGCGTCCTTATAAAGCTT
>JAITNX010000080.1 GCA_031290235.1 Synergistaceae bacterium | reverse complement strand
TACGACTGGGATCTGACGACGCCAAATAAGATAGTGGACCCGGCTGTTCTGGCCGTCAAAAAGAGACCAACGGAGAGTCCGGCACAGCCAAAGCCGGATAACGGCATGAACGGCAGCGGAGGCTGCGACGCCGGAACCGTGGGCGCGTTCGCGCTCGCCGCTCTCACGTTCGCCGGCGCGGTCATGATGCGGAGAAACAAGAAGTAGCAAAAAGCGAGAGACAGGGGCCGCGCGGTTTGAGTGTATGCGCGGCCCCTGTTGTAAGAAAACAACGGAAAGCAAAAAAACCGCCCGCCAGTCCTTGTACTTAACGAATTATGAAGGTTCGAGTCGACAAACACCCGAAGCATCGCTATTATAACAGCATTCACCGCGTCGTGAATTTTTAAATATTCATTTGACAAAGCATAGAATATAATATATTTTAGCCTGATATTTAGTTGGCTTGAATGTTGAACTTCATGAGGACTGGGGGGACCCGATGTTGGGTAGAAAATATCTCATTGGCGCAGATATTTTGACTGCTGTCTCCGAGCGCCTCGATGGGGCGACGCTGGTTCTGGATGGAGCAAAGATAATGGAGGTTGGAGCAGGCATAAAGCCGCCTGCGGGGGCCGACGTGGTCGATCTGTCGGGGCTCGTGATCACTCCGGGACTGATTGACGCCCACGTTCACGCCGGTACGCACTGCGCGGGATTTCCCATGGGAATGGATGACACAAATGACATGGTTGAGCCGATAGTGCCGCAGCTTCGCGTCCTGGACGCCATGTATCCCGGCGACGAGGCGTGGATCGAGGCGCTGGCGGGCGGCGTTACGTGCGTCCAGACACTGCCCGGGAGCGGCAACGTCATCGGAGGGCAGGGTGTGATCGTCAAGACGAAACCCGACATCGTCGAAAACATGGTCATCAGGGCGCCCTCCTCCCTGAAAGGGGCGCTCGGTGAGAATCCGGCGCGCGTATATTCGTCAAAGAACAAGCTGCCCAACACCAGGATGGGTTCGGCTTGGCTGATGCGCGACGCGTTTGTACGGGCCCAGAACTACAGGGACAAAAAGACAGCCGCGCTGGCGAAGGGAGACCCCATAGAGCGAAACATCGGCATGGAGACAATGGTCGCGGTGCTCGATGGCAAGCTCACGCTGAGCGTCCACTGTCACCGGCAGGACGATATACAGACGGCGATACGCATAGCCGAGGAGTTTGGCGCGCGCTTCACGATAGAGCATTGCACCGAGGGACATCTGATCGCTCCCTGGCTCGCAAAAAAGAAGATAAACGCGGCGGTAGGTCCGGGACTCACGAGCAAGTCGAAGATAGAACTCCGCAACAAAACATGGGATACGCCGCGCATACTGAGGGAGGCAGGGGTTCACGTCTGCCTCATAACGGACCACCCGGTAGTTCCAATTGAACACCTCATAGTCTGTGCG
The DNA here is from genome assembly GCA_031290235.1 of Synergistaceae bacterium. Taxonomy (GTDB): domain Bacteria; phylum Synergistota; class Synergistia; order Synergistales; family Synergistaceae; genus JAIRWR01. Next base: position 10,211 of record JAITNX010000080.1, on the reverse strand, counting down.
TCTCTGGCGGTCCGCGCCGGTCTGCCACGCGACGAGGCGCTGAAGGCGGTCACCATCTACGCCGCTGAGCATCTTAAAATCCAGGATAGGGTTGGCTCCATCGAGCCGGGCAAGGATGCGGACATAGCTGTGTGGGACGGAGATCCCCTGGATTCCAGGTCAAAAGTGTTGAAAACCTTTATAAACGGCGAGCAGGTCTACTCGCGTTAAGGAGGACAAGACGATGATTCGTTATATAATCCGCCGTATTTTATTCATGATCCCGGTCCTCATAGGCGTGGCTTTTTGTGTCTTCACTCTGCTCTACCTGACGCCTGGAGATCCGGCCCGCATGATACTGGGGGACATGGCCACCGAAGAGGCCATTCAGAGGTTCAGGCAGGCGGAGGGGTTGAACGATCCATTTATCGTTCAATTTGGCAACTATCTGTTCAAGGCTGTGACAAAGGGGGACATCGGGCGTTCATACGTCACTAAGCGCTCGGTAGTGCACGAGATAATGCAGGTGTTTCCGGCAACGATCAAGCTCTCGGCCTTCGCCATGGCCATCGCGATACTTATCGGGATCCCCTGTGGAATGCTGTCCGCGATAAAGCAATACTCCATCTTCGACACCGTGACGATGGTGTTGGCTATGATAGGGCTTTCCATGCCAGTGTTCTGGCTCGGACTTCTGCTGATACTGCTGTTTTCAGTGCAACTCCGCTGGCTGCCGTCCTCCGGCTTTGACACATTCGCCGCGATGATACTGCCGTCCGTGGCCCTGTCGGCTCAGGCCATCTCAATGGTGACGCGCATGACCCGATCCTCCATGCTGGAGGTGGTGAGAGCCGACTTCATCCGCACCGCCCGCTCCAAGGGGCAGAAGGAGTCCGTAATCATCTGGGTACATGCCCTGCACAACGCCCTCATACCTGTCGTCACCCTCTGCGGACTCCAGTTCGGCAACCTCCTGGCTGGAGCTATATTGACGGAGTCGATATTCGCGGTCCCAGGCGTTGGGCGTCTGATGGTGGAGTCCATAAAGGCGCGGGATTATCCGATGGTCCAGGGCGGGGTTCTCTTCGTCGCTGTCGCTTTCAGCTTAGTCAATCTGATTGTCGACCTCGTCTACGCATACATCGACCCGCGCATAAAAGCGCAGTACAAGTGAGGGGGAAAGAATAATGACCGACAGCGTCGAAACTGCCGTTCGGACTTCCGACAGAAAAAAGCGGGGGCCATTTTTGGAGGTCCTGTTCCGTCTGAGGCGAAGCCCTCTCGCAATGTTCGGACTGACCGTCATCCTGATACTCATCTTCGTGGCGGTCTTTGCGGATGTGCTGGCCCCATATACTTATTCTAAACAGAACCTGGTTCACGCGTTCGAGAGTTCGTCAAAGCAGTTCCCGCTCGGCACTGACGAGTTCGGGCGCGATATCCTAAGCCGGCTGATCTACGGCGCGCGCATATCGCTCCAGGTCGGTTTTATCGCGGTCGGCATAGCCCTCGTTGCGGGCGGGATGCTTGGCGCGGTGGCCGGATACTACGGAGGCTGGCTGGACAACATCGTCATGCGCGTGATGGACGTCATGCTCTCCATTCCCGGAATACTGCTCGCGATAGCCATAGCCGCAGCCCTGGGGCCCGGACTCTTCAACCTTATGATAGCGGTCGGCATATCCGCCATCCCGAACTACGCCCGCATAGTACGCGGGTCGGTGCTATCGATACGAGAGATGGAGTTCATCGAGGCAGCCCACGCGGTTGGCAGCTCCGATCTCAGGATAATATTGAAGCACATCATCCCAAACAGCATGGCGCCAATCATCGTTCAGTCCACGCTCGGCGTGGCGTACGCCATATTGAACGCTGCCGGACTCTCCTTCATCGGGCTCGGCATTCAGCCGCCCTACCCCGAATGGGGGGCGATGCTCTCCGGCGGGCGTCAATTTATCAGGGATTATCCGCACCTGACGTTGTATCCTGGGCTGACCATCATGATAACCATACTGGCTCTGAACTTCCTTGGCGACGGTCTTCGCGACGCCCTGGATCCAAAGCTGAAGAGATGAGCGGCGGGAGAGCGAAAAATGGATAAAGCTATAGAGATTAAGAGCGAGTCCATACTCGAAATTCAGGATCTGACGATCCAGTACATCACGGAGGAGGGCACGGTTCACGCTGTGGGCGGCCTCAACCTGAGAGTGGGACGCGGAGAGACGCTTGGGTTTGTAGGAGAAACCGGCGCCGGAAAGACTACCACGGCCCTCGGGATAATGCGCCTCATCCCGTCACCGCCTGGCGTGATCAAGTCGGGGCGCGTCATATTCGACGGGCAGAACCTACTCGACAAGGGCGAGTCGGAGATGAGGGCAATCCGCGGCGCGAAAATAGCGATGATATTCCAGGACCCCATGACGAGCCTGAATCCAGTCATGACTGTGGACCGTCAAATCGCCGAGATGATCAAGCTCCACAAGAACGTCTCGGAGACGGAATCGCTGAAGCTGGCCGGGGACATGCTGGAGCTGGTTGGCATCAGAAGAGAGCGTATGCATGACTATCCCCATCAGTTCTCCGGTGGCATGAAACAGCGAGTCGTCATAGCCATAGCCCTCGCCTGCGACCCGGCCTTGCTCATAGCGGACGAACCAACGACGGCGCTTGACGTGACTATTCAAGCCCAGGTGTTGGAGCTTATGAAGAACCTCAAGAAGCACTTCGGCTCGTCGATGATATTGATAACACACGATCTGGGAATAGTTGCCGACATCTGCGACAAGGTGGCGATCATGTACGCCGGGCGGGTCGTCGAGTACGCCGATAAGAGGGCGCTCTTCACCAAACCGATGCACCCCTACACGATAGGGCTTTTCAACTCAGTCCCGGACCTGGACGACGACCGCGACGAGCTGAACGTGATACCAGGACTCATGCCAGATCCTATGGATCTTCCAACCGGGTGTGCCTTCCATCCGCGTTGCAATTTCGCGCTCCCGGAGTGTTCAGCCAACTATCCGTCCATGGTCGAGGCAGAGCCAGGACACTTCGCGGCCTGTCCGGTACGCGCGGCCGCTCCCGAAGGGAGGTCGTGACATGAGCGATACCGCGGCGCAAAAACCCTACATCAAGGTCGAAAACCTGAAGAAGTACTTTCACACGAAGCGAGGAATGCTTCATGCTGTAGATGACGTGAGCTTCTCCATAATGAAGGGGGAGACTCTTGGTCTCGTGGGGGAATCGGGGTGCGGAAAGTCGACACTGGGAAGGTGCCTCATTCGGCTCTTGCCGAGTACGGACGGACATGTGCTGCTTCACGACGAAAAAACGGACGGGTACACCGACGTGACCAAGGTTGGCAAACGCGAGATGAACAACCTGAGGAAGAGGGTACAGATCGTCTTTCAGGATCCGTACTCCTGCTTGAATCCGCGCCTCTCCGTATGGGAGCTGATAGCCGAACCCCTGATAGTGAACAGGACTTGCGGCAGCAACAAGGAGATGCGAGGCAGGGTATGCGAGCTGATGACGACCGTCGGCCTGGCCGAGCGGCTGGAAAACAGTTATCCTCACGAGCTGGATGGCGGACGCCGCCAGAGAATAGGCATAGCGAGGTCGCTCGCCCTGAACCCTGAGTTCATAGTCCTGGACGAACCTGTCTCCGCCTTGGACGTCTGCATACAGGCTCAGATACTGAATCTGCTGAACGAGCTTCAACGCGACTTTCACTACACGTACGTCTTCATCTCGCACAACCTGAGCGTCGTGAAACACGTATCGGACAGGATAGCGGTCATGTACCTCGGCCAGATCGTGGAGCTGACAGAGTACAAGGAGCTCTTCGCGAACCCGCTGCACCCCTACACGCTGGCGCTGCTGTCAGCCATTCCGGTGGCGAAGCTGGATGTGCAAAACGAACGGATAATCCTGGAGGGCGACGTTGGCAGCCCAATCGAACCGCCGGACTGCTGCCGTTTCGCCGGCAGATGCAGCTATGTCAAGGACGTTTGCAAGAACAGGACCCCTGAACTTGCGGAGCACGCCCCAGGGCATTTCGTGGCCTGTCACTTCACGGGGAATCTGTAGAAGATAAGCATAACACAAGAAATAAGGCCGCGGGCTGACCGTCTGCTGTCATATTGAAACAAGAAACAAAATACAAGACAGGGAGAGGATATTTATGAAGAAAAGCGTTCTGATATTGTTGGTTTTAGCGTTTATTACCGCGTTCAGCGGCATCGGTTTTGCGGCGAAGGACACACTGATAGTCGCGGACCAGTATGACCCCACGACCATGGATCCGATAACGCAAAACGACATGCCGAGTCACAGGGCTGTGCTGGAGATATACGACACCCTGTACTTCATCACCGAGGGCGGCGACGTAGTGCCGGGACTCGCCGAGAGCTGGGAGTTCCTGTCGGACACAGCGTACAAGTTCAACCTGCGCAAGGGAGTCAAGTTCCACAACGGCGACGAGATGAAGGCATCGGACGTCAAGTTCACGTTTGATCGCGCGGTCAGCGACGTGGGCGCGATGATAAAGACGTTCTCTCAGAACGTCAAAGACGTCGACATCGTCGACGACTATACCGTCATAGTCAACCTGAAGGATGCGGACTACTCGTTCTTCGCGTCTTTGACCCACAACTGGGCCGCCATCGTCAGCCAGAGGGCTGTCACTGAGGCTGGCGACACCTACGGGATGAACCCCGTCGGGACCGGTCCGTTCAAGTTCGTGAGCTGGCAGAAGGGCGACAGGTACACGCTGGAGCGCTTCGATGATTTCTGGGGCGAAAAGGCGAAGGTTAAGACCGTTGTGGTCCGCTCGGTCCCGGAGCCGACGAGCCGCACTATCGAGCTGGAGTCCGGCGGGGCGGACGTGGCGTACCCGATAACTCACAACGACCTGAAGCGCATCGACGATAACCCGGACCTCACGTTGCTGCGCAAGCCGCAGACCTCGACGACCTACATGGGCTTCAACATGTCGAAGAAGCCGTTCGACGACGTCAGGGTGCGACGCGCGATATCCATGGCCCTCGACACGGTTGGCATCCAGGCCGCCTCGTGGCGGGGAGTCGGCAAGGTCCCGACGTCCCTCGTGCCGGGAGACATCAGATACTCGATCGAGTCCGAGCTGCCGGTCCACACTCAGGACGTCGAGGCCGCCAAGAAGCTGCTGGCCGAGGCTGGGATCAAGGATCTGAAGCTAGAACTCTGGACGAACGAGCGCTCGGAGCGCGTCAACATGGCAACGATCATCCAGGCCCAGCTGGAAGAAGTCGGCGTTGCCTGCGAGATAAAGGTGTTGGAGTGGGGCGCGTTTCTGAGCGGCATGACCGAAAAGACCCACGACATGTACATCCTCGGATGGGTCAACGGCATCAGCGACCCGAACTTCTCCATAGCCGGGCTGCTCGAGAGTTCGTCCGCAAACAACTATACGTTCACGCGCGACGAGAAGATCGACGGACTCCTGGCGAAGGGACGCAGCATCCCCGACGGTCCCGACAAGGCGGCGCTCTACAAGGAGCTGCAGCTTTACATCAACGATATCGTGCCGATGGTCTACCTGCACAACGACGAGTCGATAGCCGGAACCCAGAAGAACGTGCGGGACTTCCTGATCCGCTCGAACGAATACCATTCCTTCAGATTGGCATTTTTCCAGGATTGACCTGATCTGTAAAAACCAGGCGCGCCGCCGCGATAAAAACGGCGCGCCATTTTTATACCAATTTGAAATCAAAGGAGGAATATATTTGAAGTATTCCGCTCTCGACCGTTTTTTGAAGTACGTGACGTTCGATACACAGTCGGCAGAGGATTCAAAGGCAGTACCAAGCACGCCTGGTCAATTCGAGCTGGCCCGCTATCTAGCCCGCGAGCTGGAGGAGCTTGGACTGAAGGACGCGCGCGTCTCGGAGCACGCATATGTCACTGCGACTCTGCCTGGCAACACGAAGAAAAAGAATGTGCCGTCCATCGGTTTCGTGGCCCACATGGACACCGCGACAGAACTTACCGGCAAGGACGTAAAACCGAGAATCGTCAAAAACTACGACGGAGGCGACATAGTCCTGAACGAAGCCGAGGGCATAGTGCTGTCGCCAAAGGAGTTCTCGAACCTGGAATCCTGCAAGGGGCTGGACCTCGTTGTGACTGACGGAACCACCCTGCTTGGGGCAGACGACAAGGCGGGTATCGCGGAGATCATTGGAGCCGTAGATTACCTGGTTCATCACCCTGAGATAGAGCATGGAAAAGTAGTGATAGCCTTCACGCCGGACGAGGAGGTCGGACATCTGGCCGCTTTCCTGGATATAGAAAAATCGGGCGCGGACTTCGCCTATACCCTTGACGGAGGCCCTTTGGGCGAGGTGGGTTACGAGAACTTCAACGCAGCCTCCGCGACTGTCCGCATAAAGGGCCGCGCCGTTCACCCCGGCACGTCGAAGGGCGTCATGCTGAACGCGGTTGTGCTGGGGCAGGAGCTGAACGCTCTCTTCCCACCCTCGGAGACGCCGGCGACGACGGAGGGCTACGAGGGATACTATCACTGCCTCGGCTTCAACGCCGTCACCGACGAGGCGACGCTGAAATACCTCATCCGCGACCACGACAAAAATAGCTTCGAGGGGCGGAAGGGGTTCCTGAAAAAAGCCGTGGGCTGGATGCGGGACAAGTACGGCGAGGACCGCTTCACCCTCACGATAAACGACCAGTACCGCAACATGGCGGAGAAGATCGCGGGGCACGAACACATCGTCGATACGATGCTCGAGGCGATGAAGGAGCTTGGCATAGAACCCAGGATAATCCCCCTGCGCGGCGGCACTGACGGAGCGGCCCTCACCTGGAGGGGACTGATCACTCCAAACTTCTTCGCCGGAAGCTGCAATTGTCACGGCAGATACGAGTTCCTCCCAGTTCAGTATATGGAGAGAGCGGTCGACGTTATATTAAAAATATTGGAGCTGTACGTCAAAAAAGCGGCGTGACGCTTAATTGCTGACGTACTCCGCGCCGCGCTCCTCCATCACCCTCAGGCTGGAGAGCCTCAATATCACGTTCCCATCCTCGGTGGGACCGATCGCCTCCACAGTGCCGGTTGCCTCTATCCAGTCGTCCTGTTTTGGGGCAGTATCTCCACCGTAGGTAAACTCGAAGCCGGCGACGCCGTCGTTTCCGCAGCAGCCTGGGCCAAGACGTATAACGTAGCGGTACGTTTCGCCGGTTTCCTCGTCCTCGTACTCGTCGTACATCCCCTCGAGCCTCACTGTCCTGCCCTCGTATTCGTCGGTGTTCAGGTATATGTCGTTGCACTGCTCGATGAACATCTTCTCTCTTATCTCGAAGATGTCCGTTTTTTGCGCCGCCGCAGGCTCGGTCTCAGCGGCGGGCGTCTCCGCGACGGCCGCCGCTGAAGCTGTCTGAGAGCCGCTTGTCGCGGTATACATACCATACCCTGTCAGAGCCGCCGCAACAATACAGAAAAAAATAACGGAAGCTTTTCTCATAATCGTTCCCTCCATTCTATACTTTTAAACCAAGTTTTCCAGCTGCTGAGAAGACGCAAAACGCCGCCAACTTTGCCATAACTCTGCTGGCCCCGGCCGGGGTCGAGAGGTCGAACGACGCGGCCATGCCTACGATGAAACAGATGACCGACAGGATCCCGGAGCAGACGACAACCCCCATGAAACTTGAAAACACCCTCATCGACGTAAGGGCCGGAAATATTATGAGGCTCGATATCAGCATCGCGCCCATCATTCTCATGCCGATGACTATGATCACGGCAGTCAGACACGCTATCAGCGTGTTATATCTGCCGGCTTTCACTCCCGTCGCTCTCGCGAAGCTCTCGTCGAACGTCACCGCGAATATGCCCTTGTAGGACAGCACGTACATGACGAGGACCAGAACCGAGGCCGCCACGCTCAGGTACACGTCGCTCCTCCTGAGGGAGAGGATCGTGCCGAACATGTAGTTACAGACGTCCGCGTTCATCCCGGTCGTCATGGAGATCACAATCACTCCGCCTGCGAGGGCGCTGCTCGATATCAGGGCTATGGCCGCGTCCCCCCTTATCCGCGAACTTTCGCTGATGCGCAGCAGAAGGAAGGCCGCGGCAAGCACAACCGGAATGGAGACCCCGAGCGGGGCAATATTCAGGGACATCGCTATCGCGAGAGTTCCAAAGCCGACGTGGGACAACCCGTCTCCAATCATCGAGTAGCGCTTCAATACGAGCGTCACTCCAAGCAGGGCCGCGCAGAGCGATACGAGTATCCCCACCGTCACAGCCCGGACGATGAAGTCGTATGAGAACATCTCCTTAACGAGGTCAATCATCGCCGTATCCCTTAATGCGCCTGTACGCGTCCGTCTTTACGTATTCGTCAGTGCTGCCAAAGAAAATCGGTTTCCCGTCCAAGTGCAGAATTTTGTTTCCGTATTGAACGGCGCTCCTTATGTCGTGCGATATCATCATTATCGTCATTCCGTCGCTATTCAGCTCCTCGAGCAGCCCGTACATCTCCTGGGCCACGACAGGATCGAGTCCGCTCATCGGCTCGTCGAGCATGATCATCTTGTTCGCCGCGACAAGTGCCCGCGCCAGGAGGACTCGCTGCCTCTGCCCTCCCGACAGGTCCCTGTACGACAAGCGCCGGGAGCCGCTCATGCCTAGACGTTCGATATTCTCGTCCGCACGTTCCCTGTCGGCGCGCGAGTAGAACGAGAACGGCCCGTGGCGGTTTATGCAGCCGGACAGCACCACCTCGTGTACGCTGGCGGGGAAGTCCCTCTGTATCGCGGTCTGCTGCGGCAGATAGCCGATCTCCCTGCGGTTTATCCCATCGAACTCCACGCTGCCGGACGTCTGCCTTATGAGTCCCAGTACGCACTTCATGAGGGTACTCTTTCCAGAGCCGTTCTCGCCGACGACGCACAGATAGTCGCGGCTATTTACATCGAAGGTCGCGTCCTCGACCGCCGGCTTCCCATCGTAGGACAGGCAGACGTTCCGGCAGCTCAGCAAGCTAGTTCAACCCCTCTTTTAACATTTCCACATTTTTCTCCATGAGGGAGAGATACGTGGCTCCGGACTCGAAATCCGACTTCGCGATGCTTTGGCAGGAGTGGAGGGTCAAGACATTCGCCCCCGTCTGCTCGGCTATAGTCCTCGCTATATCGCCGTTGCTCAGCTCGATCATGTAGACCGCGGGAATGTTCTCGTCCCTCACTGTATTTATCAGATACGCCATAGTGGCGGCTGAGCACTCCGATTCTGTGTTGCACCCATTGAATGCGGCGCGGTATTCGAGGCCGTATTCGTCGGCGAAGTAACGGAACGGGAATCTGTCCCCGAATACGATTTTTTTGCGCTTTGCCGACGAGACCACGGACCTGAAATCTCCGTCCAGTCTTGCGATCTCATTTATATAGCGCTCGGAATTTACCCTGTAGGAGTCGGCGTTTTTGGCGTCAATTCCACTCAGCGCGTCGGATATGGCCCTTATCATCTTTATGGCGTTGGCCGGGGAGGTCCAGACGTGTTCGTCATACTCCGCCGCCTCCTCCTCTTCTCCTTCTTCCTCATCCTCCGGCTGCATTCCCTCGACGGTCTCCTCCTCGACTGGTTTTACAGAATCCATTAGCCTGATTACCGTCTTCTTCGAGGTATCCATCGATTCCAATATCCTGTCCACCCAGTCGTCGCTCTCTCCGCCGATGTAGATGAAGACGTCGGCATTACGCATCGACATTATATCCTGAGGCGACGGGTCGAACGAGTGTATCTCCGACCCGGGCCGAACCAGCATGGCAACGTCAGCCTCATCGCCAGCGACAGCGCGCGCAAAGTCGTACTGTGGAAATATGGTGGCCACTATCTTTAAACGTCCCTCCGCCGCCTCGGCATGGCCCACAGAACCGCGGGCCGCAACCGCCGACAGAACGAAGGCCAGCGCCAACGCCGGGATTATCACGTGAAAAATTTTTCTCAACAATTTTAAAACCTCCTGTCCCATATAAAACACAACGATAAATCTATCTTCCTAAAAAAGCTGGGGAGGCGATCAATTGTTGAGCCTTACTTTAGCATCCGCGAGAGAATGGCGCCGGGCGGACGGCGCTTGGTTTATCGTCAGAGCGAGAATCGGCGCGAACAGCCATGTGAACGAACCCAGATACTGCGAGGGCATGACGCTGGAGAGACG
>JAITNX010000115.1 GCA_031290235.1 Synergistaceae bacterium | reverse complement strand
GCGATATCTCCGCGCCAGCCCACAGAAGCGACGAGTCGCGCCTCACCGAGAGGACGATCGGGTTTTTCTGGGACACCGGCGGAGGCCCTCCCATCGGCAGATCCACCCCTATCGCGCCCTGGACGAAGGCCGTCGTAGCCACAAAAAAGATTATCAGCATGAACATGATGTCGATCAGCGGCGTTATATCCATGTCGGCCGGCCTCCTCCCCCGCCTCAAGAGCGCGGCTCCTTGCAGCAAGGACCTGGCTTCTTTTTCATTCTGGCGTGTTCCAGCAGGACGAAGCTGGCCGCGTTCTCCAACGTCTCCTCCTGCCTGTCAATCAGGCCCGACAGAAGGCCGTGCGCGATGATCACGGGCACCGCAACGGAGAGTCCTGCGACTGTCGTGAAAAGCGCCTTCCAGATGCCGCCTGTAACGGCCGCCGCGTTCACCGACCCGCCAATGTTGAGGGTGCGGAACATCTCGACCATGCCAAGCACAGTACCCAGCAACCCCAAAAGCGGCGCGATTTTTGAGGCGATTTCCAGCAGCGGCATGTTCCTCTCCCATCTATAAAGCTCTCCGCGCACAGCTGATTCAGCCGCGAGCTTGACGGAACCGCCGTCCATCCCCCACTGCGAGTACGCGGCGCCAAGCAGCCTGTGGAGCGAGCTGCCGCCCGAGATCGCGGACCTGACAACTTCCTTGTCGCGTTCGTCACGCTCGCCGCGTTCGTCACGCTCATCACGCTCATCGCGCTCCCGGAGGGACTTGGAGAAGGAGGACAAGACGGCGTCTGAATCCGACGAGGCGGACGCGAAAAATATCAGCCTCTCGATGACGACGGCGAGCGCCGCGACAGAAAGGGCGGCTATCACCCACATTATGACCCCGCCCTGTTGCATATAATATAATAAACTAGATAAACTAGATAAACTAGATAAACTCAAAGCCACCACCCCAGTTTTTAATTTGCCTGAATAATGGGTATAACCTAGTTTTTACGCTTTAGCCTTTACCCTTTATCTACCGCGAGCCTCGCGGGGCGAAGAGGAGCCAGAGAAAAAATGGAGCGCCCAGAAATGATATTATTATGCCGACCGGTATGTCCGCCGGCGCCCATAGAGTACGCGCCGCCGTGTCGCAAATCACGAGCGCGGTGCCGCCGGAGATGGCCGTGACCGGCGCGAGAAGCCTGTGGCCTGGGCCTGTTATCCGGCGCGCCACGTGAGGCGCTATGAGGCCGAGAAAACCGATAGGGCCGCAGTTCGCCACCACAATGGCCACGGCCAGCGACACCCCGGCGTAGAGACGTCTCCTCGTCCTGTCGAGGTCCACCCCTCGGGTCGCGGCTATCTCGTCGCCGAACGTGATGAGATCCAGCTCTGTCGAGTAAACCATCGCCAGGGTAAGGGATATGACCAGCGACGGAAGCGCCCCCAGCCCCTCCCTCATGCCCACCGCGCTTATGCCGCCCATTGTCCACGACAGCAGCCGGAATGACTCAGCGGCGCCTCCCGTATACTGTATGACCATTATGGCGCTCGAAAATAAGGCGCTGATGGCTATGCCCGCCAGAAGCAGAGTGGCGTCCCTGGTACTCCGCGCTATTTTGGCGAACGAGGTTATAATCCCGACCGCGGCGAGAGCGCCGACAAACGCGCTTGCCGGTATCGCGAGGGCCCCCGACAACCCGATGCGTATGGCCGACGCCGCGCCGAGCGCCGCGCCGGACGACACGCCCAGCAGTGACGGCTCCGCCAGTGGATTGCGAAAAAGAGCCTGGCACATCATGCCGCAGATTCCGAAGGAAGCTCCGGCGCACCACGCCAGAATAACCCTCGGAATACGAAGCGTCCAGAAGATCCTGGCCTCCATGCTCTCCGCTTCACTCAATACGCCCAATACGTCAAACGGCGATATGAACCGCGCCCCAATATATGGGGAGAGGAGAATCACCAGTATGGCAAAACACAACGCCGGTATCGCAAATCGCCGGCTGGACATCAGAGTGCGGCTGGGGCAACGAGGACTCGCCCCCCGCCCCGATGGGTCCCATATTGTTCAAACGGCACCCCAAATATTCGCTCCAGCCTTTCCGGAGCGAGCAGCCCGTTCGGCGTGCCCTGCCACTCGATTCGCCCATGTGACATGGCCACAATGGACCCGGCCAGCAGCGCGGCCATGTTGACGTCGTGAGTCACCGCTATCATCGTAGCCCCGCGCTCCCTGTTCACCCTGGTCATCACCTCGGCGATTTCGGATTGACAGGCGTAATCCAAATACGTCGTCGGTTCGTCCATCAGCATGATCGACGCTCCCTGTGCCAGGGCCGCCGCTATCATCACCCTCTGCCTCTCGCCGCCAGAGAGGCTCTCCATTACGCGCGGCATCAGATCCTCCACCCCGGCCAGGCCCGCCGCATCCTCCGCCGCGCGCTTGTCGGCCGATTTGGAGGACTCGCCCCTCCATGGATAGCGCGACATCTCCAGAAACTCGCACACCTTGAATGGCGTGTCTGACGGCGCGCTCTGGGGAACGTATGCCACGGCCCTCGCCATATCGCGAGAACTCATGCCGGAAACGTCGCGGCCATTAATGGCTATTTTGCCCGACTTGCCTAACCCGCTCAACTGGTTGAAGATCCCCCTGTGGATTCCGGCTATGCATTTGAGGAGTGTGCTCTTTCCTGCCCCGTTCCTCCCTACGACGCAGATGAAATCACCCGGGAAGGCAGTCATGTCAATGCCGCGAAGTATCTCCCTGCCGCCAAGCGAGAGCGAGAGACCAGTTATCTCCAACGCGGCCGCCCCTCCCGTCATTCGTGAGATTCTGTCAATCCTTTCAGCTCGTCCGCACGCAACCCGGTTAGTTCAAGCACATCATCGAGAGACATGCCCTTGGAGAACATCTTTCTGGCGACTCCCAGCTTGCCCTCAG
>JAITNX010000052.1 GCA_031290235.1 Synergistaceae bacterium | reverse complement strand
ACCAGGATATTCCTTTATATCCTCAGCGCTTGGCGTGCGGTTGGCGGATATTTCCAGCGATGCCTCAGGCTGCAAATCATTTTCGACTGCTTCTGTTGGTTCAATTATTTCAGTTGCGTCCTCCTCTTCCTCGTCGAGGTCGATGAACAAGCCTGTGGAGTGCTGGCAGTTGGGATGGAATAGCCCCGCCTCCCGCGCCTCCGCGACAGACGGATATTTCTTGCTCTCCCCCGACATCGAAAGCACTGCGCCCTCCCAGGGTTTGCACTTCTCGCAGATCGTCCCGTGGCTCGACACCCGTACAAGGTCATGCCCCCGCAGCCGCAGCTCGTTCAGCTTGGACTCGTTCTTCGCGTTCATGACCGTCGTCCGCGCCAGCATCTCCGTGTAGCGCGCGATGTTCCACTCTCGCCCGGCCTTATCGACGAACCCGGTTATCCCCTTCTGCTCCATCTCGTCCAGCATCCGGCGGTTGAACTTGGTAACGCTCTCCTTGCCGGCAATGGCGTCGAACATGTGAATGTTCAGCTTGGCCTCGTTGTACACGTCGAGGGTCCTGCGCCCGGCGACCGTAATCACGTCTGTAGCAAAGCGGACGGACGCTCAGCGGGCCGTCGTTGCTAAGTTTGTATGTCATTCTTGCGCCGCATTTTTTGCAGACCACACACAGAGACCTCTTTGATCTCGTTCAAGTTGAATCGGTTGATCTTAATGGCGGTCATGGGTGTTGGCCTCCTGTCCTGTTCATGCATAATCTTAATTGAGCGCGGTCCCTTGACCAACGGGACGCACGGAAGGACACACCTCAGCAACACCCGGCAGAACATCGCATGGGAGGGGGTGATAACGATGAGCAAGCGGAAGAAGAAAGCCTCACCACGGAAAAAACCGCAATCACGGCTGATTCCGTGGTTGCGGCTCATACTGAAACTGAAACTCATCATTCGCTGGACTCGATAGGGGCATAATTCTCCCGGTCGAGTCACCAGCTCGACCGAGCCACCTGAGTCTATCGGGGCCGTGCTTATTATATCACACCGACGCGGTACTCTGCCATTTACTCGACTGCCCGGCGAGGAGCGGCGTATTCTACTCCACGCCATACTTTTCTTTCAGTGCGAGCAGGCGACGGTTGAACTCTTTGGTGTCCTGCTTGTGGAGCGCGTCAAGCGGAGAATCAAGCCCCGGCAGGTGTTCCCTGTCCAGAGCTTCTAAGTATTCGTGAGTTTTCTGCTTGTACCATTCGCCAAGTTCTTTTTTTTCTTCCTCATAACTCATTAAAACTCAGCCCCTTTAAAGTTTTTGCCAAATAACGCATAACAGAATATTGCTCATCTTGTATTGGTGTATCACTTTTTAACGCTTCTTCTCTTAGGCTGTCAAGCGCACTCTCATAAAACGGGCGCTTTCGTAAAGATTCGCTCTTGGGTTGACGGAAATCAGCCCATGTATTTCGTGTTGCGGCGTGGAGATGATCGCCGGTCCGTTGGCCGTATCCTCGACAAGGATTGCCCCGGTTGACGGCCATTTGACGGATATCCTGCCTGAGCCGGACCAGGACTGAGTGCGTGAGCGGAAACAACCTCAAGATATAGGCAATCCCCGTCGGATCGTATACGGAAATGTTATTGCACTAGGGTGAATCTTGTCAAATAATATCTTTCACGAAAAGCGAAAACCCGCCTTGTGAGCGGGTTTTCTGTATCTCGAACGTTGCTTGATTTTCAATTTGGTGTCGAGGGGGGGAATTGAACCCCCATGAGCTTGCGCCCACTGGATCCTGAATCCAGCGCGTCTACCAGTTCCGCCACCCCGACTTAAATTCCTCCGGTGAAACGTCAGCCAACAATGCCGATAATGAGCATTTTATACTGAATATCACGGCTCGTCAACGGTTACTGGCAAATCAATGCGCGCGGTTTTTTTACCGTTGATGCGCTAACCAGGCTGCGTCGCGCGATTTTTTTTCGTTATGACGTACTGCACTGCAACGAGGCCGACAAGGACTACAATGCCTATCGCGTCCGAGTACAAACCGCTGTCTATCAGGCAGAACGCTCCGGCGAACGAGATAATTCTAAGTATGACGTTGATCTTGGCGAACAGATAGCCCTCCACAGCAGCGCCGATCAAAAACACACCAAGACATGCCCCAATCACTACGCGAATGCCCTCCAGAAGTCCGGTATCTATGAGCAGCAGTTGTGGAGAGTAAATGAACATATAGGGGACTACGAAGCCAGCCAAGGCTAACTTGACGGCGGCGAAGCCTGTTTTCATCGGGTCTCCGCCGGAGAGGCCGGCGGCGGCGAAGGCGGCAAGGGCGACTGGAGGGGTCAGGTTCGCGAACATTGCGAAGTAAAACGAAAACATGTGGGCGGCCATAGCGGGAATTCCAAGCTTTGATAGAGCGCTCGCCCCGATCGTCGCCGTTATTATATAGGCGGGGATGGATGGGACTCCCATGCCTAAGATCATGCAGGTGATCATGGTGAAGAGCAGAGTGAAAAGCAGATTTTGTTTGCCGAACGATATTATGGCATCCGCCATCGTCAGGCCAAAACCAGTCTTCGATATCGCCCCCACTATAATGCCAACACAGGCGCAAGCCATGGCGACAGAAACAGTCTGCTTCGCGCCGTCGGCAAAAGCGTCGCATAGATCTTTGAAGCTCATCCTCGTGGATTTCCTAAGACACGCGACAACGACAGTCACCACGATCGTTATGACAGCGGAGTAGACCACCGTCGTGCCAGAGAATAGGAGCAGATACAGCAATACCACTATTGGTATAAGCAGGTGCCCCTTTTCGCGCATTATGGCGGCGGCACGAGGCAGTTGTTCTCTCGGCAGGCCAACCAAACCCAATTTGCCGGCGCGCAGTTGAACCTGAATTATGACGCCAAGGTAATAGAGCAAAGCCGGAATGGCGGCGTGTACTATGATTTCCGAATACTGTACGCTCAGAATATCGGCCATTATAAAAGCCGCGGCGCCCATGACAGGAGGCAGCAACTGTCCTCCGACGGACGAGGCCGCCTCCACGGCACCGGAGAACTCTTTAGAATAGCCGGTCTTCTTCATCAATGGGATAGTGAACGCTCCTGTCGTGACTACGTTTGCCACGGCCGAGCCGTTGATGGAGCCCAGCAAACCGGACGAGATGACGGAAACCTTGGCGGGACCGCCCTTCGTATGCCCGGCAAGGGCCATAGCTATATCGTTGAAGAAAACTCCCATCCCTGACTTGCCCATGACAGCCCCGAACAGGATGAACAGAAATATGTAGCTTGCCGCCACGCTGACCGAGGAACCGTAAATTCCCTCGGTGTTGGCGAAAAATTGGTTAGAGAGCTGAGTCCATGTGTAACCGCGGTGGCCGAACATCGGAAGGTCGATATTCCAGAGCCCTCGCGGCCCGCAGAGGCCGTAGGCGATAAAAATAACGCTCAATATCGGCAGAGCCCAACCGGTCATTCGCCGCGAAGCCTCTAGCACTAACAACACAAGCAAGGTCGCCGCGAGCATGTCGGCCGTGTTCGCGTTCCCAGCCCGGTCCACGATGCCAAGATAGTGGGTCCAGACATATACGGGCACCGCTATTGACAGGGCTATGAGAACCCAGTCAAACCACGCTACCTTTTTATAACTGCTCTTTTTGCTGGACGGATACATGACAAAACCAAGCGCCAGCATCATGGCCACGTGCAACGAACGGTGCTGCAGAACGACAGGGGTTCCTATGAACGAGGTAATGAAGTGGTACAGGGTCACGCCGATACAGGATAGGTAGAACAGCCTTTCGATAACGGGATTTTCCAGTTTGCGCGTGCTGGACTCCTTATCCAGGTCCTCTATGAGCTTCAGCTGCTCCTCCGTCAGAACTCCCTCCATAGCCATGGCTATGGTCTCGTCCAACACGTCATCGTCAGCCACGCCGGGGCGGAGGTTTTCGCGTTTTATCCCCTCATCCTCCAAACCCTGTTTATTGAGCTTATTTTGATCCATTAGCGCCTCCTCCTTCAATGACCAAACGCAACCTCGTATGCTGCGGCAATTCCGCTCCGCTCGTTATATGACGACCATCGAGAGATATGTCCCTTGTGGCTGTGTGCGAGTTGAGCCACACAAGCTCCCCAAACTCCTGATCTATCTCCTCCATATGAATCAACCCGTCCTTCACATAACAGACGCGCCCCTTGTTCTCCGGTATCCCGGCGCCGAACGCGGGAAACGTTATGACGTCCAGGATGAGAGTGCGATCCTCGCGAATGTGATAATACTCGTTCCAGGGGATCTTCTCCAGAGAGTGAATCCAGCCGAAGAAAAGTTTCGCCCCCGCGCGGGTCGGCGCCTCGACGTACACAGCGCCGGTTTTCCAGTCGTAGACGCGCAAAAACAGAGCTTCATCGTCGCCGGACGATGAGCAAAAAGAGCCTGGGACGACCAGCGAAACGCTTATTATAATTATGATGACGGGGAGAAAAAGCCTCGATACTCCCCGCCATACGGGTTTCTTTAAGGGCATACGACCTCTTTGTCGTTTATTTCAACAAGCCCTTGTCCTGGTAATACTTTACAGCGCCGTCGTGGAGGGGAACAGACGTGCCGACTATGCCGCGCAGCGCTGTGTCGAGCGTTATATTAGCCTTGGCCGTCGCGTGCGACGCTCCTATGGCATCCAGACCGGCCGGGGAGTATATATTCTCGAGCAGGTCGTACACGACCTCGTTCGGCAGCTTGTTGTCGATGAGCATGATGTTCATGACCGCGGCCGTCGTCGTGTCCTTGTCAGTGCCGTAAGTCGCGGCCGGTATCTTCGACTCGATGTAGAACGGATACTTCTTCAGAAGGTTCTGCAGCGCCTCGCCCTCGACCGGCACAAACGCGATCTTCTTGCTGGTGCCAAGCTCCATGATTGTGGCGTTACCCAGGCCCGATGTGACGAAGGCCACGTCACAGAGGCCGTTCTTCATCTGGTCGATCGCTTCGGCATAGCTCAGGTAATCAACGCGGCAATCGCCATAAGTCATGCCGTGCGCTTCGAACATCATGCGGGCATTCAGTTCGACGCCGGAGTTCGGCGCTCCGACTCCGACTCTTTTGCCTTTCATGTCGGCAAAGGTCTTAATCCCAGAGTCCGCCGTCGTGACTATCTGGCAGAAGTTAGGCCACAGCCCCATCAATGCGCGCAGATCCTTTGCCGCCGGCTTGCCCTCGTATGCCCCGAACGACTCTACGGCCTGTATGACCGAATCGGCCATAGCTATTGCCATCTCGCCCTGTCCGGTCTGAAGAGCATTGATGTTCTCGGCGGTTGCGCCTGTAGCTGTCGCCGACGTCTTGTATCCGAGACCGCCTATGAATGTGGAAAAAGCGCCGCCGATTGGGAAATAAATTCCGCTTGACGGGCCAGTGAGCACTGTGATGAAATAATCTCCTCGTTTTACAGCCGGATCTGCCGCGAGCGCAGCTGAACAAATGACGATGGACAAGACAAAAAACAGCACCCCTGTGACAGAAAACGCTTTTTTCATCATAACTCCTCCTCAGAGATCTCATTTGGCATACCACCCGCCGGCATCAGTAATTTACCGGCACGAATAAGCGCTTGACGCGGACTTTATTCCACGCCTGAATAACATTATAATGAAATAATGGATGTAATTTACAACGTATTTCCCACCATATATCGCCGCTAAATTTTACTATTTCTTCTCCTTTATTTGAGATATGCTCGCACAGGATATACCTGTATCGGGAACATCATAAGCACCCGCGTAGAACGCGAAGCTGTATAAAGTGATTCTTTCTTCATAAAAACTCCACATTGCTGGGTTAATCTCTTAACATAGAATCTAAGGCTTGGCCAATTAAGGGGGAATTTCGATGAAATTGAAGAGGAGTACGAGAAAAATAGTAATTGGAGCACTGCTTGCAGGCGCACTGCCACTCTACTCAGGGGGAAGCGCAGAGGCGGCGTTCACGACGGATGTGATCGGGAAATCCGCGGTCACGTCGTTCAGCGCGATGATCGACGCCCTTGACTTCCCGCCAGTGGCTGATGATTCGATGGGGGTATGGGTCCTGACCTCGCCTGACGGCGAGGCGGCCTTCTGGTGGAGGAAGGCTGCGGATGACATGAGGCACTACGACACGTTCCTCTGTTTTGACGCGGAGCCGTTCGTGAAAGCCGGCCTCGATCTGGACAAGCTGCCCAGCGAGATGAAGGATATGCTAGGGGACAGGGGCAAGATAATGCTTGGGAAAAAGCTGTCCAAGGAGGCGCTCGAGTATGACGGCGAAATCACGCCGATATCGTCCTTTGAGCAGATAGTGAAACTCGACAGGGAGTCTATAGGTTATCACGCCGCGCTTGACCACTATGGGGTAACGGTGGCTGATGGTTCGCTTTTAGAATGGGCAAAGGACATGACAAAAAATGAGAAGGACATCGTGTTCGTCCTGGACCCCAAGATAATGCTGGAAGCGGGAGTGGACCCGTCAAAGGTGGAGGGCTGGACCTACGCCTTGGTTCCTCTCGAGGACTCGCGTGGAAGAAAGTTCGAGGCTGAGAAATTCCTCAAGCCCTTCGACCTGAAATAGTTATATCGTTTCGCCCGTTCTATATCGGCCGGACCGGCCACGTGGAAGGAGTTTGAATAATGGAATTTATAATGAGCCACTGGCACTGTATTTTGCCCCTTTTTGCCCTGTTGATCGGCTCGGTTTTGATGAACCGAGGTAAGCCGACAAAATAGGAGCGAGCGCGATGCTGCTTTATAAACACGGGACTCATTCCAATTTTGAGTCAAATAAAAACACTTGCGGAGGTCAGTAAGCGATGTCAAAACCAGAGAACATCAAAAAACGTTTGTTACACACAATCGTCGCGGCGGCGATATTCGGGGGACAATTTTTCAGCGGCGGCCTGACAGGCGCTGCCATGGCAAATCAGGATCTCGTCATAAAAACCGACGAGATTACCTCCACGGCCAAATTCTACCCAGTGGACGTGGAGGGGGTCAGCCTTGAAGTAATCGCTGTCAGGGCGCCGGACGGCAGCATCCGAACGGCCTTCAACACCTGCCAGGTCTGCTACGATTCAGGGCGAGGATACTACATACAGGACGGCAACGCCCTCGTCTGCCAGAACTGCGGCAACCGCTACAGGCTGGAGCAGATAGAGACGGCGTCGAGGGGCTGCAATCCCGTGCCAATATTCAAGGATAGCAAGACCGTCACCGACGCCAGCATCACTATTTCCTACGACTTCCTGAAAAAAGCCAAGATCATTTTCTCAAACTGGAAAAGCGAGTGATTATATACAGAACCTCCGCCATACCAGCGCCGCTATGAACAGCGCGGCGCCGAACATGCCGCCGCCCGAGCAGCCGGTGGATCCGCCCATGCCGGAGGTATTTCCACCCACTTGGCTGCTGCCATCATCGTCAGGCTTGGAATCCCCGTCGTCCCCTCCGGCGGCCTCCTGCTTTTTGACAGCCGCGAGATATGACGACGGCCCCCCGATGTCCTTGGCGCTGAAGCTCTTCACAAGCTTACCCGCGTCGTCGAAGGCCAGGATCTGATTTGCGCTGGCTCCTCCGTTGCTGTTTGCAACCCAGAAGCAGCTTGTATCCGGATCGTAAACTATCGAGGTCATCCAGCCGGCAAGAGTGAACGAGTCCGTCAGCTTCAATCTGGCGCCAGGGGCAAGGGATGAGTCGAGTCTGTATAAGTTGGCTTCTGTCGTGAAGTCGTCCGAGTACCTGTGAGTCGCTATCAGCGCGGTCCCATCGGGGGCGAAACAGATTGCTCCGATCTGAGCGCCGTCGATTACCGCGGCTGTGAACAGTCTCTCGGCGGTCATCAGGTCTCCATTGATCACCACTCGCTGCAGCTGCGACCGATAAGAACTCGCCGAGCTGTTCTGCTCCCCGCCCCAGCTCGCGACATACAGGCTACCGCCTGAGACGGCGGCCGTGTGAGCATTTAGGGGAAGCTGCAGCACGAAATCTTTCGCCTTCAGATCGCGGTCAAGGCGGACTAATCTGCTGTTGGCATGGGTTAACGTATCATTGTCAATGACTATGAAGAGCGCGAAGAGTTCCTCGCCAAGCGAGGCGAGGGAGACGCCGTGCGGGATGTAACCCTGCGCGATATCACTGTCGGAAAACTCGTACCGGGCCTTGACCGTGAAGTCGTCTGGGTCGATCTTTACGATGTTCGCCCCGTCATAGCAGATCAGGTACAGATATCCGTCAAGGTACTCCGCGTCGTATGTATTTGACACCCCAGGGATGGTTATGTTCTTCAGTGGGATACTTAGATCTGACGAATCGAAGAAAAACAGGGAGTCCTCAGCACCGCCACCGCTGCCCAGATATGGCCTCTCCGCAAGCAACAGCCTGCTACCATCCGCGTAGCTCAAAACGTTCAGGTTCGTGGCATACCCGACAAAGGGTCCTGCCTTTATCTTCAGTCCGCCTCCATCGTCCCCGATGATACCGATCGTCCCTGACGAGTAGTCGTCGGTCGTAAAGGCGACATCAGCCGACAAAACGCCGCAAAATGACAACAGCGCTACGCACACTATGAATGACAGAAAAACTTTTTTCACAAAGATCCCTCCCGATAAAATATTGCTCGCAGCCTGCCCCTGGCTGGACGCCGCCGCGTCACCCAATATACACACGCCGCCAGGGTTTGTCCATAGAATAGAATCCGAGAAGTATAAACCTATAACCCAGCGAGGTCTGAAAGGCTCAGGATGGGGAGCAGCACGGCCATTACAACGAAGCCTACGACTACGCCCAGGACGATTATTATCATTGGTTCAGCCAGGCTCGACCATTTCTGCATCGAGGTCTGGGCGAAATCCCAGGAGTTAGTCGCTATTCTGTCGAGGCAATCCGGAAGGTTTCCACCCATCTCGCCTATACGCACGATGGCTATCACGTCCTCGCTGAATGAACCCTGTCGTTCGAGGCTTTGAGAGAAGCGATAACCCTTCCGCACCTCATCCGCCAGAAAGAGCGCCCTGCCCTTCTGCGGGTCCATCGGCTGCGACAGCTCAAGGGCTTGAACCAACGGCACGCCAGATCGGAGGAGTGTCGAGATGTGGGAAAAAATCAGAGAGATCGTGAGGAGGTTCTGTATCCCCTTGAAGAGGGGTATGGATATCCTCTTGCCCTTTCTCTTCATCTGGAGGTATACGAGAAAGAGGATGAGTACGGAAGGCAGCCCGCCGGTCTTGATAACGGAGGCGATGGCAAGCAGTGCCCTGGTCGCGAGCGGGAGTTCCCCGCCCGAATCCGTCACTATCCCTGTGAGCTGCGGCACGACGAACGCTATGAGAAACGCGACGACGAAGAACCCGACGAAGAGCATGAGGATGGGGTACGTCAAGGCCGACTGGATCTTTCGCCTCAGCGATATCTCGCTCTGAAGGAGAGACGAGGCCCTCTCGAGCACGCCCGGCAGAGATGACGAACGCTCGCCCGACTCGATCATTCCGATCAGCGACTCGCGGAAGACTCCTTGGGTTCTCATCGACTGGGCCAGTGACCTTCCTGACTCCACCGACTCCCTGAGGTCGCTGAATATCGGCTGCAGCCTTTTGTCCCGAGTCTGGCGCTGGAGCAGCCCAAGGACCTCCGTCATCGACAGGCCGCTCTGGAGAAAGGCCGCGAGCATCGTACAGAAGAGGTGTTGATCCTCCATCTTTAGGGATTTTGCCTTCTTCTGCCCTCGCCGCTCCTTTTCCACCTCGTACGATGCCGGGATGTAGCCCTCGAGGTCCAGGGACCTCAGCAACTCCTCGTCAGTCGAGGCCTCCCTGCGGAAGGACTTCATATCCCCCTTTGAATCGTACGCCTTTATCTTGAAAAATGGCATTTAACCGATCAAACCTCTCCCACCACCCGGAGAATCTCCTCAGAGGTAGTTTCTCCAGCTTTGACACTAGCCAGCCCAAGTTCAAGCAAGCTCCTCATGCCGCCTGATATGGCGAGTTTCCTCAGCTCGCCCACAGCTGCCCCATTTGAGACGGCATCCGCAATTTCCGGGGTTACGTCGAACTGTTCGTAGAGGCCGAAGCGCCCCCTGTAGCCGGAATCCTTGCATTGATCGCACCCCGCCCCGATATATGCCCTCTCGATGCCGTAGCGCCTCATTGCCGCAGGCGCTTCAATTTCAGTTTTACAATTCGGGCAGACCCTTCGGACAAGCCTCTGGGCGACTACGCCAAGAAGGCAGCCAGCTATGAGATACGGTTCTATCCCCATGTCCACAAGCCGCGAAACGGCGCTCACCGAGTCGTTGGTGTGAAGCGTGGAGAGAACGAGGTGACCAGTCAGCGACGACTGCACGCCTATGTGGGCTGTTTCGAAGTCTCTAATCTCGCCTATCATTATTATATCAGGGTCCTGCCTGAGGATGGAGCGCAGCGCGCTCGCGAAGGTGACCCCGGCCTTCTCGTTCTCCTGAACCTGCCCCACGCCAGGAAGGTCGTATTCTATGGGGTCCTCGACCGTTATGATATTGACCTCCGGTCTCGCCAACGCCTGGAGTATGGCATACAGTGTCGTGCTCTTCCCAGAGCCCGTCGGCCCCGTCAGAAGGATCATCCCGTGTGGGTGGCGGATGAGGCCGTCCAGCTTCTCCTTCTCCTTCCCCCTCATTCCAAGGTCCTCCAAAGTGAGAAGCCCTCTGGCCTTATCGAGGAGACGCATCACGATGCGCTCCCCGTGCTGAGTCGGCAGCGAACTGACGCGAATATCGACGGCCCTGTCCCCAAGAGCTATGCCAATCCTGCCGTCCTGAGGTACGAACCTCTCAGCTATGTCCATCTTGGCCATGACTTTTATGCGGCTCGTCACTGGGGATTGATGGCCCTTGGTCAGTTCGTAGCGGTCGTTCAGAACCCCATCTATCCTATATCTCACCAGGAGTTTATCCTCGAACGGCTCGAGGTGTATGTCCGTCGCCCTCTCCTTTATGGCTTCGAGCAAGAGGCCGTTTACCAGCTTTATGACAGGAGCGTCGACAGTGTCGCTCAAAACCTCCTGCCTCGCGAGCTGAGAGAGGTCGTCCACTGACTCTATGGCGTTCAACGTGTCCTGCGCCACCCCGCTCTTGAGGTCGTAGAGCGTGCGTATCAGAGCGTTTATCTGGTTCTCGGGAAATATCGCGACTCGGGCGGTCTTTCCTGTTCCCACCGCCAGTATCTGAGCGTCGAGAGTGGCCGCGAGGCTCGACGCCGCGACGACCAGTGTGCCGCCGCTCGCTTCTATCGGCACTATCCCCTTCTCCCTCAGGGCGTCCACGCTGACCCCCTTGGGTATTAGATCCATCACCAGTTCGGCGGTTGGCAATCTGTTTGCGCTCACAGCAACGGTGTCCATCCCGTCACGGCCCATCTATTCCGCTTCCGGGGGCTTGTTGCGATATTTGTTGAGAAGGATCTCCAGGTCGATTCCCTCCTGCTTGTTGGACTTTCTGAACTCCTCCGCGTTTCTTTCGATGGTCATCTCCTCGCCGGGGCTGAAGATCGTCGTGTCCGTCGTCACTTCATTCGTGGCGTTTACCGCGTCAACCGGCGTCTCTATTATCCTTGGCGTCAGGAACACCATGAGGTCGACTTTCTCCCTCTGCCTCTCCTGCGATGTAAACAGATTGCCCACCAGCGGGATGTACGAGATGCCTGGCACCCTGTTTTTGAGGGTCTTCTCGACTTCCCTTATCAGGCCGCCGAGGATGATCGTCTGGTTATTTGCGACAAGGACGTTAGTCTGAATGAGGCGTTTGGAGGTAACGGGCGTCGTCGAACCCGAAGTGCTCAGAACATCCTCTATCGTCAACTCTATCTCGAACGCGACGAGATTGCCCGTCCTGATGTGGGGCGTGACCTTGAGAATGAGCCCTGTGTCCTTGTACTGGTAGCTGCTCTGCACCGCCGACGGGTTACTCACGTCGGATAATGTGCCGGTCATCTGCGGTATCACCTGTCCGACCTGGAGCGCGCTCGGAAGGTTGTCGGTACACATTAGGCGCGGCATCGAGAGGACGTTGATGGCGTTGAACTGGTTGAGCATCTTTATATATGCGTACACCAGGCCCATGCCATGTATGTTCGATGTTGTCACCGCGTTTCCGTTCGCGTCATAGTGGACCTCCTCCGTCCTGGTCATCTCGGTGAACCACTGCATGAACTGCGCCGGCACCCCTGCCGCGCCAAACTGAGCGTTACCGCCGGCCAGCACATCCGACCCGGCTTCGCCGCCCCACGCGGCCCAGTCAATGCCGGCGCTGTTCAGCTTCGTCAGGTTGACCTCCGCTATGAGTCCGCGCAGCATCACCTGCCTCGGCTGGATATCGAGTTCCTCTATGACCGATTTGATGGCGGCAAACTGCTCCCTCGACGCCGTCAGTATGAGGCTGTTGGTGGGAAGGTCTGGGACGACGCTCGCCGGTGTGGCCTGGTTGGGATCGGCCTGCATCCTCGCCGCCACCGCCAGTATCTGGCTCAGCTGCTCGGCCAGCGTCTTGGCGTCAGCGTTCTGAAGCCTGTAGATATGAAAATTGTCGATGGTGGACTGTATATCCAGCTCGTTCATTATCCTCTCGGCTTCCGCTAAAGCCCCCCTGTCGCCGACGACGGTTATCTTGCCGCTGCGCTCGTCGCCCATGGAGAATACGCCAGCCAGGTTCGAATTGATGTCCTGGGCCAGGGCGTTCAGGTGGCCTTCTACCAGCTTCGCCGACGTGAACTTCATCGTGTAGGTCTTCATGGACCTCACGCTGTCCGGGACGTCGATGGCCCTGATGACACTGGCCGCCCTATTTAGCAGCACAGCCTTGCCGGTGATCAGCACTCCGTTGTTGCTGACGAGGGGCATTATCGTGAGACCTGGGACTCCAGCCCTTATTGGCTCGACCACGTACCCTGCCTTCACATACTCCAGCGGGACTATCTGAACCACCATCTGTTCGCTGGGCGCTACGCTCTGCGGACCCTTGATGACCTCGTTCTCGGACGAGGGGCCTATATTTATCGGCACCACCTTCGAATAGCTCCCCATTCCCTGCAGCGCCAATCCGTTCATCTCCAGTATCGACAACATAACCTGGCGAGCATCCTGAACGGAGACCGGCTTTGGCGACAGGATTGACACAGTACCCCTCACTCCGGGATTGACGACGAGGTTCTCGCCAAGCAACTCCGACATGAACCTCACGAACAGAATTATATCGAGATCCTTGAAGTTGAATTGAACCCTGCCCGTGGCTCGCATCGATGCCGCGGCTTTCACCAGATTCTGTTCCTCGTTTTGGTTTTCCGGAGTGACCGGAGCAGTGTCCGCGGCCCACAGAACCGCCGCGTTTACAGCAGTAAAAATAAAAATCATAAGTGCGATTGCCACGAACTTTCCTGCGTTTTTCAATCAGGTCCACTCCTTTTGGCGGCCATCATAGCCCGCTTCACAAATAATACCAACATTTCATGATATCCGATCACGAGGGCGCGCACCCCGTCATCTCACATCGAGAGAGAGAACCCCGTCAGCGGACTTGGCACTGGCAGCCTCCTCGGAGTATGGCAGGAAGATCGTCAATGATTTCCCATTCTTCGTTATCTCCATCTCCCTCCACTTCTGTTCTTTTCCCTTGAACATCCCCGCATCCAGCGAGACCCCGTTCCCCAGATTGAGTCCCCGCATCTGCGCAAGCTCCTCGAACCAGAGGGACTGCTCCCTGTCCTCCACCTTCCACTCGATGTCGCCGCTCGTTCCAAAGGTATTGAGGGGATCTAGCAGGAGCGCTATCTGCATTTTGTTCGTTTCATCTATAAGGACTTCCCTCTCCCTCACCATGGAGAGTCCCCTTTCGGAGAGCGCCGCCAGCTTGAGCGAGGCCGTGACGACCAGCCCAAGGATGGCGACGGAGACAAGGACCTCGATCATAGTAAAACCTCTCATCTTACGGCGTAACCCAACTTGCCCTCTTGATCGCCCCTCTTGATCTGGAGGTCGAACCTCTGCCCCGACAACACTGAGCTGATCACGTTCGCCATGTCGGACATATCCTTCAGGGCAATGCCGTTGACCCCTGTGATGACGTCGCCCCTCTTGACCCCAAGCTGATTGAATATGCTGTCCTGCCGCATGTTTCTGATAGACATGCCATCTCCCGTCGGCACCAGCCTCAACTTGCCCAACTCATCGAGAGGGTTCATAGCCAGCGTGTTAATGCGCTCCCTAGTTATGCTGCCTTCGGCGCCATTCATCTCCGCCATCTCCACGCTTCCATCGCCTTGATTCTCGGCTGGGGGAGGGGGAGGAGGCGTAAGTTGAGCCACCGGCAGCGCCATTTGGGGTTGAGAACCCTCCGCGTAGAAGGTCAGATAAAGGGGATAGGTACCGCCCTCCCTGGCAAGACGCACCTCGCCGGGCTTCACTTCAGCCAGCACATAGCCGTTGAACTCCTGTTCCTTCAGGACGAGAGACGTCGTATTGTCCACGGTCAGCCACGCGCCGACTCCAGGGAGCGTGCCGACCAGCTGAAACGCGTCTATCGAACGAACATCGTCCGGTTTCTCCGCAACGTCTTCTGATTTATCAGCCAGGGCATCGCCGTCGCCTACGTTGAACGCGGCGAATTTTATGTCGCGGGGCTGTTGCGGCTGGCCGCCAAGGGCGAACGCGCTGACCTTGCGCCCCGCCACAGCCTCGGCTACCCTGCTCTGAACGGAGAGGGCGCCGGCCGCCAGGGTGCCCTCCAAAACCGTGCAGGCTATAAGGGCGAAGAGGACTCCTGCCAGAACAGCTAAGGGAACCCCCGACCGAAACAGTTTTACAATGACATTCGCCGTCGTCCCTCCATCTCCGGCATTACTTCCCCCAAACCCTTTAAGGGCACTCCCAAGCTTTTTTTTATCTATTTGGAGACGCATCGTATTTCAACCTCCATTCACCATGATTCTCGGACTCGAGATATTGACCTATGATCTGAGCAGCCATTGGACTCGATATGATCGAATTCAGGCTGTCCGGGACACGCATCGCCAGCGTGCTGTTTTTAATCCTGCCGCCGGGCATGTCAAACGTTATGCCGCCCGTTATCCGGATATCACCGCTGACAATCACGTGAGTCGCTGTGATTTCGCTGTCGGAGGCCGCTATTCTAGCGCTGCCATTCCCGATGTTGAGCTTTATGTTCATCGGGGCCGTCATCTCAGCCCCATCGAACTCTATGAAACAGGTAGCTGTGCCAGCCAATAGGCTAGACAGCGGCAGAGGTTTTATCCTGACGTTCGAGAACGATATCCTGGCGTAGGGACTCCTCTCCACATCGAGATCTCTAATGCTGTAGATCGGGGTTATCCTTCCATTGGCCTCTATGGCGCGGTACGTCGCGTAGCACTCGTTATTGGCGGCATGAAGCCGCGCTACATCCAGCGCGTATATGCCGGCCTGGGTCCATGGGGCAAGGAGCCAGGATGTTACCGCAAAAACTATCATCGTCAAAGCCAGAAGCGCCAGAAACTTGATCAGACGCTTCACCGTCAATTCCTCCCCATTTGAAGCGACACCGCCAAACGCCTCTCGCCGTCCACCGGCAGTACTCTAATCTCGGCAGTCCTTATCGCGAGTCCCCTGCTCTCCATGGTGGAGAGGAAGTCGCCCAGCTCGTTGCCGTAGAGACGTTCTAACTGCACTGAGACGCCTGACGGACCCATTTGGAGGTCTCGCATCCTATCGCTGAAGCCGAGCGTGTTGACGACCTCCGTTACAACTGTCATCGGATCCTCGCCCAAAGCCTGAGTCTGAGGCTGTTCCGCCCTTGGATACGCCCTGTATACCGTCGCCGCGTTTATTATCCGGTCGCCGGACTCCATGTTCGTTCCGAGACTCGAGCCGACTCCGGAGGCCATAAACAACAGAATCAGGCCCGCCGCCCATATCACGACAGCCAGGGCGATGAACCCGAACGCCCTCCGTGACTCCGGCATCTCCCTCAGCTCGCTAAAGCTTATCATCTGACCCCGCCTCTCGTTATATTCATGTTGAAGCGAAAATCCCCTCCAGGTATGGTGCCTATGCTAAGGCCGCCCGCGGGAGCAGAGAGGCCCTCCGCCTCAAGGAGCTGCCGCAGCCTCTGAATGGACTCGTTGCTCCTGGCGGTTCCAGTTATATCGGTGTTCTCGGACCCATATCTCATCGTCTCGATATAGACGTCACTCGACACTTCAAGCTTTTCCCATGCAGCCGATACGCTGCGCAGCGTCGCGTACAGGGACGTATCGACCACTGTTACGCCCACCGTTCGAAGTTTCTCCATCGCCGATGTCACTGGCTGAGGGGAGGATTCTCCAAACGATGACGAGTAGATCGACCGAATCTCCTCGCCCGCGCTTCCCTCTACCGAAGAATTCAGCGCGTATATCCCGCCGGATAGAAGCAGGAGGATGGCTCCGAACGCTATGGAGAGCTTCGTCGTCCGAAAAAGCGAGCGGACGGCGTGCTCACGCCTTTCCAGGAGGTTCGCGCCCCTATTGGAGAGGTCGAGTTGCTCATACGCGGGACAGCGCGAGAGAGTCCTTGCGCCGTACGTCTGTACGTCCGAGTCCAGCGTTTCCGACTTCTTCAGGAGGAAGATTTTTTCTGCGCTGCCGCCCTGGCTCGCGACGTACTCGATGGCGGCCCTCTCCTCCTCCTCCTCGGAGCTGGAACTCGCGTCAACAGTCTTATATAGCTTAGGGACCCAGTTATCAAGCCATACCGTCGTTATGCACTCGTCGTCTGTCCATAGAATTATCCCATTGCCGTCTATTTCAGCCGCGAAGGCCAGGGCGGCGGGCCACACATGGCATCCGTCATCCCCGCTGATCGCCGCCTCTATCTCGTCGTTCTCGTCCCCAAATAGAAGGAATACGCAACCGGAGGAGGATTTTCTCTCGCTATTCACGAAAAACGGAATGATGGCGACGCGATCTGAGGAATCGCCAAGGAGCGGTCTGAATTTGATCTTCAGAACCTCCCTCACTCGCGATATTCCGGAGAAGGGATACGAGAACCCTTGAACCGAGACGCTCCTAAAGGGATACAACAACACCCTGCCTCCGCTGAACGGGACTCGGGGCGGCGCGGCGCCGTCAAAAAGCGTGAATTTGCAAATTCCTGCGGTTCCTCTCATGCCAGGCTACTCTCTCCAACCGATTATTTGACATCCGTTTCCGCTGCGTTTCATGACTACGTTGAAATTGCGCTCGTCACTGTTGTATTCAACCTTCATGTCCACCGAAAAATAATTGCTCTTGTATCCGATTATATTATTCAGCCTCGCAACAGCCGAGACTGGAAAAGCCGGTATTTTTATCAGGTCCTTCGCGTTGGATATGTTCGCTTCCCTCCTGTACGCCAGTATGGCGTCGACCACTCCGGGCGTGATCTGCTCATCCAGCACGGAGAGCGTCTCCCTGGAAGCGAGGTTTATATTTATCTTATCATCCGCGTATACCGTGAAGAACGAGTCTATCGCAAGGTGTCTTCCGGCAAGTCCTTCATAGAGCAATCCCGGTTTTATCTCCTTTATGTGCAGCAGCTCGCTCATGTCCGATAACTTACGGTTCAGAAAGTAGTCTTCCTCGCGGCCGCCTGGACGCGCAAGCTCGTC
Organism: Synergistaceae bacterium; assembly: GCA_031290235.1. GTDB lineage: Bacteria > Synergistota > Synergistia > Synergistales > Synergistaceae > JAIRWR01. Next base: position 21,592 of record JAITNX010000052.1, on the reverse strand, counting down.
GCTGTCCAAAAAATCGAGGACGACAGGAGCGGCCCTCTCATCTCCAAGCCTCCTCCAAATCTCCTGCCACGGGTACTCGTATTCTTTTTTCATGGTCACCCCGTCCGGCAGGAAAATGCCGTTGATCGAAAACTGTCTGTCCAAAGGCGTTATCTTTATCCCAACATCCCACTCGTCGAAGGAGAGCGCCAGCGGGAACTCTCCGGAGTAAAGCAGCTCGAGATCAGAGTCGTACTCGTTATCGTCCCCCGCTATCCACTCCGCCACAGTCAAACAAACGATGTCCACAAGACTTCTCGATTTCATCGCGAACTCCTCGCCCGATATCCTCCGCATCTCCTGTCTTGCGAACCACGCAAACGATACAGCCGCGGAAAGAAGGATAGTCGAGATAAACATGACAGTCACCAGGATAAACCCCCTAGAACTTCGGCAGCCAACGCTCATATATTTTATCCCCGTTGCTGCCGTACTCAAAAGTCACCCTGACGGCCCTTGGCATTGCGCCTGAGAACTCATTCATCCACTCGGAACCGCTGAGCGCGTGGAAAGCTACGCCGGTAGCCCTCGGCAGCACGAGCAGAGCATCCTCTTTCTCCAGATCCTCCTTCGACAGAGAATCCAACCGGACATCCCCAGATAAGACCCATCTATAAAGTCCGCGCTCCGGAAATTTACCGAGAATAGTAACGTCTGGAACCCCGTAAACGACTCCGCCCATCGGGACCATTTCATACGCGGGCGTTTTAGTCCAGAGCATAAGGTAATCCGCGTTCCTCTCCAGCTTATCGTCATGCATTATCCGAAACGAGGTAGGCATGTTTATCCTTACGGTGCCCCTCATATCCGTCAGTATCCTGTTAAGAGCGGTCCTCTCCCGGTCGTCGCTCGCGAATGCCGCCCTCGCGTCCCGGATCATCCTCACTGTGTACATCAGAGGAGTTATTCCAGTGACGACTATTATACCAGCAATCGCCACCACAACTAGAATTTCGGCCAGCGTAAAGGCCTTTCTCTCCCGCGAACAATTCATTCAAACGAAACTCCCGGCCGATACATCACTGAGAGATGGCAATTGGGGAGGGGATGATTCCGAACATTCCAGGGTTGAGATACTTCGCAAGCACCTGAAACATCTCCGTATTGTTGAGCAGCTGCGCCTGGTTCATCAGGTCGAACAGAAGTTTGGAGGTCGGCCTTTTGAGAAAAGACATATATAGAATCCTGGCGCCCTCCAATTGTATCGCGGCGTCCTCCTGCAGTCTTCCGGCTTCGATATAAAGCATCCCAAGCTGCTCCTGCGCATCGTCCCTTGACATCAGAAAGCGCCCAGCCCGCTGCAGCAGCTCCTGCTTCTCCAATGCGCTGCCGGGCGTGGACACAGCCTTGTAAATGAGCTTGTCCCCGTATAGCCCGCCGCCCATGAATACCAAACCTAAGAGGGATATGGCGGCAACGAACCCTCCAAAGCACCGGTAGATCAAGTCGCTATCCACCTCTATCCGCCTAAACTTCTCAGGTATGATGGACCTGTTTGCCATGGCAAACGCCAGTGCCATCCAGACGGAGTTCTCTATCCTGTGAAACGGCCTGCTGAAAAGCGCGTCGAACCACAGCAGGAACGCCATGGCACACCCCCACAGCGCCTCTGGGGGAAGGCGTTCCCCCGACATGAGTGAGCGTATAAAACGGTACAGCCACCACAGCGCCAACAGCAGTAAAATTATGCCGCCCAATATGCCGGTCTCGCATAACCATTGAATGTATTCGCTGTGCGCCCAGTACGTGAACTGCCACTCATACCCCTGACTGTTTATAAGCTCCGGGTATTTCTGATACATCAGCTTCTGCCCGTCGAGAAAGTTCCACTTGTACTGCCCCAGCCCGACGCCGGTAACTGGCGACTTCAGAAAGACCTCGAGGCTCGTTCTCCATATACTTATCCTGCCACCGATAGAGGTCGGATTATGAATCATGTCCTGCATCTTATCAACGAGGGCGATACCCCTGCCAGTGCCAATATTGGCGCTGATATACAGGACCAGCCCCAGAAATAGCATCACAACCCCAAAAAGCTTGAGCGAACTCTTGAGGGACTCCTTATCGCCGTTCCTCAACAGGCCGAGACACAGCACGACAAAGGCCACGAGCATCGAGAGTATCCCGCCCCGCGCCGTCGAACTCCAGAGGCCCCACGAGTTGACCGCCAGGAAAAACAGATTGATCAACACGATGATTTTTATTTTGTAGCGCCATACTTTTATTACGCCCAATTTGCCGGCAGGCTGTCCGACGTAGTACATGTGCAGGAAGAGCGAGTTGAGCACCGACATCGCCATCCAGAGGCCGAACATCTCCTGCTGTGCCGTGTTGCCGATGTAGTTGCCCGGCACATCCAGGATGAATGGGTAACCCGAGTTCATGTTCCTGATCAGAAGCTCAGCGAAAAGCACGTTCACCGCCCCGTTCACGACGCCGCCCCAGAGCAGCGCCCTGTGAAACCGCCCGTCAACGCAGAGATTGTATGCCAGCAAATAAACACCTAAAAGGCTAGCAAAGTAAAACCATTCCTTTGCGTATGTCGTTATCGTGGAAAGATTGACGAAAAAAGGCTGTGTCGTCACTAACATCAGCAGGAGAATCCAGACCAATCCGAACGGGTCGAAGGTGAAGCCGGTTCGCTTGGCCCCAAAGCGCAAGAGATATATGCCGAACACAAGCGATAGTACCCCGATTGGGACCATCGTCACAAACCACTTCATGATATGCAGGGTATCGAACCAGTGTCTGCCGGAAAAAACCAGGTTGGGAAGCGAAAAGGATATCATGAACGCCACGTACAAGAGCCATTTCGGGACGAGAGAGGCCTTTCCAAGTAGGCGTCCCTTCTGGATGCCGCTCGCGCCCTTGAATTTGGACTCTCTTCTCCCATAATCAGCCTGCATCATACAATCCCCTCCGCATCAGTGACGCCGGCCGTCAGTTCTACAGATATCTCCACAACGAGCGCATCCTTATCCATCTGCTTCACCTTCCACTGCGCAGCCACTCCGCGGCTGCGGTGCCTGTTGATGAGGACCGCCAGATCTCCCAAAAGGTCGCCGGCTGGTCCGTCGTCAGACACCACGACGCCCTTCTTCTCAATCTGCCGCTTAGCGACCGCGCGGCCATTCCAGTTCTCCACCATGGTCTCGAGCGCCCTGGCGCTCAGGTCGTCGTCTATCGCCCGCTGGGCCAGTGTCCGCTGTTCATCGGTAGACAGGCTGAGAAGGGATCTCGCCTGACGTTCACCCAGTTTGCCTGAGATCACCAAGTCCTGAACGGACTGGTCGAGCCTCAAGAGCCTCAACTTATTGGCAATCGACGCCTGAGAGCGTCCCATCCTGCGGGAGAGTTCCGTCTGGCTCCAGGCAGTCTTTGAAATTATGTCCTGCAGGCAGAGAGCTTCCTCTATTGCCGAGAGATTTTTTCTCTGAATGTTCTCAACCAATGCAATTATCTGCTGAGTCAGGGGTTCCGTCTTCAGCAGCACCGCCGGTATATTTTCCAGACCGGCCCTCTGTGCCGCGCGGAGACGTCTTTCCCCGGCCACCAGCTCATATTCGCCGTCAAGCTCCCTCACTATTATCGGCTGCAGCACACCGAGTTCCTTTATCGACTCGGAGAGTTCGATGATCTCGTTCTCCCCCATTATCTTTCTCGGCTGAAAGGGATTGGGTTTTATCTGAGAGATCGGCAGCCTGAGCAGCCGGTCTCCCAGTGTCGGCTCAACTACCTTCGCTCGCTCCGGCGCCCTGGCCTCCGCCGTCCTTGCAGGCTGGAGCGACGGGACGATCTTGGCGCTGGCCTCCGGCCTCCTGGCTCTTGGCGCCTGGGTCTCCTGAGCCTCGACCGGCTTCCTGGAGGAAAGACCCTCGGCCCTGTGGGCCTCAACGGCTCTCCTTACCTCAGCGGCAGCTCCGGCCTCCCTCTCCTCAAGCGCCTCGCTATAGATGGGCGCGCGATCATCAACAGTGTGCGGCGTTTCCCTCTGTATCCGGGCGGATGAAACATTCTGCGGCGGCTCGGCCGGAGGGTCGGCGACAGCCTCTGAAACGGAGGCCGACTCCACATCGTCCTTAGCCTCGTCCCCGGGAACCGTATTCCCGACGGCGGAGTCTATCACCTGTTCCGTCCTCTCAAGCGCGCTTATTATCTGATCGTTAATCTGCTTCTTCTCTGTTTCCGTATTTTGGTTTGGAGTCTCAACCCCGGAAACCTCGCCGTCCGGGCTTTTCAAAAAACGAAGAATATCCCACATCTTATCCGCCACAATGACGCCCCCCGAACATAACTACAGACTATAAAGCCTCTACACCGAGCAAGCAGTGTATGTTTATACAATTAGAATAAAACAATAGCGTGTCTGCCGCAACTAGTAGGCAAGATTTTGAAAACGCGAATATTCCCTGTAGAACATCAAGTCCACCTTGCCGGTGGGACCGTTTCTGTGCTTAGCCACGGCAAGCTCCGCCGTAGGGTCGGACGACTCCCTGTCCTGTTGATAATATGCTGGCCTATACAGAAAAGCCACAATATCGGCGTCCTGCTCTATTGCCCCGCTGTCCCTCAGATCGGAGAGCATCGGGCGTTTGTCCGCTCCTCTCTTTTCAACCTCCCTCGACAGCTGCGAGAGCGCGATGACCGGCGTGTCGAACTCGCGGGCCACTCCCTTGAGCGCCCTCGAAATATCTGAAACCTCCTGCTGCCTGTTTTCCACCCTCTTGTTGTTCACCATCAGCTGCAGATAATCCACTATGACAAGGCATTTTTGATCCTTGTGCTTGCTGAAAAATCTTCGGCACCTCGAGCGCAGATCGAGGGTGGAGAGAGATGAGCTGTCATCTATCGATATGGAGGCCCTGCTCAATCGCGCGACGGCATCCGTGAGCGCGTTCCACTGGTCGCTCCTGACATTTCTCTCTACCGTCAGCTCTTTTATATTGACCTGGGCCTCCGACGACAGCAGCCTGCCGGCAAGCTGCTCGGCGGACATCTCCAAGCTGAATATGAGGACCGGGACATTTTGGTTAATGGCCGCATGCTGAGCCACGTTCAACGCAAACGCGGTCTTGCCCATCGACGGGCGCGCCGCGATTATGTTGAGGCTGCCGGGCTGGAACCCGCCGGTGAGTTTGTCGAAGTCCGTAAAGCCCGACGGCACCCCGTTCGCGGTCACGCCTTCCGAGATACTTCTCTCTATTTGTTCGAACGTGCCCACCACTACGGAGGCGATATCCTTCAAACGCGAGCGCGAGCCGTGACGCGCTATCTCGAAGACCAGCTGTTCCGAGTTGGCAAGCGCGTCATCCGCGTCGATCTCCTCGGCAAAGCCAGTACGCGCTATATCTGCCCCAACCCTGATCAGTTCGCGATGAACTGATTTGTCCCTCACTATCGAGCAATAGTGGTATACATTTGCCGTGGTCGCAACCGCATCCACAAGCATGGCGACGAAGGATATGCCGCCCACCCTGTCCAGCAGGGAGCGTCGGGCCAACTCCTCCTGGAATGTCAGGGAATCGACGGCCCTGTCCCGTGAGGCCATCTCATGCATGACCTCAAACGCCAAGGCATGTCTCGGCTCATAGAAGTCGTCGGTGGACAATGACTCCACTGTTTGCATCAGGGCCTCCCTGTCGAGAAGGGAGGAACCCAGCACAGCCCGCTCCGCCTCCAGGTTGTGGGGCGGTATCCTGTCCGCCCCCTGATAATCGCGAAACTCCTGCAATGTCAATCTGCCTCCACTGACAGGGTGAGTTCCGCCTCAACGCCCGTGTAGAGCCGTATCTTAAACGGATACATGCCGAGCTGTTTTATCTGCTCGTCAAGTTTGATGTCCTTTTTGTCAATATCGACCCCGTACTGCCCGCTTATGGCAGATGCCACCTGAGTGCTGGTAACGCTGCCGAACAGCCTGCCTTCCTCTCCAGTGTTCATCCTCACTACGATTCGTTTGCCGCCTATCCTCTTCTTCACGTCAAGCGCGGCCTTCTCGAGCTTGGCCTCTTTATTCTTCCTTGACGCCTGCTGGTCCTTCCACTCCTTTAATTTCCCGCCAGTTCCCTCGACGGCCATACCTTTTTTAAAGAGGAAGTTTCGCGCGTAGCCGTCCGAGACCTCGACGAGGTCTCCCTTGATGCCAACCTTATTAACGTCCTGAGTCAAAATGACCTTCACTGCGGTTTCCTCCTCATCCTTTTCCTCAAGTCAAATCCGATGTCTACGATCCCGACGATGGCACAGACATCACCCATCGGCGACAACAGCGGGGCGAACAAGACCAGAATTATCCTCAAAAACCTGGGGAGACCGGCGTTCTCCATAAAATGATACGCGACCGCGAGGCCTTGAATTATAAAGAGCGTGCGCGAAGCAGCGCTTAGATTGGCGCCAACCTGCCTCACCATGTACAAGTCAGGCCTCCCGGCGGATACGCGATCACAAATGAAACCCACGACAAGCGCAATCAGTATGTTCCTTGGAAGCGACCAGCTCCCGAAGGGCGGCAATGAGAAAAACGGCTCCCCGCCTCGCCTCATGTGAATGCGCGAGGACAGAAAACAGCACACAAGGACCTCTATTGAAGAGAAGATCAGCATGCTGAATGGCATCAGCATTATCATGAAGTTCACAGTGTCCCTGATGTCCTCCACGTGCGAGAAGGCTCCGCCGCCAGGCAGAGAGTATAGACCGGACCCGCCGAGGGCAATGAGTACCCTCTCCATCTCCGCGGCGTCAGGCATCAGTATGTTGATCCCAGTAAGCCGCGCCGAGGCCATCGCGACCGCCACCTTGCAGGCAAGGGAGACCACGACCCCGGCCAACAACAGATCGCCATGCCCCTCGACCCTGCGGGCAATCGCTCCGATTAGCGTGCCAGAAACCCAAAACGTGAAAAAATACATCGCAGGATAAAAAGGGGGCAATAGCAGCAAAAGAATCATTGAGACGACGAGACCGCTCGACAGAGCCCGCCGCGCCCCGCGTTCATAGGAGAACAGGAGCGCCGGGCATGGGTAAACCAGCATCAGAGGAAGCGCCAAAAGCGGCGCCAGGGATCCTGCGACAAAAAGAAAACACCCCGCGGCCGTACATATAACCCAGTCCCTCCAAACAGAACTAGCTACCATCTCTGCCCTCCTGACTAAGACAGGGGAGAGCGTCTGCCCTCCCCTGTCAAGCGAGCGTCAATCTGAAGTGAAGGGCAGGAGAGCCAGAAAACGCGCCCTCTTTATTGCTCTAGTCAACTGCCTCTGATGTTTTGCGCAGGTTCCCGTCACGCGCCTCGGTATTATCTTACCCCTGTCGGTAATGTACCTACGGAGCTTCTCGGTTTCCTTGTAGTCCACATGCTCTATCTTGTCAACGCAATAATGACATACCTTAGGGCGGCGCTTGCGGCGCTTCCTGAATTGATTGTCCATAAATACTATTCCCCCCTGATCGTTAATCAGCACTCCCTTAGCTTAACGCGCCTCGATCGCCGAAACGCTAAAACGGAACCTCCACGTCGCCACCGCCGTCTCCCGAGTCGCCAAGCTCCGAGAAGTCAAGAGGGAAGTCTTCCTCGAAATCTATCTCATCCCTCAGGCTTCCAACGTCTCCGTTGCTATAGGATGGAGCCGCGGTCTGACTTCTGGGAGCTGGTTTGCTGTAAGACGACTGCTGCGGCTTAGGCGTAGGCGTAGGCATGCTGCCGTAATCCTCGTCGCTTCGCCCGCTTGACAGGAGCGTCAAATTATCGGCTATGACCTCTGTAACCCACTTGTGGGTCCCGGTCTTCGCATCGTCGTAGTCGCGCACCTGAATGCGCCCCTCGACGAGAACAGGCTTGCCCTTGCGCAGGTATCTCTCGCACAGGTCGGCCAGAAACGACCAAGCCACGACAGGTATAAAATCCACCTTGTTCTGCGTCTCGCCGGTTTCTTTGTTTTTCCACTGGCGATTCACCGCGACCGTTATCCTGGCAACCTTCTGCCTGCTCGGCGTGTGTCTCACGTCCGGATCGCGCGCCAAGTTTCCCAACAAAATAACCTTGTTGAAACCCCTAGACATAGCCCTGTCCCTCTTGCCTACTCTTCATCGGTCGCTACGACCAGGTGCCTGATCAACTGCTGTCTCAGGCCCAAAACGCGATCCAGCTCGCGTATCTGATCGGGCGGCATCTTCATGACAATCAGCGCATAGAACCCTTCCTGTTGTTTCTTGATGGGATACGCCAAACGCTTCTTGCCCCAGAGGTCGATCTTCTCAACCTCCGCGCCCAAACCGCGCACGACTTCCGCGATCTCCTCGGCCGCGGCCTTGTGATCCTCGATGTCGGCCGACAATATTACAGTCAATTCGTAGTGTCGCACGTGCGTCACCTCCTCCCTGTGGTCTAATAAGCCGCGCTACACAGCTCTCTGGCTTCTTCCTCTCGAAGAAGCAGGGATAACAACCAATTATTATATCGCTCGCTCACTCTTTGCGCAAGCTATCCTGGGAGACAATCTCTATCCTGTATATCTTCTCCCCGGACTTGACGAGATTGAACTCCTCCCTCGCCAGGAATGCTATTCCGGACGGAGTCTGATAGTAGGTGATCTTCTCCTGAATTTCCTGGTTCTGCCTGGTCAACTCGACCAGCTCCTCCATCCTGGATTCGAGAGACGCGGTAAGGCGTTCAATCCTGCGCAGTTCCTTGAAAAAAGTCGCGACCGTGACCGCGACGATGAACGTCGCAACGGCATAAAAGAGAATCCACCTCAGCTTTGGCATGTTACATCCTCTCAGGGGCGTCTATACCCAACAGCTTCAGCGCATTGGAGATCGCTACCCGTGAGGCTTCGACCAGCAGCAGCCGCGCCTTCATGACATTTTCCTCCTCGCCGAGCACCTTGAGGCTGTTGTAGAACGCGTGGAACGCCTCGGATATCTCAGTCGCGAAGAACGCGATCCTGTGAGGTTCGAGATTACCGGCAGCCTTCAGTACCTCCTCCGGGAAGCGGGAGATCTCCTTTGCGAGGCGGGCCTCCGACGGCTCAGAGAGCAACGAGAGATCGGCCTCGCCGACAGAGGGCAGCGGAACCCCTCTGGATACCGCCTCCCTCAGTATGCTGCAAATTCTGGCATGGGCATACTGAACGTAGTATACCGGGTTCTCAGACGACGTCCTCTTGGCCACCTCGAGGTCGAACTCCAGGTGCGAGTCGCACTTCCTGTTGACGAACGAGAAACGCGTGGCGTCCTTCCCAACCTCGTCCATTACCTCCCGCAGCGTCACAAACGTGCCGGCTCTTTTGGACATCGACACCGGCTCCCCGTTGCGAAGGAGGCTGACAAACTGTATCAGCAGGAACTCAAGGCTCTCGTCCGACGCCCCAAGGGCCTTGTTCACCGACCTTATGCGAGGAACGTAGCCGTGGTGATCCGCCCCCCACACGTATATTAGAAAGTCGAATTTGCGCTCGTATTTGTTCTGCAGATATGCGATATCCGAAGTGAAGTACGTTGGAACGCCGTTGTTCCTCACCATTACCCTGTCCTTGTCGTCCCCGAAGGCCGTGGAGCGAAACCAGACCGCCCCCTCCTTGTCGTAGGCGTATCCGCGTTTTTTAAGGAGGTCTATAGCCCTCTGCGCCAGATCATCCGCATACAGGGCCTTTTCAGAGAACCATACGTCGAAGGACACGCCGAAATCTGAGAGGTCCTCCCGAATAATTTCAAGCACGGCCCTGCTCGTCTCGTCCCTGAAAAACGCCGCCGTCTCGCCGAGAGGCTCGAGGCTGAGGGACTCGCCGCGCTCGTCCAGGATTTTCCTGGCTATGTCGTCTATATAATCGCCAGGATATCCATCCTCAGGGAATGGGGCCATACCCCCCTTGCCAAGGAGGGCGAAGTATCTGGATTGAGTCGACTTCCCAAGGTTCTCCATCTGGAGCCCGGCGTCGTTTATGTAGTACTCTCTACTGACATCCCAGCCGGAGAACCGCAGCACGGAGGACATGATATCCCCTACGGCGGCGCCCCTTCCGTGACCGAGGTGTATCGGGCCGGTCGGGTTCGCGCTGACGAACTCCACCTGCACCCTGCGCCCCCTTCCTGAATTGTTTCGCCCGTAATCATTCCCTGCCGATATGGCGGCGCATATCGCCTCGGCGAGCCAGCCTGACGTCAGGGTGAAGTTCACGAAGCCGGGCGGAGCCACTTCTATTGACTCTATATCAGCGCACCCCTTGATTTCGGTGGATATCTCCTCTGCCAGTTTCATGGGCGAGAGTCCTAAGGATTTCGCCAGCTTCATTGCCGCATTGGTGGCCCAATCGCCCTGCCCGTCGCGCCTCGGACGCTCCAACAACACGGAGAAATCCGCTGGCAGCTCTACGCCCTTCGAAGAGGCGATCTTATTCAACGCCTCCCCGATAATAGACGCGAGCAGTTCTTTTTTATCCTCCATATCTCCGACCTCCGGGATGTATCATTATATTGTTATATTGTTCAGCTTTTTTATCCGCCCGCTATTTACGCAACGGGATTGTCGTCTCTGACCATCTTCTCGCTAGTCCGAGCTGCTCGCTCACCCTGGCTGACATAGCGCCGTCAAGCGCGACCTGCCTCACCACCCACGCCGAAGACGCCTCGACTCGCCTGCTCTTTGCCCAGTGCACTACGGACTCCGCCATCACTGCTTTTGAGTCTCCGTTTTGAACGACGCTTGGAAGCATCAACGCCCTGTAGCCGACAGGGGTCGAGATTACAGCGTGCTGTTCGAACACGAAGGGGAAGTCGAACGAAAACTTAGTTCCTCCCTCTGGAACGGCATCGAAGCAAGTTGGCACTCCTCCAGGCAGCCGCAGCAGAATATCGCTCCCCGAGGCAATCCCAAGCTGGGCCTTTATCCCATAGCTCAGCATGTAGCCCGATCCTGCGCTCTTGACGGATAGCGGTTCGGCGACCAATCCCTGCACGCCAAATTTTATGCCTCCGAGCAATGCCGGCCCCATATCCGCCGATGACGGCTCGCTCCCTCTCAGGAGCGCGTCCAACCAAGCTCCAGTCACAGTGAGGTCGAGAGTCCCTCTGGCAATGCCGTTTTCCGCAATTTCAAGCCGCCACGTCTGGATCATCGTATGGTCTGACGCGGATCCCCTCGGTATGGAGGGCCGCTCGACGCCAGACCCATCAACTCTATAGATGACAGCCCCTAAAAGCGATGGGTCCAGCCTGCCGAAGACAACTGCTTGCCCAGGTTTGAAGTAAATCTCCTTGCCACCGCTCTGATCTATCCGGAGCACCGGTTCATCCCAGAGCGCCATGGAAGATGGTCCATCTAAGGCCACCGGCATCCGCTGAATCCAGTATGTCTTGGCGTCCCACCCAAGCGCCTTGAACCACTTCTGCGCTATCAGGACCCGTTCCCAAAGTGTCCACGGACCGTCGGCCGGCATCAAACCCGCTGGCCTCACCTCCCTCGGCTCGTAACCCACCACGTCGAGCCGCCTCTCCGACAGATATTTAGCGATGCTGTTTCCTGTCCTGGAGAGGTTCGACCTGCCCGACGCGACAACTGGCGGCAGCGGCGGCGCCTGAAAAGAGTTCTCCAATGACATGAGTCCCCTCAGACCGTTCGCTATCCCCTTCTGGAGGCTGAAGATGAGAGTCGGACGCCGTCTCTCGACAATTCCCTCGTCGTGCCAGGCCGGCTGATTGGTCACAGTCCACGTTACGCGCTCGCCTGAGTCGTCCGTCCATCGTTCGGGCGGCATAACCCCGACCCCCTCCCAGTAGAGGTTAGTCCCCGGCAGAACCTCGACATCGACTGTCTGCTCCCAGATTGGGAGGTCACCCGCCATCTGGAGCACGTCATCCATAAAAAACCTTCGAGGGATCTCCGAAACAGTCTCCACCGCCGCTATCCGGCCCCTGGCCACTGATGGAAAATTCACGATCTCCGCCCTCGTCCCATTCTGATTATATGACTCCACTGGAAGGTCCCCCAGCCTTTCACCTGTGTCAGTGTCGTACCACCCAGCCTCGTTGACGGTCAAAGTGGAGTTCAGTTCGGCAGGGTGGGGAAACACGCGGAACTCTGCCCCATCCTCATCGTCGTCCTCCGCTCCGGCAGGCAGGATGAGGAATTTATGTAATTTCCTGGTAGATCCATCGGGCATCAGTTCGTATCTGTAAGCGCTGAGCCAGACTACGCCGCTTACACCTCGAAACGCTTCCAGGGACGGGACCTCCTTCTTCAACCTAAGGATCTCTCCCCTTATATCCCACTCTCCGTCATACCCGACGGCGAGCCGCCCGGCAGCCGGGAGGAACAGCAGCAGCAACACCGGGATAATGAACAGAAAAATTCTTCGCCTCATAGCGTCACCTCCGAAGCTGAATCATAATCAGTCACCGGCTGGGACTCGTGGCGAAGAGGCGATGTCTCCTCCCTGGACCTGATTCCCATTTGCAAGCTGAGGGGTTCTTCCGTGACAGTGTTTATATTTTTTCCCACTGCCGCATGGACAGGGGGCATTCCTGCCGATCTTGGGCTCCCTCTTTATCGGCTTCGTCTTAGCTTCATCGGACGAGGACTCCCCGCCGCCCGATTCGGAATAGCGCCCCAGCAGGAGCATGTCCCGTCTCTCGTGCATTGCCCTTCTCGAGGTCGGCCCGCGATCCTCCGTCACTATGGCTACCCTGAAAGCGTACTCCGCCACCTTTTCCCTGACGCCCTGCAGCATCTCCTGAAAGAGACTGTACGACTCGAATTGATATTCCAACAGCGGATCCTTCTGCCCTATTGCGCGAAGGCCGATGCCGCGTCTCAGCTCATCCATGCCGAGGAGATGTTCTCTCCAGCTCGCGTCGAGCACCTGGAGCAGGATATATCTAAAGAGGCCTGACGCCACATCGCCGCCCAGCTCCGCGATTTTGTTGTCAAATCGCTCGCGGAGATCCGCCCGCATCTTTTCCTCCGCCTCGGAGAGCGCGTCCTTCGTGTCCACCCCGCTGAGATGAATCTCTATCCCATGGCCGAAGAGTGACTTGAGCTTGAGGGATGCCGCGCCGACATCCGGCTCATCATCCTTCTCGAATATTTTTTCAAGGACAGCGGAGAGGGTGTCGTCGATGATGCCCCACACTCGACCCTCGATGTCCTCATCCGTCAATATCCCGGCGCGCTCCCTGTAGACCGCCTCGCGCTGCTGGTTCATCACGTTGTCGTACGAGAGCAGCTGCTTTCTTATGTCGAAGTGCATGGCCTCGACCTTCTTCTGCGCGCCCTCTATCGTCCTGCTCAGAAGGGAATGCTCTATCGACTCCCCTTCCTCCATCCCCAGCTTTGTCATTATGTTCTGGACCTTCTCGCCTCCAAATAGCCGGAGAAGGTCGTCGTCGAGCGCGACGTAGAAGCGGCTCTCGCCAGGGTCTCCCTGTCTGCCTGAGCGCCCCCTAAGCTGATTGTCTATTCGCCGGGACTCGTGCCTTTCGACGCCGATTATCCGCAGCCCCCCCAGTTCCACAACTTTATTATGCTCATCCGTACACTTTGTTTTGAATTCCGCGAACAGCTCATCGTAATCGGGCGACCCAGGCTCGATCTTTCTTTTCTCCGCCTCTTCACGCGCCATGAACTCCGCGTTCCCGCCGAGGACTATATCTGTGCCTCGCCCAGCCATGTTGGTGGCGACAGTCACAGCGCCAAGGCGTCCGGCCTGGGCGACTATGGCGGCCTCCTTGTCGTGTACCTTGGCGTTGAGCACGTTGTGCTGTATCTTTCGCGCTTTGAGCAGGCGACTCATTCTCTCGGAGTTTTCAATGGAGGACGTGCCGACCAGCACCGGCTGGCCCAGCTTCCAGCTCTCCTCTATCTCGTTGGCAGACGCGTTGAATTTCTCCTGCTTAGTCCTGTAGATCACGTCCGGGTTGTCGACCCTGACCATCTCCATGTGAGTGGGGACCGTCACGACATCGAGTCCATATATCTCCTTGAATTCCTCAGCCTCCGTAAGAGCCGTACCCGTCATTCCAGAGAGTTTTTTGTACATCCTGAAATAATTCTGAAGGGTGATTGTGGCCAGCGTCTGGTTTTCCCTGCCGATCTGTACCCGTTCCTTCGCCTCTATGGCCTGGTGCAGCCCCTCCGAGTACCTGCGTCCCACCATAAGGCGTCCGGTGAACTCGTCCACTATCACTATCTCGCCGTCCTTTACCACGTAGTGAGTGTCGCGTTTGAAGAGGTTGTGCGCCTTGAGGCTCTGGGTTATCTTGTGGGCGAGCTCCGTGTTCGCGTAGTCCGTGAAGAGGTCCGGCAGATTCAACAGTTTCTCGCAGTGCGCGATGCCGTCCTCCGTCAAGGCTACGTTGCGCTCCTTTTCGTCTATCTCGAAATCACTCCCGAGCTGCAGCGAACGCGCCACTGAGTCGGCCTTTTTGTACGGCTCGGAACTGTCCTCCGACGGACCCGATATTATGAGCGGGGTACGGGCCTCGTCAACCAGTATGGAGTCCACCTCGTCCACTATGCAATAGTTGTGCCCGCGCTGAACCTGGGCCTCCGTGGAGTGCGCCATATTGTCCCTCAGGTAGTCGAACCCGAACTCGCTGTTGGTTCCGTAAGTTATGTCGTTCCTATACGCAGCCACCCTGTCGTTTGGAGCCATGAACGGCGATATCACTCCGACGGATAACCCCATTCCCTCGTAGATAGGGGACATCCACTCCGCATCGCGGCGCGCAAGGTAGTCGTTGACCGTCACAACATGAACCCCCAGCCCCTCGATGGCGTTCAGCACGACAGCCAGCGTCGCCACAAGTGTCTTTCCCTCTCCTGTCTTCATCTCGGCTATCTTTCGTTCGTGAAGGACCATCCCGCCTATCAGCTGCTCATCGAAGTGCCTGAGGCCAAGCGTCCGTCTGGAGACCTCCCTCACCCTGGCGAATACCTCCGGCAAAATGTCGTCCAGCGTCTCGCCGTCAGAGAGCCTGCTTCTGAAATAATTCACCGAGTCCCTTAGATCGTCGTCCGACTTCCGCTCCACATCGCCCTCGATAAGGCCGATATCCGACGCCCTGTCCCTGTACTTCGCAACAAGTCTATCGTTGGGGTCGAGCCCCAATGCCTTCAATATGCCTTTTAGCATTTATCAACACGCCTCCATGAACACAGCTGTGTACAAAACCGACCTACGCTATTTTACCACACCAATTTAATGAAGGGCTGATTTATCGACCGGCACTGCATCCTCAAGCGACAAAATCTCATTTTTGCGATTTAATCCGCGCTTACTTAACGCCGCCGTCAATCTGCGGCGCGAGCGTGCTAAAATTATCCGTAACAGGAGGACTGAACGGCAAACATATCGGCCGGATGGGGGGCCCGAAACATTTGAGGGATGACAAAAACCGAAGCGCTCTTATCTCAGCGGTCAGGATAGTCCTTATTATCGTCTGCTCCGCTGTCGTTATCTGCCACCTGCCGATAGGATACCTCGAGATACTCGACAGGGGCGAGGCGCTGCTTGCGTCGCCGGTGGGGATGGGTTCACCATTCGTAACGTTCTACGTTCACTCGCTCCAGCTCACTCCGGTAATCGACGAGTACAGGATAATTGGCGGAGAAATATGGACGTGGGAAGAGAGGGTGCAGTCGCATAACGCCGGGTTGCCGTTCGCCGCGCCGGAACACGGGTCGTTCGTCATGGCGCCGCCCTGGATGATAGTCCGCGGCGGCAGGATGGCAATGAACCGCATCGCCTACAGGGTAGGGACGGAGGAGCTTGGAAAAAACCGCTGGGCCTTGCCGCCATTCGGCGAGATTCAGGCATACGAGGCATACAGATCGAAGCGGCTGACGTTCTTGGCGTCAGTCAGGAAACTTGCCTCGGCCCCTGTGATCGGGTGGAAAGCAGAAAAGACGACGAAGACAAATCATATTTACCTAGGAGGAAAGACAGATCATGGATACGGCCAGGATAAGAAACATCGCGGAGTCCATCTCAAGGGAGACGGTGGAGCTGAGACGAAGACTGCACGCTCACCCGGAGACGGCGTGGCAGGAAGTGGAGACAAGCAGGCTCATAGAGGCAGAACTGAACAAGCTCGGGCTGTCGAACGTCAAGCGCGGGTACGGGGGGACCGAGTCGGGCGTCACTGCTGAACTGACCGGGGATCCGTCAGGACCTTGCGTGGCGCTTCGAGCCGATATCGACGCGCTCCCGGTCTTTGAGGAAAACAGCGTGGATTACAGATCGACCGTGGATGGCGTCATGCATGCGTGCGGGCACGACGGACACGCAGCAATACTTCTGGGGACCGCCAAACTGCTCTCATCCATCGAGAACGAGATCCCTGGCAGGATCCGCTTCCTGTTTCAGCCGGCGGAGGAGCACGGGATCCGCTCTGGCGCGCAGGAGCTCATCGACGCTGGGGCACTGAATGGAGTGAGCGTGATAGGAGGGCTTCATCTCTGGTCGTTTTTTGACGCCGGACTCGTCAAATGGAAGTGCGGCCCAGTGATGGCCTCCTCGGACACATGGATTGTAAAATTCACAGGCAGGGGTGGACATGGCGCCATGCCTCACAAGGCGATAGACCCTACGATCGCCGCGGCCAACTTCATCACGGCCCTACAGACAATCACAAGCCGCGAGATAGACCCCATCGATACGGCTGTCGTGAGCCTTGGCCAGATGCGCGCGGGAGACGCCTTCAACATAATCCCGAACACTGTCGAGCTGAAGGGCACGCTGCGATCCTTCAACCCTGAGGTACGCGACAACATGGAGGGACGCATCCGCCGCATAGCCGACGGAATAGCGGCAGCTTACCGCTGCGCCGCTGAGACCGAGGTCGCGTATATGTACCCGAGCGTCGTCAACCACGAGGGGGCGACGGAGCTGCTCAAAAAGACAGCGGAGCTGGTGGTCGGCCCCGGCAAAGTCGAGGAAACTCCCGCTATGATGGTCTCGGAGGACTTCAGTTATTACCAACACAAGGTTCCAGGCGTCTTTTTCTTCCTGGGGGCCGGCAACGCGAAGCTGGAGACGGACTTCTCCCATCACTCGCCAAGGTTTAATATAGACGAGGCCGTGCTGCCAACCGGCGTTGCCCTCATGGCGTCATTCGCACTGGCGGCTATCGAGAAGCTGAGGAGCGGAGAGCCGATTTGATTTTAAGATACAGCAAGGATCAGGCAGCACCCGGCTGCCATAAAAATCGCCGGCAGCATGGCGCGGCGTCGGTTTGTCCCAATATACGACGCCAACATAGGGCCGAGACAGTACAAGAAGAAACGGGCCAGGAGGACGGACGCCGCGAACATCACAGCGGCGTCCGCCGCCATCGATATCGGAGGATACAAACCCAGAAGTCCGGCCGGGCTGAAGGGAACGAACGTGATCACAAGGAAACCGGAGTACGAGAGGGCGAGCACTCCGGCGGAGACTCCCCTGATGGAGCAGAGCGGGGCAAAGGACAGGACATGGCCGATAAAAAACAGAACCATCGCCGCCTTGGGTACGGCGCCCCACGCACTGCCGACTCGCAGAATCATCGACGCGGCCTCGATGCTGAAGAACCCTCCAGGAACCCCCTGACGCAGTATGAACCAGTTCGCGGTCGAGACGAAGGCCGCGAGGCAGATAATAACTACGGCCTTTACTAGCCGGAACGACCCCCCAGCCCCATCGCCCACAAGAAGGAGGGAGGAGAGTCCGACGGCAGGGAGCCAAATCCACGAACCGACTCCCGCATAGTGAGAGAACGGCACGCCCCCCCAAGGCAGGGCAAGAGCCGATAGAAGGGCGCAGAGGAACGCCGCGGCGGACATGGACTCGAACCGCGCCTGCCTCCACTCCTCCTGCGGGGACGAGACGAGGACGATCAGAACCATATAGGGTATCAGCAGGAGAGCGTCAGACAGCCACAATGTCCCTCTAATAACGTTATATCAGTTAACCTTCAGGCCGGATTCCTTGTAGAACTTTGCGGCGCCAGGATGCAGGGGTACAGTCAACCCTTCCAGTGCCGTCTCGAGGCTAATCTCTCTTCCCTTGGCGTGAGAGGCGTGAATATCGTCTATATTAGTGAACATGGCCTTCGTGAAGTTGTAGATGATGTCCTCCGGCACGTCCTCATGTGTGACGAGGATAGCGATGACAGCAGGGGTGATGATCTCGTTGTCAACGCCTCTGTAGGTGCCTGCCGGGATAGAACTCGGAACGAAGTAGGGATGCTCCTGCTTTAGCTTCTCGAGGAACGCAGGGTCGAAGCTCAGCAGGGTGATGTCCTTAGTAGTCGCGAGGTCCATGACGGACGCGGTTGGATATCCGGACACCACGAAGCCAGCGTCAATCTGGTTGTCCTTGAAGCGGCTAGTCGTTGCGCCGAAATCAAGGAAATCCACCTTCATATCGCCGTACTTCAGGCCAGCCACCTGGAAGATGGCGCGCACGTCGCCCTCAGTGCCGGAACCCGGCGCGCCGACGCCGATTCTCTTGCCCTTCAGGTCCTCCAGCGTCTTCACAGCCGAATCCTTCGTTATAATGAGCTGGATGTGCTCGGGGTAGAGCGACGCTATAGCGCGGAGGTTCTTCAGCGGAGATTTGAACATCAGCTTGCCCGTATAAGCCCAGAACGCCGTGTCATTCTGGACGAACGCCACCTCTATGTCACCGTTGCCGACCAGGTTGAGGTTGGCTATGGACGCGTTTCCGGTCTCGGCCGTGGCCTGAATGCCGCTGCCCTTGCTGACCGCTTGAGCGATCGCTCCGCCAATCGGGTAGTAGGTTCCCGATGTGCCGCCTGTCGCTATCGAAAGGAAAACATCCGCCGCGAACGCCGTGCCGCATACAACAACCGCCGCAACCGCCAACGCTATGACCGTCAAAATCCTTCTCTTTGCCATTATTGACTCCTCCTCCATATCATTAAAAAATCCCCTGTCATTATACAAGACACGCTCTGTTAATTTGCCATGTTGGCTATATATTTAGATGCCGGCTGGCACCTCCTTCCTCAATGAGAGACAGCGGCTCAGGCCCGCCAAAGTTTCCCCCCAGACCTCATGACCTGAATCACGTGTATGGCAACTAAGACGGCCAGGCCAAGCGCATCTGTAATGGTTCCAGGGTCCAACAAGCCTATGGCTCCGGCTAACGCCACTAGTCTAAGAAACCATGGCAGCGCCGTCTTATAGTGGCCTATCGTACACATCGCCAGCAGAAAGACTCCGATCAGAGCCGTGACCACGGCCTGTATCATGGCGAGAGGCGTGGCGTCTATGAACAGCAGTATCGGGTTATAGACGTAAATATACGGCACTATGAACCCAGCGAGAGCCAGTTTGAACGCTGTAAACCCGGTCTTCATCGGGTCTGTACCAGCGATTCCGGCCCCGGCGTACGCCGCGAGCGCGACTGGCGGAGTCAGGTCGGCCGCTATGCCGAAGTAGAAGACGAACATATAAGCGGCCATCGGAGGGACGTCGAGCTTAAACAGCGCGGGAGCGGCCATCGTACTCGTCACTATGAAGTTTGCCGTAGTCGGCAGCCCGGTCCCAAGCAGTATGCTGGCGCACATTGTGAAGAACAGCGTGAGAATCAATTTTCCCCCGGCCATAGCCACTATCGCGCCGGCTATGCGAAGAGCAAGCCCCGTCAAGGTGCCCATCCCCACCACAATGCCAACGCAAGCACAGGCGCAGGCAACTGAGAGCGAACCCCTCGCCCCGGCCTCGAACGCCTCCAGAATGCGCCTTGGCGTGAGCAGCGCTTCCCTAGCCCCATTCTCCAGATATGCGTACTCTGCCCGTTTTGGATCGCGTACGCCGGAGCTTCTCCCATCATTGAATTTGGCGAGAAGGGACTCTGTCATTGACTTGTTGCGAAACCCGATCCTGACGACGCACAACACTATCAAATAATTTGCCCAGGAGACGACGAGGCTGACCATGATGCCTCCAAAAGCCGCCATGAGCGGCGTAAACCCCGTGATGAGCAGATAGATGATGGCTGCCAGCGGTATGAGCAGAAAACCCTTGCCCTTGAGGAGCCTGCCTACCTTGGGCAGCTGTTCGCGGGCGAGTCCCTTCAGTCCAAGGCGCCTCGCCTCGAAGTGGACCTGTACGATTACAGCGAAGTAGTACAGAAGTGCCGGCACTACCGCGGCTAAGGCGACTTCCAAATAGCCGACCCCAAGGAACTGGGCCATTATAAAAGCTCCAGCCCCCATCACAGGCGGCATTATCTGACCTCCTGTTGACGCGACCGCCTCGACCGCGCCGGCGAAGTACGGCTTGTAACCCACGCTCTTCATAAGTGGGATTGTGAACATCCCGGTGGTGCAGACATTGGCGACAGATGACCCGGAGATAGTGCCCATGAGTCCGGACGCCACGACCGCCACCTTTGCCGGCCCCCCTGTGGACCAACCGGCCAGAGCGAGCGAGAGGTCGATTATGAACTTGCCCATTCCAGTCTTCTCCAGCACCGATCCGAACAGTATAAACATGAAGACGAACGTCGAGGAGACGTCGAGCGGTGTCCCGAATATGCCCTCCGTTCCAAGGTACATGTGATTGATGATTCGACCGATGTTGAAGCCCCTGTGAGAGATCATTTCAGGCATGAAACGCCCGAAGAGGCAGTAGAGGATCGAGGCTACGGCGAGACATGGCAGGATGGGGTTCGATATTCGCCGCGTCGCCTCGAGGAGCATAGCTATCAGCAGGAACCCCATGGCAATATCCATCGTGGTAGGCATGCCCGAGCGCTCCATCGCTATGACGTTTATCTGTTGCACCAGGTACGCGAGCGGAACAACCGACAGGATCGCAAGGGATATATCGTATATCGGAACCTTAGAGTTCTTTGACATGCTGGACTTGATGGGATACAGCAGAAAGACGAGTACAAGCGTGAACGCAAGATGAACCGCGCCTTGCTTCTGAGCTGGCAGCAACCCCATACCAGCTGTATAGAAGTGAAAACAGGACATCGCCACCGCCAGAAAAGTCAAGAGTTTCATCTGCCAGCCAGGGGGCGTACGGAACCGAGCCTCGGTATCGTACTTCCTCATCAGCTCGTCAAAGTCGATACCCTCGCCTCCTGTCACGCTGGAAGCGGCCTCGCCAGTGTTCTTCAAAGTATCGTCCATAGCCTATGACCTCCCATCAATAAACCCGTTATGTCACTTCAGCCATGCCCCGCCGGAATGGCCCGACGCGGTAAGCGACGTATCCAGCATAACTCCAACTTTAACATCAGGCGAGTCAATGTAGTACAGTTTTTTCTGCAATATTCCTTGTAGAAGCATATCATAGAGGATGGTTTTATGAAAGAGGCGAGGGAAGTTTATCTGTCGCGGAGGCCGCACTACGTTGGCCACCTTAAATCCCTGGGACTCCGACCCGGACCAGGAAAAAATTTCTCCTTGGGCTGGGGGCGAAGCCCCATAAGCGCTAACTTAGTTTAGTAGGATATTCCCCTTGATAGCCCGTTGCCTGGGCGGCTCACTCAATCGTCGGGCTATTCTCCGCCAATTTTTCAAAGACCAAACAAAGCCTGTATAC
>JAITNX010000017.1 GCA_031290235.1 Synergistaceae bacterium | reverse complement strand
GAAGATCCGTGATGATATGGTTGTTGAACGTCAACATTCCGCAGTCGCTGTGGTGGATGACAAACCACTCCTGAGTGCCCAGGAGTTTGTGGGAGACGATCAGCGACCTGATGGCGTCGTCGCTCACTCTGCCGCCGGCGTTGCGTATGACGTGCGCGTCGCCCTCCGAAAGCCCGGCGAACTTCGCGGGATCGAGCCTCGCGTCCATACAGGTCAAAACGGCGAACTTTCTCCCCGGCGGAAGCGGCAGCTTGCCTTTATCGCCAAAATTTTTGGCGTACTCTTTGTTTGCGCCCAGAACCTCGTCAAGCACTTTGCTCATTTCTCTCATTGCCTCCTTATAATAATTAGTTGAGCGATTTCAAAAAATTCACTATGTCGTTCGAGATATCCTCATCTTCGTGGCCCTCCCAGTGAGTGTTGTGGTCGATGCCCGGTTTTGACTGGAAAAGGATGTATTTCGAACCGAGCGCTTCGATGAGTTCCAGCTGATCCTTCTTCGAGAAGATGGAGTCGTCAGCGCCGTGGATGATTTGTACGGGAACCGTGATCTCCTTCAGCCGGTCGCGGTAGTTCGTTATGCCGTTGAACGCGTTCACCCAGACGTAGCGCGGGAGGCGTTTCGCATGTTCGTATGTCGCGCGGATAAATGAGGTTTCCAGAAAACCGGATCCTCCTCGATATAAAGGGGGGCCACCGTCGCCGGTTCTGCTTCTTCGACAGCGAACATTCGAACTCCCCTTTCGCGCGTGAAAATAAAAATAAAACCTATCAAATACTTATGTTATAATAGATTATAGTTGTCTGGCGTCCGTCTTGTCAAGTCAACGCACAGCTCGACACAATACAAAAAGCGAATGCCCCAATTTAGCCTTTTGGGGCATAAGACACTCAGTTGCGGAGCATTATAAGTCATAAAATG
This sequence comes from Synergistaceae bacterium, assembly GCA_031290235.1. GTDB lineage: Bacteria > Synergistota > Synergistia > Synergistales > Synergistaceae > JAIRWR01. Next base: position 11,906 of record JAITNX010000017.1, on the reverse strand, counting down.
CCTGCTCAAAAAATGCTCAAAAAATCCTGAGGAAATTTCAAACACATATTGACTTTTAAATCATATAATGCTATAAAGTTGCATATTGATTAACGACTTAAAAAGCGCATGTCCCAATTGGCTACTTTGGGGCGTACGATGTAATATGGAGCGAACATGCCAAATTGATAATTTGGCATGTTATAATGTATCCTGAATTTTAATGCGTTTACCCGCGTTTTTAGGATCAACTGCTTTGCTGTGCCATGTTTTATGACAATAACGCAAGATCGTATTCCATCAGGCATCTAAATTCTCAATAGCATACTTTGAGAATATTAATTTAGATGAGTATCAATTCAAAATTTTCAGGAGGCGATTTATGTGGAAGAAACAAAGGCACAAGATTCCAAAAATACCACCGTTACAAAACCGAGCGGGCTTGTGGACAGCGTAGAAGCTCTCGAGGCGAAAATTTCGGAGGTAAAGAAAGCGCAGAAGATTTACAGCACATTTACGCAGGAGCAGGTCGACGCAATTTTCTTGGCCTGCGCTTTGGCAGGGAACAAAGCCAGAATCCCCCTCGCGAAGATGGCGGTCGAGGAGACCGGAAGGGGAATCGTAGTCGACAAGGTCATCAAGAACCATTACGCGTCCGAATACATGTACAACGCGTGGAGACGGACGAAGACCTGCGGCGTCATCGAAGATTATCCATCATTCAGAACAAAAGTCATCGCGGAGCCGCTCGGAGTTGTGGGGGCTGTTACGCCCGTCACGAACCCGACATCTACTACGATATTCAAAATCCTGATCTCCCTCAAGACAAGAAATGGAATCATACTCTGCCCCCACCCCTCCGCGAAGAAGTGTTCGATAGAAGCGGCGAAGATACTCCTTGAAGCGGCAATAAAGGCCGGGGCGCCTGAAGGCATAATCGGCTGGGTAGACGAGCCCTCCCTCGACCTCACGAACTACGTAATGCAGCATGTCGACGTCGTCCTGGCGACGGGCGGTCCGGGGATGGTCAAGTCCGCGTACTCCTCCGGCAAGCCCTCGTACGGCGTTGGGCCGGGCAACTGCCAGGCGATCATCGACGAGACCGCCGACGTCAGGGTTGCCGTCAACTCGATAATCCACTCCAAGACGTTCGACAATGGCATGATCTGCGCTTCAGAGCAGTCCATAATAATAGTCGAGAGCGTCTACGAAGCGGTAAAGGCCGAGTTCTCCAAACGCGGCTGTCACATCCTCAAAAAGGGTGAAGAGACCGACAAGATCAGGAAGGTTCTCTTCCCGAACGGCGCCCTCTCTGGCTTGAACGCGAAGATCGTCGGGCATCCGGCTTGGGAAATTGCCCAGCTTGGCGGCGTAGACGTCCCCAAGGAGACCAAAGTTCTCATAGGCGAGGCCGAGTCAACCGAACCCACTGAAGAGTTCGTACACGAGAAGCTGTCCCCGGTTCTCGGGCTGGTCAAGGCCAAGGATTTCCACGACGCGCTCAACAAAGTCGACAAAGTCTTCGAGGGCAGCGGCGGTATTGGACACACTTCAGTCCTGTACACGAACCAAGATACGCAGAGAGCCAGGATTGACGAGTTCCAGTTGCGCATGAGGACAGGGCGTATTCTCATAAATACCCCATCGTCACAGGGCGCCATCGGCGACCTCTACAACTTCAAACTTCTCCCGTCGCTCACGCTTGGCTGCGGAAGCTGGGCCGGCAACACCGTCGCGGAGAACGTTGGAGTTAAGCACCTCATGAACAGGAAAACAGTCGCAGAGAGGACTGAGAATATGCTCTGGTTTAGAACCCCCGATAAAGTCTATTTCAAGAAGGGCAGCCTCCCAATCGCTCTTGATGAACTTCAGAATGTTCTTGGCAAGAAGAAGGCATTCATCGTCACAGACAGCTTCCTGTTCGCCAACGGTTACATAAAGCCGATCACGGACAAGCTCGACGAGATGGGGATAGTGCATACGACGTACTCCGACGTGCAGCCCGACCCGACCCTCGGAACCGCATTGAAGGGCGCGGAGCAGATGAGGCAGTTCGGCCCTGACGTCATCATAGCGATAGGCGGCGGTTCCGCGATGGACGCGGGCAAGATCATGTGGGTTCTCTACGAGCATCCTGAGGAGAACTTCCTCGACCTGGCAGTTCGCTTCGTAGACATCCGAAAGAGAATCTACTTCTTCCCGAAGATGGGCGAGAAGGCATACTTTGTGGCAATCCCGACATCAGCTGGAACCGGCTCCGAGGTCACGCCGTTCGCAGTCATCACGGACGAGTCTACAGGGACGAAGTATCCTCTCGCGGACTATGAACTCATGCCCGACATGGCGATCATCGACGCGGATATGATGATGTCGGCTCCAAAGGGACTCACCTCGGCGTCCGGCATCGACGCCGTCACCCACGCGGTGGAAGCGTACGCCTCCATGCTCGCGACCGACTTCACGGACGGCATCGCCCTGAGATCGCTCAAGATGGTCTTCGAGTTCCTGCCGAGGGCCTACAACGACGGCCAGACCGACTCACTCGCGCGCGAGAAGATGGGGCACGCGGCGTCAATGGCCGGCATGGCCTTCGCAAACGCTTTCCTCGGCATCTGTCACTCCCTGGCCCACAAGCTGGGAGCGTTCCACCACCTGCCGCATGGCATAGCCAACGCGCTTCTCATAAACGAGGTCATTCGCTTCAACGCCGTCGATGTCCCGTCCATCATGGGCACGTTCTCTCAGTACCCATACCCGAAGGCGGCGTCCCGCTACGCTGAGATCGCTGACCATCTCGGACTCAAGGGCCGTGACGACCATGAGAAGGTCGAGGCCCTCTGCGCGGCGATAGACGAACTCAAGGCGAAGGTCGGCATAAAGAAGACCATCAAAGACTACGGCATCGACGAGAAGGATTTCCTCGACAGGCTGGACGCAATGACAGAGAATGCGTTTGACGACCAGTGCACGGGAGCGAACCCGAGGTACCCGAAACTCGAAGAGCTGAAGGCGATCTACCTCAAGGCATACTACGGGAAATAAGGACTAGTTGCCTCCCTGTGCCCAGTACGAGCGGGCACGGGGAGGTTTCGCGGACTTTGTTCTTTGTCTGAGTTTTGTTTGTGAAAAATTGCGCCATGCGTATTTAAAGAACAGGGAGGTAAAGCAGAAATGTTATCGAGACCCAAGGTAACGCTGGACGGCAACGAAGCCGCCGCCTATGTCGCGCACGCAACGAGCGAGGTAATCTCGATCTACCCGATTACCCCATCGTCCACCATGGGCGAGTGGGCGGATCAATGGAGCTCGGAGGCGCGCTCAAATATATGGGGCACGATTCCAAGTGTCGCTGAGATGCAGAGCGAGGCCGGAGCGGCCGGAGCATACCACGGAGCGTTGCAGAACGGATCTCTTGGGACGACTTTTACCGCGTCGCAGGGGCTTCTTCTCATGATCCCGAACATGTTCAAGATCGCGGGGGAGCTCACGAGCACGGTCATGCACGTCACGGCACGCACCATAGCGACTCATGCCCTGTCAATATTCGGCGACCACTCGGATGTCATGGCGGCCCGCTCGACTGGTTGGGCCATGCTCTGTTCGAGCTCTGTGCAGGAGGTCATGGATCTCGCCCTCATCGCGCAGCTCGCGACGCTGGAGGGACGCGTTCCGTTCCTGCACTTCTTCGATGGTTTCCGCACGAGCCACGAGGTCACGAAGGTTGAGCAGATCAGCTACGATGACATGAGGGCTCTCATAGATATCGATCTCGTCCACAAGCACCGCGCGCGTGGGCTGACTCCTGACAAGCCCGTACTTCGCGGATCGGCGCAGAATCCAGATACATTCTTCCAGTCACGGGAGGCATGCTCGCCATACTTCAAGGCGATTCCCGGAATCGTTCAGAAAGCGATGGATAGCTTCGCGGCCATTCTGGGGCGCCAATATCACCTCTTCGACTACATCGGCGCCCCGGACGCGGAGCGCGTTATCGTGGTAATGGGAAGCGGCGCGTATGTGGCGCGCGAGGCCGTCGAGCATCTCGTCGCGAAGGGCGAGAAGGTAGGTCTCCTCATAGTCCGCCTATACAGGCCGTTCGACGTCTCGGCGTTCGTTGGCGCGCTGCCCGCGACCGTGCGCTCTGTGGCGGTGCTCGATCGCTGCAAGGAGCCCACATCCCCCGGCGAGCCGCTGTACATGGACGTCGTGGAGGCGCTGTCCTCCAAGCCCAACGTAAAAGTGACAGGCGGCCGTTACGGGCTTTCGTCGAAGGATTTCACGCCCGCCATGGTGAAGGCTGTTTACGATGAGCTGAACAAGCCGGCGCCCAAGCGCGGCTTTACCGTCGGCATCGACGACAATATCTCCTTCAGCAGCCTGGAGTACGACCCCAACTACACGACCGAGGATTCCAAGTGCGTACGTTGTCTTTTCTACGGGCTGGGCGCGGACGGGACAGTGGGCGCCAATAAAAACTCTATCAAGATAATCGGAGAGGACACGGATAACTTCGCACAGGGCTATTTCGAGTACGACTCCAAGAAGTCCGGCGGTATAACGACGAGCCATCTCAGATTTGGCCCAAACCCGATATACGCGTCGTACTTCATCAGCAAAGCTAACTTCATAGCCTGTCACCAGTTCTCGTTCCTGGAGCGCTACAACATGCTCAGGAATGCCCTCGACGGCTCGACATTTCTCCTGAACAGCCCGTATGGCAAGGATGAAGTTTGGGGCAAGCTGCCATTCACGGTGCAGAAGCAGATCATCGAGAAGAAGATAAAGCTCTACACGATAGACGCGGTGTCTATTGCCAGAGAGACCGGCATGGGCGGCCGAATCAACACTATAATGCAGACCTGTTTCTTCGCTATCAGCGGAGTCTTGCCGAAGGACGAAGCCATAGGCGCGATAAAGAAGTCGATCAAGAAGACCTACGGACGCAAGGGCGAAGACGTTGTGAAAAAGAACATCGAGGCTGTCGACTCGACCCTTGCTGGCCTGTTCGAGATAAAGATCCCTAACGAGCCTACCAGCTCGTCCGACGTCAGAGACGCGGTTGACGCGAGCGCGCCAGAGTTCGTCAGAGAAGTGCTCGCCCCGATGATGATAAACGCGGGCGATTTGCTGAAGGTCTCCGCCATGCCGGAGGACGGGACGTATCCCACAGGGACGACTCAATACGAAAAACGCGGCGTGGCAATCGACATCCCTGTTTGGGATCCGAACGCCTGTATCCAGTGCGGCAAGTGCGCGCTGGTCTGCCCGCACGCGACGATCAGGGCGAAGGTGTACGACGTGGCGCTCCTCAAGAACGCGCCGCCGACGTTCAAGTCGACGGAGGCGAAGTGGAAGAACTTCGAGGGCAAAAAATATACCGTTCAGGTGGCCCCAGAGGATTGCATCGGCTGCTCGCTCTGCGTCCAGAACTGTCCTGCCAAGAACAAAGAGAATGACAGGAAGGCGATCAACATGGCTGCGCAGCTCGAGCTTCGCGAGCCGGAGAGGGCTAACTGGGAGTTCTTTCAGAACATTCCGGATGTCGACCGCGGCGAGCTGAATCACTCATCGGTCAAGGACGTCCAGCTTCTTCACCCGCTCTTCGAGTTCTCAGGCGCCTGCGGCGGCTGTGGTGAGACTCCATATCTCAAGCTTCTGTCAGCCCTCTTCGGCGACAGGGCACTAATAGCGAACGCGACCGGCTGCAGCTCGATCTATGGCGGCAACCTTCCGACGACTCCGTGGGCTTACAACAGCGAAGGCAGGGGCCCCGCATGGTCGAACTCGCTCTTTGAGGACTGCGCCGAGTTCGGGCTTGGCTTCCGCCTGTCGCTCGACAAGCATCGCGAGTACGCGGGGGAGTTGCTGGGCAAGCTATCCAGCGATGTTTCGCCGGAGCTTGTGAGGCAGATACTGGATGCCAGTCAGAGCAACGAGAAGGAAATATTCGAACAGCGCGCGAGGGTCGGGAAGCTGAAGGAGAAACTCGAGGGGCTCGGCGCCCGTCCGGAGGCATGTGAGCTTGCGACCCTGGCGGACAACCTCGTCAAAAAAAGCGTCTGGGCCATCGGCGGCGACGGATGGGCTTACGACATAGGCTACGGCGGGCTCGACCATGTGTTTGCCTCTGGCCGTAACATCAACATCCTCGTACTCGATACCGAGGTCTACTCCAACACGGGCGGGCAGATGTCGAAGTCTACCCCGCGCGGCGCCGTGGCGAAGTTCGCCGCCGGCGGCAAACGCCAGGGCAAGAAGGATCTCGCGCTCATGGCGATGGCCTACGGTTCCGTATACGTCGGGCGCGTAGCGATAGGGGCTAACGACGCCCATACGGTAAAGACATTCCTCGAGGCCGAGGCCTACGAAGGCGTCTCCATAATAATCGCGTACAGCCACTGCATCGCGCACGGTATCGAGATGCACAAGGGTCTGGAGCAGCAGAAGAAGGCGGTAGATTCAGGCCACTGGATTCTGATGCGCTACAATCCGGCTCTGGCCGCCGGGGGCAAAAACCCGCTTTCCATCGACAGCAAGGCCCCGACGCTCCCGCTTGCCGACTATATCTACCAGGAGGTTCGCTACAAGGCTCTCCAGGCGACTGACCCGGTAACCGCCGCTACGCTTTTGGCGGAGGAAGAAAAGGAGCTCAAGCTCAAGTGGCGCTATTACCAACATCTCGCGGCCATGGATTATTCTGATAATTGAGGATAGCTCCTCGCGGGAGTTGCTCCCCGACAAAGAGCGGAGCCACATCCATATCAATTCTGGAGGGATAATGACATGGGAGATAAGATTCCAAAGCCTGGTGACAGCGCTCAGCGTGATTCTGAGGTGAAAAAGAAAAAAATTGGCATAACAGAGACGGGTTTGCGCGATGCTCACCAGTCGATAATGGCTACGCGTCTGCGCACGTCCGACATGCTTCCTATATGTGAGGCGATGGACGAGGTCGGCTATCACTCTCTCGAGATGTGGGGCGGCGCCACCTTCGACACCGCAATGAGGTTCCTCGATGAGGATCCGTGGGAACGTCTCCGCGAGATAAGACATCGGGTCAAGAAGACGAAGCTTCAGATGCTTCTCCGCGGCCAGAACCTCTTGGGTTATCGCCACTACGGCGACGACGTGGTTCGTGAATTCGTAAAACGCATGATCGGCAACGGAATCGACATCGTGCGGATATTCGACGCTCTGAACGACCTCAGGAACACCAAGGTGGCGGCTGAACAGGTCAAGCGCGAGGGAGCGCACCTTCAGCTCGCCATCTCATATACGATCTCTCCTGTTCACACGTTGGAGCTTTTTGCGCAGCAAGCCCGCGACATGGCCGACATGGGCGCGGACTCGATATGCATCAAGGATATGGCTGGACTCCTCAACCCAGTCTCCGCGAATTCGCTTGTGAAGGCTATAAAGAAGATGGTAGATCTGCCGGTGCAGATACACAGCCACTATACGACCGGGCTCGCCGCCATGGCGTATCTCTCCGGTTTGGAGGCCGGCGCCGACGTATGCGACTGCGCGATCTCTCCGTTCGCGATGGGGACGAGTCAGCCCGCTACGGAGACTCTTGTCGCAGCCCTTGCCAATGGCCCGCTCGACACGGGCCTCTCTCTCGAAAAGCTGCTGCCGGTGGCGAGTCACTTCGAGAAGCTGAAGAAAAAGTACAGCAATATCATAATGGGCGTGTCCGGGGTCGACATAAACATCCTTCTCTACCAGATCCCCGGCGGGATGTACTCGAACCTCCAGAGCCAGCTCAAGGAGGGCAACGCGCTCGACAAGCTGAAGGACGTGCTGGAGGAAGTCCCCCGTGTCCGCAAGGAAATGGGGTATCCGCCGCTCGTAACGCCGACCAGTCAGATCGTCGGCACGCAGGCCGCCATGAACGTCATGGTAGGAGAGCGCTGGAAGGTGATACCAAAAGAGGTGAGGCAATATTTTATGGGTTATTATGGCCGCACGCCGGCGCCCGTCGACCCAGAGGTGCAGGCCAAGGCCATAGAGGGCGGCGAACCCATCACATGCAGACCAGGCGAGAGAATCCCGGAGGAGCTCGAAAAACTACGCGCCGAGGCCGGAGAGTGGGCTACTCAGGTTGAGGATGTCCTCTCGTACGCGATGTTTCCTCAGGTTGCGATCGAGTTTCTCAAGAGAAAGTACGCGAGAGAGACAGGGATAAACATAGGGTTGGACACCCCCATATATGAGGGAGCTTACCCTGTGTGACGCTACTGTAAGATGCCGCTCCGGATTATGCCGGAGCTGAACTGGCGATAGAATACTTAGGAGGTTTGTGATGGATAGCGGATCGCATATCGATCAGCTCTGTGAGAATCTGATCGAGAAACGGGGTAAGGCGTCGCAGGGCGGCGGAGAAAAGGCTGTAGCTAAACAGCATGAGAAGGGCAAGCTGACTGCCAGAGAGAGGATACTCAAAATACTCGACACAGGCAGCTTTGTGGAACTCGACGAACTGGTACGGCACAGATGCTCCAACTTCGGTATGGAGAAGACTGTTTTCGAAGGCGACGGCGTCGTAACAGGCTACGGTACAGTAGGAGGCCGCGTAGTATATGTCTTCAGCCAGGACTTCACGGTCATCGGAGGGTCGCTCGGCGAGGCGCACGCCAAGAAAATATGTAAGGTTCTGGATCTGGCGGTTCAAAACGGCGCGCCATGCGTCGGCATCAACGACTCCGGCGGCGCGCGAATTCAGGAGGCTGTTGACGCCCTTTCCGGTTATGGCAATATATTTTTCCGCAACGTCAAGGCGTCCGGAGTCGTTCCGCAGCTCTCCGTCATTGCCGGGCCGTGCGCTGGCGGAGCTGTCTACAGCCCCGCTCTGACAGATTTTGTCTACATGATTGACAAAATCGGGATCATGCACATCACAGGCCCGCAGGTAATCAAGGCGGTTACGGGAGAAGACGTGACGTCCGAGCAGATAGGCGGCGCCAAAGCGCACAACAATACCTCCGGCGTTGCGCATTTCTTCGCTGCCAGCGAGGATGAATGCTACGAGCAGGTGCGCAAGACTCTCTCGTACCTCCCCTCTAATAATCTGGAGACGCCTCCGCTGAAGGAGACAAAAGACGATCCGATGCGCTTGGATCTGACGCTTCGCGAGGTCGTACCGACAAACACGAACAAGGGATACGACGTGCGCGACGTCATCAAGAAGGTTGTGGATGACGCTGACTTCTTCGAGATTCAGCCTTTGTACGCCCAGAACATCGTTACCGGCTTCGCCCGCGTGGGCGGCAAATCCATTGGGATCATCGCGAACCAAGCCAGGGTCATGGCTGGATGTCTCGATATCGACGCGTCATGCAAGGCGGCTCGTCATATCAGGATATGCGATTCGTTCAACATTCCCATAGTGACGTTCGAGGATGTCCCCGGCTATCTCCCAGGTCTCAATCAAGAGATGGGCGGCATAATAAAGCACGGGGCGAAACTCCTGTACGCTTATAGCGAGGCTACCTCTCCCAAGATAACGGTCGTACTGCGCAAAGCGTACGGCGGATCGTATCTAGGCATGTGCAGCAAGGATCTGGGGGCCGACATCGTCCTGGCGTGGCCGCAGGCGGAGATCGCCGTCATGGGCGCGGAGGGCGCCGCTAATATCATATTCCGCAAAGAGATCGAGTCCTCCGACAACAAGGCCGCGACCCGTTCCGAGAAGATAGAGGAATACCGCGAGGCATTTGCCAACCCATACGCCGCCGCGGCTCGTGGATTTGTGGACAGAGTTATTCTTCCCGAGGAGACAAGAATGGCTCTTCACCAGGCGCTTTTGATGACGGAGGATAAGAAAGAGCTGCGCCCGCGGCGTAAACACGGCGTCATGCCAGGTTAGGCTATGATTATTGAATTGAAGAAGTTCACGATCACAATAGAAGGGACGGCGGAGGCAGGGCAATTTCCCTTCGAGACGTCGGGTTGTATCCTATCGGCGGCGTCCGCGGAGTCCGATGGCGAAGTGGTCGCGGCGATAACCGCGGCCATCTCCGAGGCGAGCGGCGCAGAGGTTCAGGTCGTAAGTTTCGCCCCATCGCCGGAAACGGCCTCGCAGGTTCCAGTTCAAGCCGGCGCCTCGGTGAGGACACAGCCTAAATCCACAGCATGGAGGACGGTGGGGTGGCTTCAGAACAGCGAGGGTTTTGAGGAGTATTTTTGTCAATAGTTTTTGTTACATAGTTAATGAGGAGGTTTTTTTTAAGATGGCTCGAAATTACGTGGTGACCGTTAATGGAAAAGCTTACGACGTGGTTGTTGAGGAGAAAGGCTCAGTCGCGCCCCCAATTTCCGCCGCTCCGCTTATCTCAGCGCCGGCGCCTGTCGCGGCGCAAGTCCCGGCCGCAGCCCCAGCGCCAGCGCCGGTACAAGCTCCCGCTCCGACGCCTGCGGCGCCGCCGGTACAAGCTCCCGCTCCCGTCGTGTCACAGGCGGCGCTCGCTGATGCCGTGCCGGTAAACTCCCCAATGCCCGGCAAGATATGGAAGCTACATGTCAAAGAGGGCGATCAGGTCAGCGAAGGGCAGCTTGTACTCATATTGGAGGCGATGAAGATGGAGAACGAGCTCTTCGCGCCGAAGGCGGGCACGGTTGTGAAAGTCAACTACAAAGAGGGCGACTCCGTAAACACAGGCGAGGCTCTTCTCCTCATCGCATGAGCTGTCTGGCCTGGCACGCTGTTAATGAGTATTTTCATATCTCAATATATCACCACAAATCAAGGGAGGAGTAACAATGGCAAAAGGGAGGAAGATCTCAATTCTCGGGGCGGGAAGCGTGGGGGCCACAATCGCGTATACCCTGGCCATTCAGGGTATCGCTTCGGAAATTGTCCTGATCGACATCAAGAAGGAAAAGGCGATAGGCGAGGCGGACGACATAATACAGGGCGCCCAATTTGTCAGGCCATTCAATATCCACTATGGGGAATACGCGGACGCGGCCGGTTCGGACATAGTTATTTTCACTCTCGGCCTGCCACGCAAGCCTGGAATGACCCGCATCGATCTGGTCAACACGAACACCGACATCTTCAAAAGCGTAGTTCCGCCCACAGTGAAAGCCGCTCCTGACGCCATATACGTCATAGTCAGCAATCCTGTAGATATCATGACGTATGTCGTGGCCAAGCTCTCAGGACTTCCGCCTAAGAGAATAATCGGCTCAGGGACTCTGCTCGACACCGCTCGCCTTCGCGCGATCCTCGGGGCGCGCATTGGGGTAAGCGTCGACAACATAGATGCCTACGTGCTGGCGGAGCATGGGGACACGTCATTCATCCCGTGGTCGCTCTCGTCCGTCTTTGGTGTGCCGGCGACCGAATACGTCGAGAAAATTTACGGCGAGAAGAGCCAGGCATGGAAGGACGAGGTAATAGACGATGTCCGCAAGGCTGGCGGGCGGGTTATCGCGAACAAGGGCGCGACATTCTTTGCCGTATCCCTCTCAGCGTGCGATATCTGCAAGAACATCCTGAACAACACCAACACGCTCCTGCCGGTAGGCGGGTTGTTGGACGGCCAGTATGGCGTCAGCGACATAGTCCTCAGCCTTCCTTTCGCGGTGGGGGACAAGGGGATCACAGGCGGTCTCACTCCGAAGTTCACCTCGAGCGAGGAGGCGTTGTTCGTCGAGAGCGCGAATGCGCTCAAGGCGGTCTGCAAGGGAATAAACATATAAAATCCGATAGGGGGAACGTAATGTAAATGAGGAGGCGTTTAGATGAAGTTCAGTTATTATCCAGGCTGTACGCTCAAGACGAAGGCGAGTGAACTCGACGAGGGCGCCAGGCTGTCGGCGGAGTTGCTGGAGATAGAGATGGAGGAGCTGCCGGAGTGGCAGTGCTGCGGTGCGGTCTACCCGCTCGGGCGCGATGAGATAGCGACGAAGCTGTCGGCAGTGCG
>JAITNX010000008.1 GCA_031290235.1 Synergistaceae bacterium | reverse complement strand
TATGTGACGAAGACGGACGGAACCGTGACGGTAAATTTCCGAATCCCCCTTGCTGGGGGCGCGGATCCCGCGAGTATCGACTATCTGAAGGCGACGCTGACCGGCCTCACGCCGTCGGGTCTCTCCTACGGTTACGTAAACGCAGGCGGAACCCTCGTCCCGATCACGGCCAAAAGCGCGAGAAGCGCGACGGTGACGCCCCCGTACCTGCAAATTTCCTTCACGGCCCCGAGCCTCGCCGAGGTGAAGCGGGGCGCGCTGGAAAAGGTAGCGTACTGGAAACGCGGCGACGCCACGGAGTACGTCCAGACGTTCACGACGCCTCTGGCGCTCTCGGAGACGACATTCACGGACGAGACCCCGACGCCGGAAAAACCGGATGACCCGAACCCCGCCGAAAATTTTGGCGGCAGCGGCGGCGGCTGCGACGCGGGCGCGGGAATTTTCGCCCTGTGCCTGCTGGCGCTGGCAAGCGTTGTTGGGAGGAAGAGAAGCGAAATAGCGTGACGTAATTCCAATTTTGAGTCAAATATGCTTTTATTTGACTCAAAATTGGAATGCGCGACTACTTAATACCAAAGCAAGCGACTTTGTGATCCGGCGCTATGGGCGTCAGCATTGGCTCTTCGGCGGCGCAGCGGTCCGTTTTATACGGGCATCTCGTGTGAAAACGGCAGCCTGGAGGCGGGTTCAACGGACTTGGAACTCCGCCGGTCAATATTACCCGCTTGCGGGTCTTTGACCTCAGTTCCGGTATGGGGACCGCGTTCAGGAGAGCCTGGGTGTAGGGGTGCGACGGAGAGGCGAATATATCGTCAGATTTAGCTATCTCGACTATCTTTCCCAGATACATCACGGCTATGTCGTCGCTGATATATTTGACTACCGACAGATCGTGCGAGACGAACAAAAAAGTCAAGCCCAACATCTTTTGCAGCTCCTGCAAAAGATTTATGATCTGGGCCTGAATCGAAACGTCCAGGGCGGAAACGGGTTCGTCGCAGACGATGAATTTTGGGGACAGAGCGAGAGCCCTCGCAATGCCTACCCTTTGACGGCTGCCCCCGTCGAGTTCGTGAGGATATTTGTTGAACAGCCTCGGGCTGAGTTCCACCTGCTCCATAAGCTCGTCTACCCGTTTTTCACGCTCTTTCCTGTCCCCTGTCCTGTAGATCTCCAGCGGTTTGGCTATGGAGCTTCCAATGCTCTTTCGGGGATCCAGAGAGGAAAAAGGATCCTGAAATATGAGCTGCATGTGGCGTCTCATCTCATGAAGGTCGTTTTTTTTGAGCGAGAGGATGTCCCTCCCATCGAACGTGACGCGCCCGCCGGTCGCCTCGATGAGGCTGACCAGCACGCGTCCAGTAGTAGACTTGCCGCACCCGGACTCGCCGACCAAGCCGAGAGTTTCCCCCTTATAAATATGGAAGGATACATCGTCAACCGCGTGTACGGCGCCGGCTGGAATTTTGAAATATTTCGTCAGGTTTTCCACCTTCAACAAAGGCTCTGGCATTTTGTTCCTCCTATTTCTCCTGCCGTCGTCTAACCGCCGCCAGGTGACAGCGCACCCTGTGTCCATCGATAGAAACGCCGTCCGGCGCGGTTTGCTCGCAGACGGGCATCTTTTTCAGGCACCTTGGATGAAAACTGCAGCCTTCGGGGACGGAGAAAGGATTATAGAGTCCGCCGCCTATGGGAGAAATTTTATCGTTGCCGACGATGCGCGGGACGCACTTGAAAAGACCGATGGTGTAGGGGTGGAGCGGCTGCGTGAAAATCTGTTCGAGCGACCCAGTCTCAACTATTTCGCCGGCGTACATGACAGCGACATAGTCGCAAATTTCAGCCACAATGCCCAAGTCGTGGGTTATCAGGATCATGGAGGTGTCGAATTCGCTTTGTAAATCGCGCATCAGATCTATGATCTGAGCCTGAATTGTAACGTCGAGCGCCGACGTCGGCTCATCCGCTATTATCAGCGAAGGGTTGCAGGCAAGCGCCATCGCTATGCCAACGCGCTGTCTCATTCCCCCGCTGAACTCATGAGGATACTCCTTGTACCTGCCAGCCGGTATATGAACCTTCTCCAGGAGCGCCTGAGCCTCCTTGAAGGCAGCCGATTTCGAGAGGCCCCGGTGAGTCATGACGACCTCCGCGATCTGGATTCCTATGGTGAGCACCGGATTTAGCGATGTCATGGGATCCTGGAAAATCATGGAAATTTGGTTTCCCCGAATGCTCTCCATCTCGTTTTCAGCCGCGTCACAGAGGTTGCGCCCCTGAAAATAAATACCTCCGTTTGTTATTTTACCCGGAGGATCGGGAACCAGGCGCATCACGGCAAGGGCTGTCGTCGTTTTTCCAGCGCCGCTCTCCCCTACCAGGCCAATGTTTTGAGCGGATCCGACGCTGAACGACGCGTTACGCACGGCCCGCACCGTACCCTCATAAGTGTTGTAAGCTACGCTCAAGTTTTTTATGTCCAGTAATTTATCATCCATCGCCATCACCCTAGCGCAGTTTGGGATCCAGCGCGTCTCTCAAGCCGTCGCCAAGGAGATTCAGACCCAGGACGACGAGGGCGATCGCGACTCCGGGAAAAAATGTCATGTACGGCGCGTTGCGCAGGAATTGACGGCCCGCGCTCAACATAGAACCCCACTCCGGCGTTGGCGGCTGAATGCCTAGTCCAAGGAAGCTCAACGAAGCCGCGGCCAAAATTGCCGAGGCCACTCCCAGAGTGCTCTGCACTATGATCGGCGCCATGCAATTCGGCAAAATATTCTCGGCTATAATGCGCAGATCCGAGGCCCCCACAAGCCGCGCCGCCTCCACGAACTCCTGCTCCCTCACGGAAAGGGTCGAGGCCCGGACAATGCGCGCATAGCGCGGCAGCTGGCCTATTCCAACCGCCAACATCAAGTTTGTCAGGTTGGCGCCCAGGACCCCGACTATGGCTATGGCCAGGATAATTGTGGGCACCGCCAGCAGAATGTCCATACATCGCATGACGAGGTTGTCTATTCGGCCGCCGTAGTACCCAGCTACAGCTCCTAGCGCGGCCCCGCCTACCGCGCCGATGGCTACGGCTATAAAACCAATGTAAAGGGAGATGCGGCTGCCGTAGACGATTCGGCTGAATATATCCCTGCCGAAATTATCTGTGCCAAGCAGGTATTTCGAGTTTGGCGCAAGAAGTTTGTCCTTGAAATTGCCCTTGTTTGGGTCGAATGGCGCGATGTAGGGGGCAAATACAGCGAACACCACCAACGCCGCCACAATCAGGAGCCCGGTGACGGCAGCCTTATTTCTGCGCAAACGCCGCCATATTTCGGCAAGCTGGCTCTGTCTTTTCTCTCTTGTCATTTCCATCTTCATATTTTCTCCAAAACCGCCTATCTATACTGGGCTTTGATTCGCGGATCGACAAAAGCGTAGAGCATGTCCACCAGAAGGTTGACAACTCCCACGAACGCGGCGAAAAAAAGCACCCCTCCCTGAACGACGGGGTAATCATGAGCGCGTATGGCGTCCACCAGGAAACGCCCGGTCCCGGGGATGGAGAACACCGTCTCCGTGATGACTATTCCTCCAAGCGCCTGGCCAAAGCTGAGACCGGCAATGGTGATGACGGGGATTAGCACGTTGCTGAATATATGGCGCGTCAGGACCAGCTTATAGGGCAGCCCCTTTGCTCTGGCGGTTCTTATGTAGTCCTGTCTTATCACTTCGAGCATACTGGAGCGGGTCATGCGGGCTATGGTGGCCATGAACTGACCGCCGACCACGACGGTTGGAATAATGAGATGCTTCCATGTGCCCATCCCGGAGGACGGCAGTATCGGGTACATGACTGAAAAAAGAAGCATCAGCATCAGCGCCAGCCAGAAGTTTGGAATCGAGAAAGCCGCCAGCGCTATGAAGCTGCAAACGGCGTCCACTATCGAATTTTGTTTAATCGCGGCAAGCGTGCCGAGGGGAACGCCAATTAAGATGGCAAACAGCAGCCCCAAAAACGCCAAAGTGCAGGTTGCCGGCAGGCGCAGAAGGATCTCGCCCAAAACGGGATCGTTTGTGATGATTGATTTGCCGAGATCCCCCCTCAGCGTGTTGCCCATGAATATTCCAAACTGTACGTACAGCGGCTTCTCCAGACCGAGACTGACCCGCAGCTCCTGTATCTCCTCCTGGGTGGCGTTCGCCCCGAGCATGGTCTGAGCCGGATCGCCAGGAGCCATGTGTATGATGGTGAAGATCAACACGGCTACGCCGAGCAGCACTGGAATAAGGAGCAAAATCCGCTTTAATATATAACGTGACATTTTAGTTCCTCCCGCATAGTCAGCCGGCAGCCGCCATATATCAGGCTACGGAAGCGCTGAATTCTTTTTGAATCTGATCCCTAAGAATCGGGTCCGTCAGGATGTCGTAGCCGGTCATCGCCATGGCCTTGGCCATCAGCGCTACGACTTCATCGCCGCGCCGCGAACGCGCGGCCTCGCGAAATGGCTCCGTGTGGGCGCTCGCGTTGACCAGGAATATATATTCGTGAGCGGTGGGCACGATCTCTGAGACGTTGGCAATATCGGAGGCCCCGGTTTTTTCATTTGGGTCGCCTATCACAACCGTTTCGCCCAGGGCCTCCAGGTTGACCCTCAACTGGTCCGCCATAGTCCCGTTCAGGTGACTGTCGGAATAGACCAGCCCAACTGTCGCCTCTGTCCTGGCGCCGGTGACGTCGGCAGCGGCCTGGGCGAGGCGTTTGAAATCCTCTATCATATCCAGGACCTCTGATTTTTTTGTTGAACGAATATCAAAGAGACCCTTTGTATAGTCCGGCATAACGTTGGCCGCCCTGCCCCCCTCCAGAATGACTCCAAGGACCGTGGACTTTTCGGGCCAGGAGGGACGCTTTGCGTCAACCGCGTTAAAGAGTGATATGAGGGAGGTGAGCGCGTTTATGCCGGACTGATATTTCGAGGGGTGCGTAGTCTTTCCGAAATATTCCACCTCTACATGCGCGGTCGCCATCAGGGGCGGTCTTCGGATCATGGTCTGAAATCTGGGGTGCATCATCATTGCGTAGTCTATTCCCTCGAGGCCGCCCTCGTCCACTATTTTTATCTTCCCGCCGCCGCCCTCCTCCGCCGGAGCGCCGACGACGCACACCCTCCCTCCTGTCTCATTCACAAAGCGGGAGAGGGCGATGCCGGCCCCAACCGAACCGCCGGCTATGGTATTGTGCCCGCAGATATGGCTTCCCATCAGACAATCGTACTCCGCCAAGAAGGCCATGGACGGGCCTGGTTTTTTAGAGGCGTAACTTGCGAGATAGGAGGTCTCCATGCCGCAAAATGGGGCTGTAATCTCGAACCCATATTTGCCCAGGAGTTCCTTCTGCCACGCCGAAGCCCTAAATTCCTGATAGCCGGTCTCAGGGTTTTCGTGGATTTTATGGCTCAGCTCCACTATCTCGCCGCGTATGCTTTCCACCGCGGCTATTATTTTTTCCTTCAAGTCATACCCTCCTTCTTACTCGAGGTAAAGATTGAAGAACGAGACGGCCACCGGCGCCGGCTCAAAACCCTTCACATTCTTGCGCGACGCGGCCAGGTTCGTCGCTACAACAAGGAAAAGTTCCGGCGCTTCTTCTACGACCTTCGCCTGAATCTCCTTGTAGATCGCGGCCGACTTATTCCTGTCTATCGCTGCCCGCCCCTCGTCCAGCAGCTTGTCAATCTCGGGGTTGTTCCACTGCTGTCGGTTTGATGAGCCCAAATACTTCGAGTAGTAGCGGGGGTGCATCGCTCCGTCCGCATCGCCGGTTCCAAACACCGCCAGAATGTAGAGACCGTCCACCCCCTTCGAGGTCTGGGCGAGGAAAACGCTCCACTCGAGCAGCTCTATCGTCGCCTGAATCCCGACTTCCGCCAGGTTCATCTGTAAAAATTCGGCCACATTCCGCCGTTCGGTGCGAGGATCTGTGTATATCTTGCACTCGAACCCGTCGGGATACCCCGCCTCCTTCAACAGCTCGCGCGCCTTTTCCGGGTTATAAGGATACGACTCCGGCAGAGAATTATCAAAACCCACGATGCTGGGCGACATTGGGCCGCGAGCTGGCTGCGCGTGTCCGAAGAAGAGGGTGTCCACCATGGCCGGCTTGTCTATCGCGTAGTTCATGGCCTGGCGCACCCGCACGTCGACAAAGGGCTTCATCGACATGTTGAACCCGGCCATGTGGCTGTTTGGTCCGCGCCCCTCGTAAACCGTGAGGTCGGGGTTTTGGCTCAGCCTGTCGAACTCCTCCGCCGGAAGGGAGCTGTGGATTAGATCCACTCCGCCGGATTCCAGCTCGACAATACGGGTGGACGATTCAGGGATGGACCTGAATATCAGCCGGTCGATTTTGGGAACCCCTTCAAAATACTTTTCGTTTTTCTCCAGCACTAC
>JAITNX010000197.1 GCA_031290235.1 Synergistaceae bacterium | reverse complement strand
GAAATTATTTTTCCGCATCAGTAAAAACACTTATTACCACCTCTATCATATGAAGATTTTTTGAAGATTTACGTAGTAATACTAACAGCTTTTGTTGTGATAAGTCAATGGTCATTGCTAGAAGTGAGCATAAAGTCTCATTTTTGTCACACCAAATCAGCAGTTAAAAAAATACGGACTGGGGCAACCCGGATCGCGGATTGCCCCAGCCGTTACGCTTTAGCCTTCAGGCCTTTGATTTCAAATCGATATTATACCAGGGTCTTCAGGACTTTTATGGCATCCTCGTAGTCCGGCTCGTTCGTCTGCTCGCTGACGATTTTCGCGTAGCGCACGACGTTGTTTTTGTCGATGATGAAGATCGAGCGCGCAAGCAGCCTCAGCTCCCCGATCAACACTCCGTACCCTCTGCCGAATGAGGCCTCCCTGTGGTCCGACAAGGCCAGCGCTTTGTCTATGCCGCTTGTCCCGCAAAAACGCTTGATGGCAAATGGAAGGTCGGCGCTGACGTTTATGACGACGACGCCGCTTGGCTGTTTGGCCGCTTCCTTGTTGAACCAGTGAATCTGCGTATTGCAGACAGGGGTGTCGAGGGACGGCGTCACCGAAATCACCTTGATCTTGCCCTCGAAGTCCTTCAAGCTCTTTGGGGCCAATTCGACGTCGAGAAGGACGAAATCCGGGGCTTTGTCCCCCGCCTTCAGCTCATTGCCGATCAGAGTGAGCGGGCTGCCCTGCATCGTGATGATACCTTTGCGCTCCATATTAAAACCTCCTTAAATATATGCCTGTGGCATTACGAGAAATTATAGCAGGCATATTATGTCAAGAAATGCGCCGAATACGGAATTGACGTTTTTTTACCTTTTCTTACCTCTTTTCCCCCTTTTTCCGCTTTTTATCCGCCGGTCATTATGGGCACATAGCGCGACTCCGCGCGCGCGCGCGGGTTTTGCGTCAGAGTTTCCCACAGCTCCGTCGATCTGTGTTCGAACTGCATCATCGACCTGGCGTAAGCGCTCCAGGGGGCGGAGGGCCTCGCTATGAGCGGGAGCGACGTGGAGCGGCGCATTTTGCAAAGCAGCTCCCTGCCGCGCTCGTTAGCTCCAAGCGTTCTGATGTAGGCCGGGCCTTTTTTCTGGAACTCCAGGCTCTCCTCCTGGCGCATGTTGAGCAGGAGGTGCGCGCAGATCCTGCGTATCCTTCCGAGCGGATACCGCCTGCTCACACAGGAGCCGGCGAAAGAATCATACGACTCAGACCTGTAGGCCATGTCCATGAGCCTATTTTCGATCCCCTCGCTCACCCCGGCTATCCCGGCCAGCTCCCTTGCGCCGCTCCGCAGCAGCGATTGCTTTATCGCGGTCCAGAGACGGCCGCCGTCGTGGGCGGAGTGGCCGGACTCGCGGGCTTCGATGAGAAGGCGCGCGCTTGCCTCCGGCATCAACGCGGAGGCCCGGGCAATTTCACCGGACGCGGCCAGGCCCCGTATCGCGGCCGCGCTCGCAAATTCTTCGGCGCGCCCGTCCGCCTCGGCGTCGTTGTGCCCCGCTCCAAGCCTTCTCACCGCAAAGGGCGTCAACGGATAATTTTTTTCCCTTATTCGCTTCACGTATGCCAGGGCGAGATTGTTGTTCGGCCTCTTCAGCAGCTCCAGCGAGCCTGGGATCATCTCGTCCAGGGCCATGCTCCGCGCTTGAACGAAGGAGTATCCGGCCGCCAGGAATTTTTTGAGCGGCATCCTGAAGAGGTCCGGTTCGTGGTTGAGGATGTCGGCCAGTCCGCTGAGCCGCGATATTCCGTCGTCCGGCGACTCCATGCCAAAGCTGATGACGTCCGTCACTCCTGTCGCCGCAAGGATGTCGACCGCCGCATTCGCGAATGGACCGGCATTGTGGCCCGAGAAGACGACAGGGAGTTCCAGAACCAAATCGACGCCGCACAAGAGTGCGCTTTTGGCCCTTACCCCCTTGTCGAGGATCGCCGGTCCCCCACGCTGTACAAAATTTGAGGAAATTACCGCGATAATCGCGTCCGCCCGCGCACGTTCGCGAGTTTTCCTGATATGATATAGATGTCCCTTGTGAAAGGGATTATACTCTGCAATTATTCCAATTGTATTCAAGCTACAGAACGCCCTCCCTTTGCGGGGTATATCGCATAGATTATGCGATCTGCCGGGGGAGAGGTCAAGGAGGTCAATGCTCAGGTGAAAATTCTCGTTTTGAACTGCGGCAGCTCATCACTGAAGTATCAGCTATTTGACATGACGGACGAATCGGTCCTGGCGAAGGGGCTGGTCGAGCGCATCGGCATCTCGGGATCCCGCATAAAACACAGCAAGGGCGCGGAGTCCACTGTGCGCGAGACCGATATCCCGGACCACACAAGCGCCATCAAACTCGTGCTGGAACTGCTTCAGGACGCCAAACTCGGCGCGCTGAAGAGCCTCGGCGAACTTGGCGCCGTCGGACATCGCATAGTACACGGCGGGGAAAAAAACGACAAGTCAGCGCTCATAGACGCTTCTGTAATCAAGGATATCGAGGACTGCACTTATCTCGCCCCGCTTCACAACCCAGCGAACCTCATGGGCGTGAGGGCCATGCAGACCGCCCTCCCAGGCGTGCCGAACGTTGCAGCCTTCGACACGGCATTTCATCAGACCATGCCGCCCAAGGCCTATATTTATGGCATCCCATACAAGTATTATGAGAATGACAGGGTTCGCCGTTACTCCTTTCACGGCATGAGCCACGCCTACGTCGCGGCCCGCGCGGCCGAGATATTGGCCAAGCCGGCGAGTTCGCTGAAGATCATCACGTGTCACATGGGCAACGGCAGCTCCGTAACCGCTGTCGACGGGGGACGCAGCGTGGACTCCAGCCTCGGCATGGGCACGACGCCCGGAATCCTGATGGGCACGAGGTGCGGCGACGTCGACGCATCGGTCATCCTCTACCTGATGGAGAAGGAGGCCGATCTCAAAAAGGTCAGCGACATCCTGCACAAGGAGAGCGGCCTGCTAGGGGTATCCGGCGTTTCGAGCGATCTCCGCGACATAGAGGAGGCCGCCGCGAAGGGCGACGAACGGGCAAAGCTCGCGGCCGACATCCTCTGCACGACGGTAAAGAAGTACATAGCCAGCTACGCCGCGGTGATGGGCGGAGTGGACGCGATAGTATTCACAGCCGGCATAGGGGAGAACAGCGACGTGACGCGCCGCGAGGTGACGAGGGGCATGGAGTTCATGGGAGTCAAGCTCGACGACTCGAAGAACGATGGCCTGCGAGGCAAGGAGGCCATTATCAGCGCAGACGACTCGAAGGTGAAGGTCATGGTCGTCCCAACGAACGAGGAGCTGATGATAGCCCGCGATACGCGGAGGCTGGCTGAAAAAAGCTAAAAAAAACACTTGACGTGAGGCGCGAGTATGAAAGTATATGTAGAGCCGCCGCCCGAGTGGGACTGCGGGATTTTGTCGTCGAGGATACGAAGAAACGGAGAGCTGTACGAGGAGACGTTCGAGCTGCCCATGAACGGCTCCATTGATCACTGGGGACAGCTCTACGCCCCGGCCTCGCCTGTGACTGCCAGCGTCGAGGCGAACTACGCCGGAGAGCGGATACTGATCAAGGTGAGAGTGTCAGCGAGATTTTCCCTGCCATGTTCCAGATGTCTCAAGGAAACAGGGCTTGCAATTGTCGGCGATTTGAGGTATCTTTTTACATTGCGTCCAGCTCGTTCCGAGCAGACCTCCGTGAAGGGCAAAAAGGGGGAGGACGGGGATTCGTCCGGTGATGACGACGGAGATGTCGACGTCATTCCGATAGACAGCTTCGAAACCGAGTTCGACTTGAAGCAGTACGTGTGGGAGACTCTGCTGCTCTTCCTGCCGGAGCGGGTTCTCTGCTCCGAGGATTGCAGAGGGCTGTGCCAGATCTGCGGCAAGGACCTCAACGAAGGTGACTGTTCTTGCAGGGAGGAAGGCGGCGATCCGAGATTTGCCGTCCTTGGGGATATCGGCGCGAACTAGGCGAACCAAGCAAACTAGGCAAACTAAAAAGGCTGATTTGCCGCACTTGGGCCTCTAACTATAAGCTGTTTTTCTATTTAAGCAAACGCAAGGGAGGGATGAGCAATGGCAACCCCGAAGGGAAAAATTTCGCACGCCCGCACGCACAACCGCAAGGCGAAGTTCATCGGCGCGCTCCATGCGCCTGAGAGTACGACGTGTCCGCACTGCGGAGAGACGATTCAGACCTATCGCGCCTGCGGGAGCTGTGGATACTACCGCGGCAGGCAGGTGCTGAAGGTGACGTCGGAGGAGTGATCGTTTTGTCCCGGCGCTGAGAACCGATGCCGCCCGACAGTCAATAAAAAAGGAGGGCGGGTAAAATCGCCCTCCTTTTTGTGTGTTCAAATTGGTATGATACAATATGCTGAGCGAGGTGTTGTGAAGATGCCCTTCATAAATTTCATGAATATAACGAGGGCCCTGTCGGACGAGAATAGGGCGAGGATATTGATGATACTGCGCGGAAATGAGTTCTGCGTCTGTCAGATAACAGCGTTCCTCGATCTGTCCCCGTCAACAACTTCGAAGCATCTCTCCGTCCTCAAGCAGGCGCGCCTGATCGAGGGAAAGAAAGAGGGCAAGTGGGTTTACTACCACCTCGCGGACGCGGAGTCGCCTGAGAGCTACGAGATGGCTCGCGGCGCGATCGATTGGGTTGAGCGCTCCATAGGGGACAGCCAGGTTGCCCGAAAGGACAGGGAGCGCGTGAGGCAAATACTGGAGAGCGAGAGGGAGAGATACGGCATAGACGGCTGCAGAGTATCCGACGAGTTCCACTCCGTCGCGGTACACTCGCTGGAGGCCGTCGACTGATGGGGGTGCAATCCTGACAACCCAGGACTGGAAGAACTCCACATTATTTCGCAAGACGATAAACTCGCTCAACGGCTTTCGAGTGGCGCTTCTCAAGGAAAAAGCCATAATGCAGGAGACGCTGGCGCTGCTTGTCGCCGTGCTGCTGGCCGTGTGGCTTGGGTGCGACGGTCCTCAGATATTCCTGGTCTTCCTGGCGTGCCTGCTGCCGATAACCCTGGAGCTGGTGAACTCGGCCATGGAGATATTCATAGACCATGTACTTGGCTCCACGTACCGGGAGGAGATCCGCCGTGCGAAGGACATGCTCTCTGCCGCTGTCTGCCTCGCCCTCATGATAGGCTACTGCGGATCTCTGTGGATTATATTTTTCGCGAATAAATGAAGATGGCCGCGTAATATAAGCGGGCGCTACGCCACCACTTCTTCCTCGGCTTCCTCGGCCTCCGGAGTCTCTTTATCATCGTCGCCTTTATCGTTGTCGTCGTCGGGCTTGGCGTCGCCCTCTACCTTGATCAGCTTGTGGATTATGCCGTCGACGTAGTAGTTGGTCCTGATTACCCGCATCGAACCCTCATTCATCTTCTCCTCACGGATTTCGCTCTTCAGCTTGTCGTTCATCAGGTCCTCGGGGTTGCCTCTCTGGGCTCTCTTGATCTGGTCTGAAAGCGCCTCCTGTCCGCGAATCTCCAGGACTATCTGGTCGTTTGTTTCCTTGGCGTCAATCTCCTTCAGGAGTATCGGCAGGCTGCTGATGCTGCGCCACGCCGCCTCCATGTACTCCGCGTTCTGCTCCGCTATCCCGCCGCCGCGTACCAGCAGTTCGCTGATGCCGGTCACCTTCTCGGGTATCACCAGCGAATAGGTGCGCACGAATGGCGGCTTGCGCCACGGGCGCAGGGTTATGTCGAACGAGACGCGCTCCCCTGGGTGAAACGGTCCCTTTGGCAGCTCCACGTCGTCTATATAGAGGACCCTCGGCTCCTGGGTCATCTCCACGTTCACGTTCATGCCGAACGGACGCAGCTCCTGGAACTGGTTCACAGCAAAGAGCTGGGTCATCAGGTTGAACTCGGCGAGCATCTCCTTGGTCACGTCCCTCTCCGAGACGAAGACGTTGGTCCTCTTCCAGCCCTCCGGCAGGGCGCTGCCGGCATAAGTGACTGTGATCTTGGCGGATCCGCCGCCGTGGCGTCCCCACAGATCCTCTATGCATCCGACTATCGCGGGGGAGGCCAGGGTGGAGAGCTGGTACTTGTCCTGCACCATCTGAAAACGGCGCTGGAATTTGCGGCCCGAGTCCACATCGAGCATATCTATCGTGCAGCTCGCCGCCGGCGCGAAGCGGCCCAGGCGTCCGCCTATGCCCTGAGGCCGGTCCTGCGTCACTATGCCTATTATGTCGCCGGTAGTGCCGAGTTTAAAGGGCGTCATCAACCCAGGCACTACCCCAGATATGCGCGCCTCTGTGAGGACGGCGGACGTCGTGCCCATGTTCATGAACGGGTGCGCGAACGCGATAAACCTTCCGTTTCGGTCAACGGCCGTGAGTGTTCCTATCGCGCCTATTTCGACGTCGCCCCACAGGAGCGAGGTCCCGATTGCCATGCCGGGTTTCAGCGTGGCGTCGTACTTGACCTTCTTTGACCTATCTCCGATGTTCGGTCCTCCGCCGGAGGCGCCAGTA
Organism: Synergistaceae bacterium; assembly: GCA_031290235.1. Classification (GTDB taxonomy): domain Bacteria; phylum Synergistota; class Synergistia; order Synergistales; family Synergistaceae; genus JAIRWR01. The sequence goes on along the minus strand of JAITNX010000197.1, from coordinate 1,405 downwards.
CCTCCAAACGTAGTGACCTCCTTGCCGAGCAGCTCACCGATATTGCTGGCCATGCGGGCCGAGACTCCTGAGACGAATATTTCGCCGGTAAGGTCGTCCGGATGGCGGGGAATGACGTCCGACGAGCCTGAGTTAGACAGGTTGATGTCCCTCGATTTGATAAGGATCTTTATCATCTCGTCCAGTTTTTTGGACTTTGCGTCCTCGCTTTTTACCGCCGCCGCTGGTTTCTCGGGGATTATAAGCGCGGCGTCGAACGACGGTATCACCTCGGGGTTGTCCCACAGGGCCATCATGTCCTCTATGGGAGTGACCAGTCCAAGGTCGTGTCTTGAGAATGGCCACCCGTAGCCTATTGCCCCAACGAGTTTGCCGTTTATGTAAAAGGGCGAGCCGCTCATGCCGGACGCTATTCCGCCCGTCCTCTCGATAACCTCACCGCTCACCTTTATCATGACCAGGTTCCTTGGCGAGCCGTCGTTCTTGATGACGTCCACGACCTCGGCCGGGAAGGAGACGATCTCCGTCCCTCTGATAACGGTGCGGCACTCGCCCCTCATTCCTGGCTTCACCTGGGATATCCTCATTATCGGGTCCATCGGGACGAAGGACTCGAACTTACCCGGCACGGCGGACGCCGCCGCGCGCGGAGCTGAAAAAAAAGCGGCGCACGAAAACAGCGCTGCGATAATCGTGGCAATTCGGTTCATCTTCAAAATTACTCCTCCTCGGTGCCTTCCCTGGGAGACGAGACCCGCGAACAGGTCAGGCCGGTCTTGACATATCTCAGGTAAGCCATTACAAGCTCGTCTATATCCCCGTCCAGTACGGAGTATACATTTCCAATCTCGCACCCGGACCTGTGGTCCTTTATCAGCTGAAAGGGCTGAAGCGTGTACGAGCGTATCTGGCTTCCCCACGCTATGACGCGCTTCTCGCCCTGGAGCGTCTCTATCTGCTCTCGTCTCTCCCTTATCGTCCGCTCATACAGGCGCGAGCGCAAAACCTGCATCGCTGTCGCCCTGTTCATGTGCTGTGACCGCTCCACCTGGCAGCTCACTATTATACCGCTCGGGATGTGGGTTATGCGCACGGCGGAGTCGGTCATGTTGACGTGCTGTCCACCAGCCCCGCTGGAACGAAAGGTGTCCATCTTCAGATCCTCCGGCCGTATCTCCACCTCCACGCTCTCGGGCAGCACCGGCAGGACCTCGACAGAAGAGAAGCTCGTGTGCCGTCTCCTCGCGGAGTCGAATGGCGATATGCGGACGAGCCGGTGGACGCCCTGCTCTCCCTTTAGATATCCGTACGCGAAGTCGCCCTTAGCTTCGAAAGTGACGCTTTTTATGCCGGCCTCCTGGTCCCTCTGCTCATCCAGGACGCGGGGGACAAATTTTCTCGACTC
>JAITNX010000138.1 GCA_031290235.1 Synergistaceae bacterium | reverse complement strand
CTGAAAATTCTTTTCCCGCATCAGTAAAAACACTTATTACCACCTCTATCATATGAAGATTTTTTGAAGATTTACGTAGTAATACTAACAGCTTTTGTTGTGATAAGTCAATGGTCATTATTAGAAGTGAGCATAAAGTCTCATTTTTGTCACACCAAATTTATCAGCGTCGATCATTGCTTTGACGCGTTGAGGCGTTTACTCTTCATGCATTCATGGAGTCGTCATTAGCAGTCTGCCTTATGAACGGCGCCTTATATACGGCGGAGCCCCCGGGTCAACCGGGGGCTCCGCTCGTCCGGCTCAGCCGAACGTGTTCCGCAAATTGGGCTTTTTGGCGTTTGGGCGGAAGCGCGGCGCTGTCGTCAGCTAACGCATGAGCCAGTAGAATATCATGCTCTCACCATCCTTGAGGGATATGCCTGAATTGGCGGGGGATACGCCGGTGATTTGAAGCATCTTTTCATTGCCCACCCTATGCACGTTGCTCTGGCCGGTGTTGTTCACGTTGGTCTTGTCCGACAACTGGTCGAAGGTTACGAGAAGGCTGCCTCCTTTCTCGTCAGGCATCAGCGTCATTCCTGTTATCTTGACTCCCTTTAGCGTCAGGAACTTTGCCTTGGTCCCGTCCGCGTTCTTCCACATGTTCCCCGCGCCGCTGGCAAGGTTCAGCGCGTACAATCTGCTGTCCCCGTTCAAGGTCCTCGTCGAGCCGCATTGACTTGGATCCAGTTCGTCAATCTTCTTCTGTATGAATGTCGGCACGAAGAGAGTTTTGCCCGCCATGACAGGCCTGGACGTGACATATTCCCTGAAGCGGTTTATCTTATCCTCCTGCAGCGGGATATACCAGCCCTGATGGGCGTCCCCTGGGTTGAGCTGCTCGTTTCCGCCGAGCCCGCCAAGCCCGCCAAGCTCCTTGAAATCCAGGTCCCTCATGAGCGGCTGCTTCCTGCCGTCCTCGACCTTTGCCGCGAAGATCATCTGCTCCTCGTTCTTTATTATTCCGTCGTCCGCGCTTCCATTTTTCATGACTCCCAAGTCGGAAGTGCCTCCCGCAATCCACAGAGACGAGCCGTTTTTTCCAACCGCCAGGCCGTGAGGCATTGCGAAACTGCCCTGCCCCTTTCCCGCCGTCGCGCTTGTCTGAAGCGTGGCTATGGTCCAGATGTTCCAGTCCTTGCTGTCGAGCGGCGTCGTCGTTCCACCTTTCTTTTTCTCGAGGTCGACTGAGAATATGTTTCCCCTGTTGTCCGCGGCGAACACGCGTCCGGCGAGGTAAGAGCTCAGGTCCGACCTGTACAGTGTTGGCTCCGACACCATCATCCCCATGTAGGGCGCCGGCCCTGTCACTCCCCCGCCGGCGTTAAGCGTTTTTTCGAGCGACTTGCTGTCGAATGCCCTTATCACGCTGCCGTCCTTAGGATCCAAGATGAGCAGCGTCGCTCCCTCGTTTCCATTGTTGGCCAGATCCAGTTTTCTCTGTGAACCGCCAGGCAGCGCTATGAAATTTTGCAGCTTTGGAGTCTGGCCAAGCTCGCCTGTCACGCCTATGACCGGCGCCGGGCTGTTGAAACCGATCTTTGCGTATGCCGAGTTCGCGCTGGCGCTGATGCTGGCGCTGGTAAAACTCTCGGATACCGGCGCAAGTTGTCCGGCGCTGGCCGTCATAGATACGAGGCTGTTTCCCACCTTCTCTCTGTACCAGCGAAATTTCGGGGCGTTCGGCGTCGTCACGTCTGTCATGTAAAGCCCAGAGCCTCCCCTGCCGAGCGAGCCAAGCAGATAGGTCCCCCATCCCGACGCGTCGTTCGTCTGTTTCAGGTTGAGCCGTCTCTTCTGCAGCGACCCGTCCAGGGTGTAAGCTGGATTCGATCTGCGATCCCCCTGTTTTTCGCTTCTTTTCGCATCGATCCAGTACAGCTTATCCTCGAACCGGTAAGTCTTTAGGGATCCAAGCCGCGTCGGCTGAAGCACTGGAGGGGGCAGAATGGCCGATTCCTCCGTCCCGTCCTTGGGGTTTACGACGTGCAGAATGCCGTCGTTAGTCTGTAAGTAGAGTCTGGCGTCGCCTCTGCCGCTGCCGGCCATTTGTTCAGCCCACTTCTTGTAACCAGGAAGGGAGTCGTTCGACACGGGGTAGTCCGCATAAACTACTCTCGACTGGCCGGTGTCGGCCAGCATGCTCAGCCTCTTATACTCCTTATCGTACTTGTACGAGTAGTCATATCCCCTCAGCCACTTGAAAAATGCCTCGGAGACTGGGATTCCGCCATTTGAGACGTCGCTTGGCGACATGACGCCGGACTCGAGTCCCAGGAGATCTCTGACAGCCCGGTCGCCTGGGTCGGCGGCGGCAAACCGCGTCCCGTCCCAATACTTCAACGGCCGCTTCGCACCCGAGTCCCTCGCCTGTATAATGTTCTCGCCCAGCTCCCATTTTGGGGACAGAGATATCTTCCCATCTTTGTCTTTTTTGACAGTGAAACGTGTCAGCGCGCTCTCCCACTGGTTTGAGTTGCGGATTCGGTAGGTGGCCGCATACAGGTTGCCGTCCTCCAGCTCCGTCGGCGGCGACTCTGTCAGGGCGCCCCTGCCTGTCTGGTGCTCGGCGCTGTCGTTAGCCACAGTCAGAGCCGACCTGATGGCAGCCATGAGGGTTGGGACGTCGTCGGCGAAATACGCTGTGTACTCGGAGTTTGTGTCGTAGGGGTCGTCCCCCTGTCCCGCGCGCGCCATCCGGTTCAAGTTCTCTCGCAGCCTCTCGACCTGAGTTTTCATGAGCGGATCGCCCTTTATCTCCGGGTCGTCGGGATCCGCCACTATGCCGACGACGAGTGTCCTGATCGGCTCGTCGAGGTCCGCTGCGACATAATCGCGAACGTTTCTGCCGTCCTGGACGCTCCACTTCGAGGAAAGCACTGTCACCTTCCCCCTTTGGGGGTTATTCTTGTCGGTGTAGTCGTACAGGTTCTTTACCGCGTCCCAGGAGTTGTATTTGTACGCTTTGGAATCGACCGGCTCGACCTCCATGCCTGAAGCGATCACTATGAGCCAGTTTGTTTCGCAGGTGTTTCTTATGGGGAACGAGACATCGGCCAGGTTGCCCACGGCGACGGTCTTGGTGCTGGTTATAGCTCCGGTCTTGACCGCGGTGTCAGCAGCCATATTAAAGTATATGTACGGGGAGAAGAAATCCATGACGGACCCGGCCGCTTCCCCCGAGCCTGCGTTGAAAAACGCCTTGGGGTTCGCCAGCTCCCTTATGTTCTCCGCCCTGAAATACCCCATGTAGTTTGTGTTGTTCGCGGAGTCGGAGTACCAGACGGTCCTGGAACCTCTCCTGAGGCTTTCGTCCCTGTTCATTTCGTATTCCGGCCTGGGGTCGGGAAAAATGGCGCCAGGCAGCGCGAATGTCCCGGCTATCCCTATCTCAGGGTCCTTGTAAAAGTGGAACTGCGTATTTCTGTTGTCCTTGTCCGTATTGCTGCCGAACGCGTCGAGGTTTGGCGCGGATTCCATATATTTAGGGTTGTACGGCTTCGCGTCGTGGGGCCCGGCGCTCTTTATGTCCGCCAGTCCGTTTATCCAGAGCCTGATCTTGTCGGCCTGGCTGATCGTATACGTCTTGTACTTATAGGTTCTTTTCCACTCATGGTCATAATCCGTGATCGGCACGTGAAGTGACGCGCGGTTCTCGAGCCTGAAGAGCTGCCTCTCTCTATCCGTCCAGCCCTCTTCCCTCCCATAAGGGTCGTTGCCCATGCTGTAATTCGTCGAGACCTGAGTGTTTGACCACACCGGGAAGAACTGGGCGTGCATGCCCTCCCACCCAAACGGGTGCCCAGTTATGTTCATGAGCAGGGTGCCGTTGGAGTACTGGAGTGTCTCCACTTTGCCAACGTCCCCCGGTTTTACCGGAACTTTTCCGCTGGCTGACATGTCGTAATCCCAGGCATTGGCCGGCTTGAAATCGCTCTTGTAGAAATATCTATGGGTGAAAATATTCCCGCCGTAAGGATAGACCTTGAAGATAGTGTTGAAATCCGTACGATATCTGCCGCCGGTGCGCGATTCCTTGCTAGCCCATGTGGAGGTGACGTGCGGCAGATTGTAATACATGTTGGACGGCGACAAAAACGTCGTGGCGAGACCTATGCGGAGGCCCCGGAAGAGGCTCTCGTCCTCCAGCAGGCGCCACAGAGCGAGCTTTGCCTGATACATCCTGCTGTCATTTGGGACGAGGTCGTCCGCCGCAGGGGTCCTTGACTCCGTCCAGCCTGTCTGCCAGTACTTGGGGTCCTTGAACACCAGCGCGTATGGGTATTCGCCTCCGCGCGACACCGCGCCGGAGTAGTTGTAATTCTCGACCTTAGGCGTTCCCATGTAAGAACTCAGCGCTGCATAGTCGGCCTCGTAGGGATACCTGCTATTTGGGTTGTATGGTCTCTTCGCGCCGCTGAAGCTGACCTCGAGGCCGGTTTTCTGATTCGAGTACGCCTCCCTCAGCGCCGTCGCGCGGACAGGATCGGCGAATGGGAAATAGTATCTGTCCCTGTTTGCCTCCATGTCCTCCTCTATCGTCTTCCCAGACTTCACGTAGTTGTTGCCATTGACCAGCTCCCTGCCGTACAGGTTGCGCTCCTTGTTGACGTTCTGGCCGCTCCAGGCCGTTGGAAGGGCTCCCATGCCGAATGTGGACTGCTTCATCAGCCTCTGGATGTCGGGGAACTTGTATCCGTATTTGTTCTCCGTCCTCACCCAGTCGGCCGCTTCCATCAGGCCATACTTCCAGCTGGGGTTCATGATGACTATGGGCATGACCCCCTTTGGGGAAAAGCTCATGGCGGCGGTCGACTCTATCAGAAAGAGCACGTTCGCCTTCCTCTGAGGGGACGAGAGCGCGTCCGCGTCGTCCTCCGCGACCTCCGATTTGAGCGGCGCCCTGATCCCAGTGGCAGGCACGGATGCCAATGCGCGTTTCGCTCCCAGGTGCGCCAGGGGCGCCTGCAGGATAAAAACGGCAAGGGTCACGGCGGCCGTCGTTTCCTTCAGCCATGTCAGTGTTTTGTGCATTATTCGCACGCCTCCTTTAAAAAGCATCGCCATTAGAGGCAGAAAACTCCAGACACAAAATATTATCTGTAGTTTGCAAACTTTTTGCTGCTCTTGTGTTTAGATTATTTTATTGAAATTTTGCGAACATTCAAGTCTCATAACCGACATAACAGCCTCAAAGAACCTCATATTCAGTCATTAATTTGCGTTGAATTTTGAGTTTGCCGACAAAAGATTGAGTGTTGAGGGTGGCGGAGATATTAATAAAATATTGCGACTTAGCAAATTTGAATTTTGACGTTGAATAGTCTAATATTTGACAGGCTATGAAAAATCTGCCATTAATCAGCATTTTCCGCAAAAAACTCGCCCCCGCTCCAGGCGAACGGGGGCGAGCTGTTAGGTTCGATATTTCAGATCAGCCAACCTTTATCGGCTGTGAATTTTCCCACAGACCGTGGATATTGCAGTAAGACTGCGCAAGAAGCGTTCCGCCCGCCGTCAGCTTTACCTTGACGGCGGCAAACGGCTCGGCGACCACAGGGCCGGGCTTCGCCGGGTCAGCGGTATCGGCGTGAACGTCAAAAGTCGCGCCGGCCACCTCTATAGCGAACTTGCCGCCGTCCGGCACAAAAAAGAGTTTGATCCACTTGATGTAGTGCGCGGGCGTGTTGGGGTGCGCTATCTCCTTGCCGACCCCGAACTTCACCTTGAACACCTCGCCGGACGCCACGCTCTCTGGCGCCTCTATTACAGGAACATGCTTCTCGCCCTTCCAATCGCCTGACTGTACAAAATCTCCTGTTTTCATTACCCGTTACCTCCTTTTTATTTTGCCCCCGCCGCCGTACGGATTCCGCGAAACGGAGGCGGTTGCTGATCGTAATATAATGATCCCATCGTTATTTATTTAGAATCATTATAATTAAGATTATACACTAACTTCCGCAATTTGAGAACAGCAAGATAAACGTATTAGGCTATAATAGACGATTAGTTTCTCAAATGGAGAATTTTAATTTTTTTAGAGGTGGAATGTCGATATGGTGGGTTATTTTGATGGCGCATCGAGGGGAAATCCGGGGAATGCGGGGGCAGGGGCGTGTTTACTTGACGACGGGGGGAACGTCGTCTGGTCCTGCGCGGATTACCTTGGCGCTGCAACGAACAACGTGGCCGAGTACGAAGCGCTTCTGCGCCTGCTGAGGGAGGTCCGCTCCCGTGGGATAAAGCGGCTGGAGATAAGGGGCGACAGCAAGCTCGTAGTCAGCCAGGTCGGGCGGAAGTGGAAGATCAACTCAGAGCATCTCAGAGAATTGGCTGTTTTGGCCTGGGACATCATGGCAGGTATGGAGATAAACCTCGTCTGGATACCGAGGGAGCAGAACAAAATAGCGGACTCCCTCTCGAACAGGGCCATCGACAAGGAGCAATAAGTGAGCAGGGGCAGACGCCGCGGCGGGCGCTCTGTGACAAATCGGCGTCAGGTGTTAGAATTGACGAATGAATAAGAAGCATCCCTCGCTGAAGTGGCTTGCTATGATAGCGGTGGCGGCGTTCGTTTTGGGGTTGCTGCCGTTTTTGTTCCTGAGCCTTCATGAGACTGGCGTTGCAGGATTCGTCGCGGTAATTTGGCGGCTGGTCTGGAGGGGCTTGATGGTGTACGCCCCCCACATCCTGACTATCTACATGATTATCGTCGCGGCGCTCATTTTTTTCGAGGGCAGGAACCCGGACAGGACCGTGATGTGGCTTTTGACGCTGGCGTTGCTGCCGGTGGTCGGCATAGTCCTGTACCTCCTGCTCGGCCCCGACCTGAAGAGGTTCAAGATGAGACGGCTATTCAGGCCGACGAAGTCATACCCTTCGGCAAACTCACCCCACGGGAGAAGGACGTCTGTTCGAGTCCGAAAGACGACGGTACTCGCGTTCCGCAACTCGTCCGCCGAGATAATGGAGCGGGGAAAGCTCCGTATGCTGATAGACGGGGACGAGACTTTCACCTGCATAAAAAAAGAGCTGGCAAAGGCCAGGAGATACATAAACATCGAGTACTTCATCTTCAAGGACGACAGGCTAGGCCGGGAGATCGCCGACATACTGGAGGAGAGGGCGTCAGCAGGGGTGAAAGTTCGTATGATGACCGACGGGGTCGGGAGCTGGAAGCTGGGCAGACGGCTGGTAAAGGAGCTCCAGGACTCCGGAGTCGACTTCAGGACCTTCATGCCCGTTTCTTTTCCGTTTTTCCGCAGCAGGCTCAACTTCCGCAACCACAGAAAGATCATCATAATTGACGGGGATGCCGCGTTCACAGGCGGACTCAACGTCGGGGCCGAGTACCTCGGCGAGGGGCCGTTGGGCCACTGGCGCGATACACACGCCCTATTTCGCGGCGACTCGGTCAAAGCATTCAACGCCATTTTCCTCGAGGACTGGAGGATTGCTTCAGGCCGCCGTCTCTCGCCGGACTCCGCCGAGTTTGCCGCTTCCGATCCGACTGAGGCGGAGTCCATGCCCTTTCTGCCGATGCAGATAGTGCCGGGTGGGTCGTCGACAGCATGGCGATCCATACAACAGATGTACTTCCTTTTGATCGCGGAGGCCCAGAAAAGGATATGGATAACCACTCCGTACCTGGCGCCGGACTCGATAATACTTGAAGCCCTTCAAGCCTCGGCACTGGCCGGGGTCGACGTTCGAATCCTCATCCCGTACAAGTCTGATCACTTCATGGCCTACTGGGCGGGACGGTCTAACATAGAGGAGCTGCTTAGGGCAGGAGCAAGGATATGGATGTACAAAAAGGGATTTATCCACGCTAAAACGCTGTTGATGGACAACTTAATAGCCTCTCTGGGAACCGCCAACCTGGACAACAGAAGCCTCGAGATAAATTTCGAGGTGCAGGCCTTCATATATGACGAGCAAGCCTGCGCATCATTGGAGCGGCAATTCGCATCCGACCTCAAGGACTCGGAGGAGTGCTTCCTGTCGAAATGGGAGAGGCGCGGAATCGTGTCAAAGGTGATGGAGTCGATGGGCAGATTATGGTCATCTCAGATATAAAGGAGTTCATGAACGGCGTAAATCCACACGGCAAGAGGATGTCCGACCGCGGGGTATTTCAGCTTGTCGTTATCTCCGTGGTAATCCTGGCTCACTCCTACCTTTATGTGACGATAGGCAGGCTGCTCGATTGGCATCTCGAAGCCATCTGGTTCGCCGTCGGCATCCTGGCGATCGTATCCATGGGCGGAACCAGGCTGCTCGGCACGCCGCGAAGGCGACGCGCGGCAATATCGCCGCAGGGCGCGATATACAGGTTCGGCGCAAGCTGGAATGTAATGGTTGTGTTATGGGCCGCCTTCATGATGATATCCACCCTGTTCCTGGAGCCGTCGATGACGTCGAGGACCATTTCGTGTATACTGTCATTCGCCATCTGCTCCTATGGAATAATGGAGGCCGGCACGGTGCGGATAGCGAGGCTGGAACTTCAGACCGAAAAACTGCCGCGACGCGGCAGGCTCCGCCTTGTACAGCTCACGGATCTGCACATAGGACCATACTCCAGCCTGAAGCATCTGTCTAAAATAGTCGAAACGGCCCTGCTCTCCGGGCCGGACCTCATAGCGATAACCGGCGACCTGGTAGACGGCGCCGTAGGGGACAAGGGCGGCATATCCCCATACTATGAGCCATTTGCGGAGAAGTTAAGGGAATTAAGACAGGCGGCGACCAGGTTCGGCGTCTGGGCGGTTCCCGGCAATCACGATTTTTACGAGAATTTTGAAGGGGCGGCCGCCTTCATGAAGCGTTCGGGGGTGAAGCTGCTGCGAGGAGAGGCGATGGACCTCGGCGTAGTAGTGTTGGCAGGCGCGGACGACCTGGATCATCTGAGCGGGTCCGAATCCCGCCAGGGGATCACAAAGTCGGAGGATCTTCTGCTGTCGCTCGACCCGGCTTTGAGTGATAAATTTGTGCTGTTTCTGAGGCACAGGCCAATAGTCGAGAGGCGGACTGTAGGACATTTCGACCTCCAGCTTTCGGGACACACTCACGGAGGACAGCTGTTGACCCTGCCGTCCTCGCGCCACAGGATCCCTGGCAGGTCGCGCGGCCTTCTCTCCCTGGGGCGCGGCTCATACATGTACGTCAGCAACGGGGCCGGCTTCGTCGGCCCCCCTATGAGATTTCTGGCTCCTGCCGAGATAGTGGTGATAGATCTCGTTCGGGACTGACGGCACGAACCGGAGCGCTGATCAGATGGGACGTTTCGACAGGTTTTTCGAGGGATTTGAAAAATCGCCAGAGGCCGCCGAAAGACGGAACGAGGGGCGTAAACACTCTCCCGTGAGCGGGCTGCCGAATGGAAGGTGGGTTCGCGACGGCGTGTACCTCATGGAGTTTTCCCACAGGATAGGCGAGCGCCACGGGAGCGACCCCCTTTTATCTCCAAATGACATGAACGTGATGCGCGCCTTCGGCGCGACCGGGGAGACTGTGTTCCTCGACCTGGAGACGACCGGACTCGCTGGCGGCACTGGCACATACGCTTTTCTGTGCGGAATAGGCGTGGTGTCCGGCAACGAGTTCAAAGTCATGGAATTTTTCCTCGAAGGACCGGCGAGGGAGGCCGGTTTTCTCGACGCGCTGAACTCGGCCATCTCCCCAGGGGCCTGCTTAGTCACTTATAACGGCGCCACATTCGACCTCCCGCTCCTCCGCACCAGGCACACAATGTCAAGGATTGAACCGGCCTGGGAGGGACAGCCCCACATCGATCTGCTGCACCATACCCGCAGGCTCTACAGAGGTTATCTGGAATCCTGCTCCCTTGGAAGCGTCGAGAAACACGTTCTTGGGGTCAGGCGAAGCGGCGAGGACATACCAGGATATTTGATACCGGCCCTATACAGTCAATACCTCCGCTCCGGCGACGCCTCGCCCCTCAAGGGAGTCTTCTATCACAACGAGCTTGACATAGTCTCGCTGGCCGCCCTTTATTGCCGCGTGGCAAGGATACTGGACGGAGACTCCGAAAATTGGCGCGAGCTGCTGCGCGCCGGGGATTTATGGCAGTCGAGGGGAAAGCGGGATCAGGCCGACCGCCTGTGGAAAATGGCCTGCCGTGACCCTGCCTCGCGGGCTGAGGTGCTAGTAAGGCGCGCCTATATCGCTAAAAAATCACGCGACTACGCCGCCGCCAGGGAACATTTCCTGGAGACGCTCACCTCGCTCAAAGAGAGAACCGTCAGACTGCCTCACGGGATTACGATCCTCTCAATAAGAGAGGAACTGGCCAAGCTGGAGGAACACAAATTCAGGAGGCCAGACGCCGCCCTGGGTCACGCGGAGGCCGCTCTCAACTGGATAAAGGAAAACAGGAGCCTGCTTGGACATGACGCCGCGACAATGTACAAAGCAATGATGCGCCGACGCGAAAGACTTATGAGAAAAATTTCCCGGACAGGCGCGAGGGAACCCGATTATGGGAATTAATTACAGAAATTCAGATCGCGTGTATAATGCACAAGAGACAAAATATTAGATCGTGGAGGCATGAGAGATGAGCAAAGGGACACCGAAGGTTCCGGCGCACATATTCAGAGAGTACGACATCAGGGGATTGGCCGAAACTGAGCTTGACAGCAAAACAGTAAAAGCCATAGGCCAGGCGTACGGGACGTATCTTTCAGACCTCGGGATTTTCACCGTGACTATTGCGGGTGACGCGAGGCTCTCAACTCCGCGCATCAAGGCGGACATAATAGATGGCGTCACAAAAGCTGGCGTCTCCGTCATAGACATCGGATTCGCCGCAACCCCAACGTTCTACTGGAGTCTCTACCACTTTGGAGTCGACGGAGGAGTCATGGTAACGGGCAGCCACAATCCGCCGGAGTTCAACGGGCTGAAGCTCGCCCAGGGGAAGGCCACGATATGGGGCGACGAAATCCAGGAGATATACAGGATAATAACGGAGGGCAGGACTGAGACAGCCGAGATCCCTGGTTCAGTCATTACAAAGGACATAAGGCGTCCTTACATAGAAATGCTCGTTTCGAAAATCACTCTAGGCCCGAGGAAAATCAAAGTCGTGCTGGACTCCGGCAATGGGACAGGCGGCCTGTTCGCGCCCGAGTTCGCCCGGGCCATAGGGTGCGACGTCGTCGAGCTGTTCAGCGAGCCGGACGGCACGTTCCCCAACCATCACCCGGACCCGACGAAACGCGAGTACCTCCCCTCTCTGATAGCAGCTGTCAAGGAGAGCGGCGCGGACCTTGGCATCGGTTTCGACGGCGACTCGGACAGAATTGGGGTAGTGGACGACAAGGGCAGCATGATATTCGGAGATCAGCTCATGCTCGTCTTCTGGCAGGAAATACTCCCTAAGAACCCCGGCGCGACTGTGATAGTGGAGGTAAAAAGTTCCATGATGCTTCCGAGCGAGACGTCGCGCCTTGGCGGCAAGCCGATCTGGTGGAAGTCGGGTCACTCCCTGGTGAAGGCGAAGATGCGAGACGAGAACGCACTTTTCTCCGGAGAGGTGTCGGGCCACATGTTCTTCGCGGACGAATACTACGGTTATGACGACGCCTTTTACGCGGCCGGCAGGCTGCTTAGGATACTCTCGAACACGGACATGAAGCTATCCGAGATCATCGGCAAGATGCCGTCCTACCCGTCAACAGCGGAGACGAGGTTCGCCTGCTCCGACGACCTGAAATTCAAAATCGTGGACAGCGTCAGGGAGTCTGCCGAACATGACATGGAGACGATAACGATCGACGGCGTCCGCATAATCCACAAAAATGGCTGGAGCCTCCTGCGCTCATCGAACACCCAGCCGGTCCTAGTGGCGCGCTGCGAGGGCAGGACGAAGGATGACCTGGATGAAATCTGCCGCGACATGGAGCGGAGAATAAAGGAAGCCGGCGGCCCCTCGTTCAACTGGGAATATTGAGGGTCCCTGTTACCTAAATTATGAAACGGAGAAGATCGGGCTTGAATACCCGGAACACCGGGTTCTGGAAATCGAGGACACTACGGTCCAATATGGTCCACGGGTTCGTGCCTTTCTGACGTACCTGAACGTTGTTCAATTCATGCCGTACGAGCGAACCGCGCAACTGTGCAATGGAAAACACGTCAATTGCATACATCGTATAACAGTCGCAACACCTCCGTGTCTATTAGTTTTGGGTTTAGCTTTGCAATATCCAAGGCTGTTTGTCTGCGTTTGTTCTTTGTTTTTGTGTCAGCCCCAGCTTTGATGAGGATGGTTATCGCCTCTGGTTGGATTGTGCGAGATGCAGCGTGCATCAGAGCCGTATTTCCGTCATTATCTTTCGCGTTCACCTCCGCCCCTGATTTGATGAGGGCTAATATCGCGTTTATGCCATAAACCTCAATAACAGCGTGCATTAAAGGCGTGGTTCCGTTGTTGTCCTTCGCATTTACGTCCGCACCTGCGTTGACGAGAGCGTTTATTGCTTTGGGGTCGTTTCTGGAACCAAATACTGCGCGCATTAAGACAGTCGCTCCGGCTTTATTTCTTGCGTTCACATCTGCGCCGGCTTTGAGAAGTATACTTATGATTTCTGTATCATCATCTAAAAAAAGCACAGCGTTCATTAAAGTCGTAGTCCCGTAGTTGTCCTTTGCGTTCACGTCCGCACCAGCGTTGAGAAGGGCGGTTACGATTTCTGTATTGCTATCATGAACTACGGAGTATATTAAAGCTGTGCTTTCGCTGTCATCCCTTGCGTTTACATCCGCACCGGCGTTGAGAAGGGTGGTTACGATTTCCGTTGTGCCTCTACGAGATGCGGTTCTGATTAAAACGGTAGCCCCGTATTTGTCCCTTGCGTTTACGTTTGCTCCGTTTTTTAACGCATCTTCTACAGCTTCTACAGGGCCAGATAAACAAAGTTTTAAGAAATCTTCATCGTTAATCGCGGCGCATGATGATGACGCACAAAAAATCAAGCAGAAAAACACTGTTGTGGCTAGTATTTTTTTAGTCATATTTCTCTCCTTTAAAAAATGAGTTTTTAGTTATAGTCTGAAACTTCGCACATGAGAAATAGTGTCCGCAGCATGACAAATCAATAATTACCGGCAAAATAGTAGTGGCAGGGTTCTCTTTTTGGTATAATTAACTCGATGAAAGTTCAAAATCCAAAGGAAGTCTTTGCCATGAACAGATTAACACAGATCGAAGATTTTAAAAATACCCTTGATTCCATGATTGACGCGTTCTTTCACACCTTCGATAGATTTTATATTCTGCCGGTTATTGATTTGTCATGGTACGTGGGGCTATTTGGAACTGCGAAGTTTGAGTATTTAAGTTGTTATGAGCATTTATTCTAGCCAGAATAATACTTGTGATCAAAATTTTTGTCAATATCCATAAAACAAACTCAATTACAATGATTGTCAGACAAGTTTAAAATAGATCTGCGTTCTCTCGGCTACATGATGATTCTGAAGCCTTCCCTACTTATCGCCCCATTCCCCTATTACGCCGCTCTTCTCAACCGAACGAGATTACGACACCTAAAAGCAGTATTAAGATCCCCAAAAGAAAATAAAAAATCCGTGCGCCTCCTCGGCCCAGAAGGAAAACAATCGGGCGTGAGTGAAAACTCCCCAAAAACCAGCCGAAATTCATCACGGAGCATACGATGCAGAAGATGCCTGCAAAAATTATAAGAGCATTTAAAGACATATCATTAATTTCCTTCAATTTACGGATCATGTCATTCATAACGCTCATGCTCCTTGTGTCACAACTTGGTACTATTTATTGCTTTCGCGCGGCGAAATTCATCAATGAATGCGCGGGAATTTTCCGCTCTCCTCTCGAAATTAGGTTCGGCTTCTTTTGGCATATTCCGATATTTCTCAGCAATCAGGACACGCATTTCATGGATGTCATCAGCATTGTACCTTGAGAGGTCCACCTGTCAATCCTCCTCATTATGGAAGTTCGGGCGCGCCAAGCGGTTCCCGTTCTAAATTCATAACATCTCAGTAAAGTTATCTTCCTCCCTATGGCGATTCGGATATCCGGCTGAACGGAATATTCCGATGAGACATCGGCGTTGTTTTTTTGATTTCAGGCTGCTTTTCGTGTATACTTCTTAACGTAAATTTATGATCAAAACTGCTTTGCTGTATTACGTGAGGTGGCGCCAATGCGCAGGATCGCATTTATACTTTTGATATCTTTTCTGACGTTGCAGTCGGGTCGCGCCATAGCCGCCGCGCGGATCTCTGGGGCCGACCGCCTGGGTGGCGTTGTGCTTGTCCTGTCGGGCGGGGGTACTAAGGGTTTTGCCCATATAGGGGTACTCAAGGTTTTGGAGAGAGAAAACATTCCCATTGCGGGAATAGTCGGCACCAGCATGGGCGCAATAATAGGCGGGTTGTACGCGACAGGCTACAGCGCGGATGAGATACGGACGCTCGTCATGGAGACGGACGTCATGAGCTTGCTGGCCGACTCCGGGGCCAGGCTCAAGCCCGACGCCGGCAACCACAGGCCGGTTGGCGAAAGCATCACTCTGTATCAAAAAAACCTGAACAAGGACTTCTCGTCGGCAGGGCCGCTGGGAATGCTTAGGGCAGCGTCCTTGACTACATTTCTCTCGAAGTACACAGGGCATATTCAGACGACTGACTTCGACTATCTGCCGATACCGTTTGCCTGTGTCGCGGCCAACCTCCTCAACGGAGAGACGGTCGTCCTGCGGGACGGCAGCCTGGCCTCGGCCATTCGGGCGTCCGCCGCGATACCCGGCCTTCTCGACCCTTGGCCCCTCGACGGAAGGCTGCTGGTCGACGGAGGGCTTGTGGCCAACCTCCCTGTCCTAATCGCGAAGGAGATATTCCCTGAATATCCCATAATAGCGGTCAACCTCGCGGGACGCACTATAGAAAAGACGAGCGGACGTTTCACGAATATGGGCGATGTTCTCATTCAGACGATAGACATAATGACGATAGAGCAGACCAAGGAGAACGAGAAAAACGCCGACCTGGTGATTTATCCGGAGCTGGAGTCGTTCAGCACGCTCGACTCCAGCGGGTACGAAAAGATATACGAAATAGGATTTTCCGCGGCGGCGGAGAATGCCGAGAGAATAACCGCCATCTCTCGCGGGGCGCCCGCGATCCCGGATGACAGGAGAGTCGAGGTAGCCGGCAGGATAGTCAGAAATGTAAGAGTAGAGGGACTCAGCGCCAGGGCGACGGGCGACATAGAGAGAAACGTGAATGACTGGATCGGGCAGCCGTACGGCGTGGAAAGGGTGAACAAGGCCATAGAGCGCCTGTCGAGGCGCGACGAGGTTGCGACAGTGGACGTTGACCTTTATCCGTCCGAGAGCGGGGTCTCCGGCGACGTGGACATCGTATTTTCGATAGAAAAACGTACGCCTTATGAGATTGCCATTGACGGTTACACGACGAGCCTTCACCCTCACAGGTGGATGTCCGCTATGATGAACGCGAGGGATCTCGCGTCAGATGGAGATTCAGCGAACCTGGAGGGAAGGATGGGGAACGACGAATGGGGCGCGGCGATTCGTTACTTCACTCCCATGATGAACTACAGCCAGTGGGGATTCTCCCTCAGCGGCAGAAGGGACGACTTGAGGCCCGAGGGGATGGACGACTACTACCTAGAGAGGTATGCCGCCCGCGCGCTTTATTACAGGGAGAGCAGCGACAGGCGCGTCGGGCTGGGGCTGGCCGGAGAGAAGACAAATTCCGGAGGAAGCGACAAGAGCGTCTGGGGACCCTATCTGTACTTCAATAAGGATACTCTCGACAACCAACTGAGTCCCAACAGGGGATATTCGCTGAACGGCAATGTATGGTGGAACACCAACGACGTACTTGTTTCCCGCACCGAGCTGTCCGCGTACCTCCCGTGGAGGGAAAACAACCACATTGTCCTGAATCTTGGACTGGAGACGGGCGACCGCGACAGCCAGGCATACAGGGTGATGTTGGGCGATCAGGAGGAGCTGTTCAGCCTGGCGCGGCACCCTCTTGTCGGTGATCAGTCCGCTTGGGCCCACGTAGGCCTGGGCCGCAACTTTTATACCACGTGGTGGGGTTCCTTGAGGGGTGAAGTTTTCGCGAGCTACGGCATGGTCATGGATCGCTGGTCGCGTGTAGCGGACGCTTGGGAGACAGGACTCGCTTTCTCCGTGCCGGGGCAGTTCTTTAATGGCAGGGTACTGCTCGTATATGACGACGATGGCGAGGTCACGGTCGGCTTCACCATAGGCATTCCAAGATGGTGGTCCGGCGCTCTTCCGTAACACCAAAAGCCGGGCTATGCCCCTGTTCAGGCAAATTTTAAAAAACATTTGATCGAAACTTGGTATAACACCAGCAAACCGCAAGCCTAATCCCGCTTATCAGGCCAATTTTGCCGCGCAGTGCGCGCTTTTACGACACATTTGCCTTGGAGTGTGTCTGTGATGTTACACGAGAAATAAGTTATGATGTAAAATAACATAAATACGGGCGTTCGATATGCGGGAGGGTCAGATGTGAAGAAACTGAACGACGAGAACAAAAACTCTTATGTTAACCCGGATTTCGAGGTACTGTATGCGGAAAACAGCCTTATGCGCGGTGAGCTTGCCACTCTTTGGGAGGAACTGGAGCACCTGAACAGGGTCGTGATACCGACGACGCAGACCACATATCTCATAAAGGTCGGCGCGCTTCGGGTTGAATTGCTTCAGAGGCAGATAGAGGTTATGAAGGTGCGCAGGAGGATAGCGATGCTCCGGGCCAACCTCGAGCGCGGCGAGGTCGTTCACGAGGAAGCCCTTAACTATTCCATAGACATTGAGTTCAGGGAGTGGGACGAGAGGCTGCGGCACGAAGTCGCCCAGATCGACGAGGCAAAGGGGCGCTTCTCGAACTTGGCTGTCCCTGAGGATGCGGACGAGGTCCGCAGCATTTATCGTATGCTTTGCCGTAAGCTGAACCCAGAGATCAACTCCGACCAGAGCGACGAGGCCAAGACCTTCTGGCCCAGCATCCACTCGGCTTATGTATGGGGAGACCTCTTTCATCTCAAGGCCCTTCTAATGATGTCCGAGGACTACCCAGAGAGCTACGATCTGCCCAGCAACATAGGGGGCATGAGGATGACGCACCTCACGCTGAAGGAAAAACTGGACTCTATGACGAGGAAGATAAACAACGTAAAACAGCACCCAGCTTTCGAATGGAAGGCGCTCCTGGACAATCCTGACAAACTTGCGAACGAACAGACGAAGCTGAGGGACGAGATACAACGCGTCTCCCTGCAGGGCATGGCGCTGCAAGATCTGCTCAAGTCCCTGGAAATGAGGGGAGTAAGACGCTAGCCGTACCCTATTTATCTTTAGTCTCTTAACCTGCCATTACTTGTCGAGCTGTCCGGACTGCTCATTGAGAATATCCTATCATTGCGGACTCAAACATAAATCGATAATTAACGCAGTTTTGATATTACGTCCGTACACATTGCGGCTTACCGGTCGAGGCGCGGTGTAACCCATTTCCACTAAGGAATTGTTACTTATTAAACTTGACAAGTTATGGGTTATTTGGCGAAATGGAGTAGTTCCATTCGCCGTGGAAATTTGCACAAGTCATGTTTATTTTT
>JAITNX010000095.1 GCA_031290235.1 Synergistaceae bacterium | reverse complement strand
CCTCTGCTCACCCACCTTGGCTCGTCAGCCCCTTCCACATTTATGGCGATGTCCTGTTGGAACATTGACGACGGCTTGCTCCTTTGGATTCCGGCAACCCTTACCGCGCCTGCGGATATGAGTTCCCGCGCGGCTTCCCTCGAAGGGGCCAGCCCCTTCTCCACGAGGAGTTTATCCAGACGCCGCAGATTTTTCGCCATAAAACTCCTCTACGACCCTGATCACTCCCTCAGGCGTCAAACCGCACTCCTCCAGCTGCTGTGCCCTGGTTGCGTGAGGAATGAACTTCTGCTCAACCCCAAGCGGATAGACCCTCCCGTTTGCGCCGATCATCGAGGCTCTGGCCGCGATCGCCTCTCCCGTTCCACCGGATATGTAACCGTCCTCCGCTACTATTACGAGGGAATGTGTCGATAATGTTTCGTCGATCGTCCTCCAGTCGAGGGGGGAGATGAAGCGCAGATCTATGACTGTAGGCCGGGGCAGTCCCCTCGCCTCGCACTCATCCGCCGCGTCAATTATCACTGGCACTGTGGCGCCTATTCCTACGAAACATATCTCCCCGCCGCTCGAGAGGATCTCCGCCTTGCCCCAAGGCGCAGGCGCGGCCTGAGAACGCCCGATTGATTCCGGCGCCTTGCCCTTGGGATACCTGATCATCATAGGCCCGTTTTTTTCCAGCCATCCGGACATCATGAAGTCGAGGTCCGTCTTGTCCCTCGGGGCCGCGATCATAAGGCCCGGGATGCTCCGGCCCCATGAGATGTCCAACAGCCCCTGGTGCGTCTCTCCGTCCTCGCCGGACAAGCCGGCCCTGTCGACTGCCAGGAGGACTGGGTGCTTCTGCATGCATATATCGTGTACGAGCTGATCCATCGCCCTCTGCAGGAAGGTCGAATATACGCAGACAATGGGTCTGATGCCGCCGGCTGCCAGTCCGGCCGCGTATGTGAGCATGTGCCCCTCCGCTATGCCGACATCGAAAAACCTGGCAGGAAATAGCTCCTTGAACCCAGCGAGCCTCGCCCCCTCCGCCATTGCCGCGGTGCAGGCCACAATCCTCGGGTCCCTGGAGGCTAACATCGAGATGTTATCCGCGACAGCCTGGCTCCAGTCGTTTGGCTTCGTCTTCACGACGCCCGCCGCCTTTGGACCCAGCACTGTGCCGGAGCCGACGCCGTGAAAATTCGATGGCCTCGCCTCCGCTTCGGCGCAGCCTTTTCCTTTCTTGGTTATGACGTGTATCAGGAGCGGTTTTGGGTATTGCTTCGACAGCTCGAAGATCTCCTCCATCTCGCTCACGTTGTGGCCGTCGAAGGGTCCCCAGTAGCTTATATCCAACTCCTCGAACACGTTGGTCGGCAAAAGCAGGGATTTCAGCTTCGTCTTGACCCTGTCGAACCAGTGCTCCACCCCGCTGCCGTCAGACATTGCGCGGCACTGCTCCTTGACGAACTGCTTGAGCCGCCTGTAGGGCACGCTCACTGATAGTTTGGCCAGGTGCTCGGCCATGCCACCGATACGTGGACTTATCGACATCTTGTTGTCGTTCAATATGATGGTCAGCTTAGTATCACACGCGGATACGTTATTAAGGGCCTCCAGCGCGAGTCCGTTCAGGAGCGCGCCGTCTCCTATCACGGCAACGACCTCGTGCCCCTGCCCTCTCAGGTCTCTGGCCTTCGCGAAACCCAGGGCGGCCGATATGGACGTGCTGCTGTGACCGACGTCGAAGGCGTCGAATCTGCTCTCGGATCTCCGTGGAAAACCGGATATTCCACCCTTCGTCCTCAGCGTGTGAATCTTCGTCAGGCGGTCGGTGAGTATCTTGTACGCGTAGGTCTGATGCCCCACGTCGAAGACTATCTTGTCCCTCTCAGGGTTGAATATTCTCAGCAGCGCCACGCAGATCTCCACCGCGCCAAGAGAACTGCCCAGATGCCCCCCGTTCTTGAGGGTTACTTTCATTATAAGTTCCCGGATGTCCGAACACAGAACCTTTAACTCATCCTCACCCAGAAGGGAGAGTCCCCTGTAGCTGCCGATGGATTCAAGAAGCGTCTTATCCGTCGTCCCAGTCATATAGCAAACCTCCGCCGGCTCAGCCGGGCAAAATAATAAAAAAGGACGCGTATCTCAGTTGCCCCGGAACGCGAGCGACCTTGCCAGGTCCATCAGCAGATCTCCCTCGGGAAAGAGCTGCTCCAGGGACCGTTCCGCCTTCTCCGATTCCTCCAGAGCGAGGCGTTTTGCTTCGTCGAGTCCGTATGCCGAGACGAACGTCATTTTGTTCTGAGCCTCATCCTTTTTGGGAGTCTTGCCAAGCTCCTCGCGCGTCGCTGTCACGTCTAGGATGTCGTCTACTATCTGGAAGGCAAGCCCCAGATGCGTGCCATAGTTGTGATAGCACTGGAGCGTCGTGTCTGGGATATCTCCCAGCATCGCCCCCGAGACGAGCGCCGCACGGATGAGCGCCGCGGTTTTGGCGCCGGCTATCCTGTACACGAACTCCTTTTCCGGCTCCTGGCTCTCCCTGTCGGTATCGAGCACCTGGCCGCCGCACATCCCAACCGGCCCGGCTGCCTCGCTCAAGATATTTACCGCGCGGACCACCCTGTCGTTTGGTATGCCGAGGTGAGCGAGTCGGGACAGGGAGTAGCCTAAGGACCATATCATGAGCGCATCCCCGGCGAGAAGCGCCAGGCATTCGCCGAAGACTTTGTGGTTCGTCGGCGAGTTCCTCCTGTAGTCATCATCATCCATACATGGCAGATCGTCGTGAATGAGCGAGGCCGTGTGCATGAACTCTATCGACATAGCCATCGGCAGCGCCTTTTCAGGATGAATGCCGCAACGTTCAGCGGCCGCAAGGCAGAGCGCGGGACGCAGCCTCTTGCCTCCTGCCCTCAGAGAGTACAACATCGACTCAGTCAGCCTGGGTGGAATAGCGTCGTTTGGATTTTCAGAGAACTCTGTGAGATACGCCTCGAATGGCGCCGCGTATTGTTCGCTTAAAAGTTGCAGCGCGGATTTTTCTTCCTCGCATGACGGGCCATTTTTATCGGTCTTATCAGCCATCAGCAATGCCACTCCCCGTTTCTTGATCGCCGCTCAACATAGTCACCCTTCTCTTGGCCCCGTCAAGGTACTCGCGGCAGCTCTTTATTAACTTCACGCCCTCCTCGAACAACGCCAGAGACTCCTCCATGCCGATGTCGTTCGACTCGAACTCACCGACTATCTCCTGAAGCCTCTCCATGTCCCCGCTGAAACTCATAAACGCACACCCCTTCATTTGATTTAAGTATAGCACATTATCAGCGTTATACAGCAGCGTATAGAGGCCTAGGAATGTCCCAGCACAATTTACCCTAATCCGCAGTTAAAAAAATAGCGCGCCTTTCTGGACTGTTCGAAGAACAGGGTTTAAGCTATGTCTATGTAAACAAAAGTTTTCACCAGAAAGGTGCGAATTTATTATGGCATATAACGGCTCATTTGACGTAACTGGTAGTTTCTCAACTACACCAATCCGAAATCCGGTCAAATCTTTCTCTTTCCGTTCTCGGCAATCAACTGTTCAAGTTTACTCATTCCGCTTCACCTCCGTCCGATTCTGCCACCGCCGGTGGCAGAATCTGCGCTTCGATTTCTGCACCTGATGGGTTCAGATTTGCCGTTTGAGAACCCCTGTCCAAAACTGCAACCATCGGTTGCAGTTTTTTCGCGTTCAGAGGGCTGACGACAGGTTTCCCCGTGCTACGTTCTATCTGCTCACGTGCGACTTTCGCCGCCTTAGCGCCCTCTTTGGCGACAACAGCACTCTCGCTGAATCCTATCGGCTGGCGTTCAACCGAAATATCCGTGGCGGCAACCTCGGCAAGCATATTCAAAACAAGCTCAGTATTGGTCATGTTGTCGCGCAGATTTTCTTTTTTCAAGCCCTTGTATTTCTTATATTCGTGAGTATTCATGCCGCTCCAGGTGCGGCTCATCAAATCGGTAAGCGTGGCGTATTCCGCGCTCTGCCGCACACCGCTTTTGTCCCATTCGTCCGTTAGACTCTTGCGGACTTCTATAGATTTTATCCGCTGATTGATCCAGTTTTCGCTATAACCCAAACGGCGATAATTTTGTATGGCGCGGTCAATAGACAGTTCGGGATCAATGGTTTCATCAATGCGTTCATTTCCGACTTTGGCGAGCCACAGCTTGAACGGCTCGGCTTTTGGCGAAGGCACAGACTGAACAAGCCGCAAAACTTGTTCGGTGTCGGCGACATCAGTTAAACGCATTTTTCCATCAGGCGCGGTCATTTTCAACTGTACGATATTTTCGTACAGTTGACTTCCTTCCGCGTGCAGCTTGCGTTTGAGATCGCTCCAATAACGCCGCGGATTTTCGCTGTCAGTCAAAACCGCAACGATGTCAACTACAGAAAACCACCATTTTTCTGCTTCTGTATCCCATTCGGTTCTAACTTCTTTTTCTCCAAATAGTTTGATTTTAATTTTCAGAGCGCTCACATCTTCACCTCAATTCTGTTTGGCAACTTGTGCAAAATTTGCACAAGTTCAATTTCTGTTTTTTTAGGATAGTTTAGTTGGTTAGTTTCTGCCACAGGGGTCCCGTACCCTGCTCAATCTCCGCAACAATGGCGTTAATTTCATGCCGCAGAACATCCTCACGGGCGACAATGCGCTCGATTTCAGCGTTCAGCGCGGTAATATTCACTGTTTCGCGCCTGTCCTCCTGTTCGACATAGGTAGTCACGGATAAATTGTAATCCTGCGCGGCAACGTCGCTGTTGGGCACAAGTTTGGCGAAATATTCTTTATCCATGCGCTCAATATAGGTGGTGAGGATTTTATCAATATTTCCGGCGGTCAGCTTATTGCTGTTCGTTGCCTTGACACATTCGTTGGAAGCGTCAATAAACAGCGTCGAATATATTGCTTGAAGTCCCAACCATCCACGCTCCCGCGCAGGTCGTTGGCAATAGCCCATATCGTGCGGTGCAGTTCGGCGCGCTCTTGCTCCTTGCGGTTGTCCATATGTTTATTTGCTCCTTATCTCAGTTTAGCGGCATCTGCTCATCTGCTTCAAAGTATAATCGAATTATAGCAAAGACGCTTGTTCAATTCATTAGAAGTTCATACAGCCACGTACTGGAATAGCGGTGATGGTTTTGTCATTGCACGATTTATTAAAGCGTCTATGAGGCGAATGGAGGCATGTTTTGGGCAGACACGGGTATTCACAACGCGGGCCGTGTGTGATACAATACTCTGGTTGTTCTCGTAAACGCACTAAGGGGGAGTATATAATGTCCAAATTTTGCGACTGCTGCGGCAGAGGACCGACCACGGGGAATGCCGTCAGCCACTCGAACCGTCACACAAGAAGGCGTTGGCTCATCAATCTCAGGAGCGTTATGATCGACGTCGGCGGCGGCGAAGCTAAGAGGTTCAAGATCTGCACGAAATGTCTCCGCTCCGGTAAAGTCCGCAGGGCCGTCTAGTACGGCCCTATTCAGCGCCGAAACGCCAATAGACAGCTAAAATCCCGTCGAGGCATGAGACTTCCGTGGATCCTTTGTTGCCTGCAAGTTCGTTGCTTATCGCCCATGGCAGGCTTCTGCACAGGGTTTCTCTATAAAGAGGCCAGCGAACCCCGGCGATGCTGACGCCGCGGCACTCGTTCGTCAGAGGCAGCAGTGAGATTGCGAGCGGGGTTCTGTTGAACTCGAATAAGGCTGATTCGCCGCCGCTTAACATGTAAACTCCCTCGACTTCGTCGATCATGCAGCGGCGGTTCTCTTTTTTCAGTTCGATGGGTTCGTGAAATGCCAGCGTGTATATAGTGCTTTGCAGATGGTCAAACCTTCCGCCAAAACAGCCGGACAGCAACAGCACGGCGCCTCCGTTTTTTCCGCGCCCCCCGCTCCAGAGATCCAGAGCCAGCTGAAAATCCGTGAGGTCCTTCGCTCTTGGGTGCAAGTGTTCTTTTGCGCCCAAATCGAGCGCCCACTCCCAGTCCTCCGGCGATGCGCTGTCCCTGTCCCCTAGTATGACCGACGGCGCGAACCCGGACGCTCTGCAAGACGCGACTCCACTGTCGACGGCCCATACCTCGGGCGAGTTTCTGCCGGCGAAGTCCGCTAACCACTCCGGATCCGGCCTTCTTCCGCCCAACACGAAAAGGGTTCTTTTGCCTCGATCCGCGTCGCCCGTCGACGTAAAAATGTCGATGTCCAGCGATGAGAGAAGCGGTGGCCGCCCCGCCATACTCAGCCCGCCCCCCTGAGCCTTTCTATTATCTCCGCCGCCTCATCCTCGTCGACTAAGATCTCCCTCGGGCGCGCCCCGTCAAGTGGACCTATTATTCCAGCCTTCTCCATCATGTCTACGAGGCGGCCGGCCCTCGTGAACCCAACGCGAAGGCGCCGCTGCAGGCCGCTTGTCGATGCCATGCCGGAGGATGTGACCACCTTGACCGCCTCATCCAGGAGCGCGTCGTCAAACCCGCCAG
>JAITNX010000094.1 GCA_031290235.1 Synergistaceae bacterium | reverse complement strand
ATGGAGGCCGCCAGGATAATCCGAAACGACATTGGAACCGAATATGCGCGGAGCGTGCCGATAATGGCCCTCACGGCGAACGCGATCGATGGCACGAGGGAGATGTTCCTGGCGAATGGTTTTAACGCGTTCATATCAAAGCCAATAGACATCATGCAGCTGGATATGGCTCTGAACCGCTGGGTGAGGGACACGCAGAGTACGGAGACACTGATGATGGCGGAGCGCGAGAAGGATGACAGACAAATGCCGCAGGCGGAGGATCTGCCGCAGGAGACGGGCTTTTTAGCCCGTTGGCGCATTGGAGAAATCGATATTGAAGCCGGGATGCAGCGATATGGCGGCGAGGAGGCATACCTGAAAATCCTCGGATCCTATGCCAAACACGCTCCTGATCTGCTTCGCAAGATGGAGGGAGTCACTGAGGAGAGCCTTCATTTATACGCGGTGACCGTTCATGGACTGAAGGGGAGCAGCTACGGCATCTGCGCCGACAGACTGGCTAAGGAAGCGGAGGCGCTGGAGCTGGCCGCGAAGGCCGGCGACTTCGAGAATATGGGCGTGGCAAACGACAGATTCATCGCCGAAGTAGGCAAGCTGGTGAGGGAAATAGACGGTCTGCTCGAGGAATATAAAGGAAATGCCACGGAGAAGCCGTCGCTGCCCTCCCCGGATGAAACCCTGCTTTGCAGAGTGCTTTCCGCGACAAAGCGCTTTGACTGGAGCGCTATGGATGAATCCCTGTGCGAGCTGGAGCGATACGAATATGAATCCGGCTCGGATCTGGTCGAATGGCTTAGGGAACAGACAGACAACCTGGAGTACGGCGCAATAGAGGAACGGCTGAGGACAATCTGCGGCGCCTGATTAACGGCTCTCTACGCGAATCGAACCGCTCATACAGGCCATCCTGGCCTGATTCGCTCGACCGGCATCCTGTCGGTCGCCGATTCTTTTCGTTCGCTTCGTTCGCTCGGCAATCAGGCGCCGCTTCAGTCTTGGACCGAAAAGCTCCTGGCCGAACCCAACATCTCGGCGGCTATTTCTGTCAGGCTCTGGGAGTCCCTGGAAACCTCCGTCATCGAGGCGGTTTGCTGTTGCGTAGCCGCCGCTATTGATTCGGAATCCTGCGAGATTTCCAGTCCCGTACTCTCTACGTCATTTGCGGCCTCGGACACCAGGGATGTCTCGTCCGCCATAGCGTGCGTCATGGCGGATATTTCCTCGATCCGGCTGGCGCTCTCCACGGACATTTCGGCAAGACTCCGGAAGGCGAGGCCCCCTGTGCTCATTGCAGTCGAACCCTTCTTTACCTCCTCGCGTCCCGCCTCCATCGACGAAACAGCCTTTCTGGTCTCCTCCTGAATCGACGAGATAAGGCGGGATATCTCCTCCGCCGCGGACTGAGATTCGCCGGCTAGGGTTTTCACCTCGTCCGCCACTACAGCGAAGCCTCGGCCCTGTTCTCCGGCGCGCGCCGCCTCGATGGCCGCGTTTAGGGCCAGCAGATTCGTCTGACGCGAGATGTCGGCGATCGTCCCGACTATCCTGCCTATCTCGCTCGATCTCTCGCCAAGGGCCGTCACCACCTGGCTTGACTCCTCGACCGCCGTCTCCACGATGTCCATCTGGGCGATAGCGCTCTCCATGGACAAACCGCCATCCCGGGCTATCTCCACCGATTTGTGGGCGCCGTTCGCAAGGGCATCCATGGAATCGGTCATCTTTGTTATATCCGTGGACATCTCCTGGATGATGGACGTCATCGATTCTATCTTCGCGCGCTGTTTGTCCAGCTCCCGGGCGACCTTCTCCGCGTTGTTCGCTATAACGGCGGTCCCCTCCGCGGCATGGAGCGAGTTAGAGCTGAAATCGCCGGCCGAAACCGACAGCCGTTCAGCCGACTCCTGCATCCTGATTATGAGGGATTTTATGTTGGATATAGTTATATTGTACTGCCGTGACAGAACTCCAAACTCATCCCCGGAGTCTATGCTGGATGAGACCCTGAGATCCCCTTCGCCGATGGCCTTTGACACCCTCAGCAATTCGCGTATCGACCTCTGGATTCCGTTTACCAGCAGTGAGGGAACGACGATGGAAATGACGCTCACCACGAGCAGCAGCACGATTATCGTTTGCCTGGTGGCGGCGTAGATATCGTAGCTCATCACCTTCACCGCCGCACTGCCCTTTGTGTTGAACTCGACTATCGAGAGGAGCGTTTCCTCGAGCTTGGCATAGGACTCCAACGATTCCTCTCTGACGAGCGAGGCCGCGTCCTCATATCTGCCGGCGTCACAGTGTTCCAAAATTTGCCGCGAAAATTCCTTGTACGCGTTCCACCGCGATATTACGGCGTCTATTGCCTCCAGATCCTGAGCCCTCTGTTCCTCCGTATCGTATTCAATCGTCTCCACATCGTACCTGTAGGCGCTCATCCCGGATTCCGCGCTCTGCAAAGCGGCCTCCCTGAGCCTAAGCGTCTCGGCGCTCTCCGGGATCCCCTGCTGAATGACATAGCTGAGGTCGTATCTCCTTACGGTCGAAACGTTATCCTGAAGGCTGGCCAGCTCCGCCACGCCTACGGTCCAGGAGTCGGCCTCCACTACCCTTCCGTTTATTATCGACAGGGAACGAATCGCGTAAAGACCAAAGCAGATGTTAAAGAGGACGATTGCGGCAAAACAGATGGCCAACTTCATCTTGATGCTGAGATTTCGCAATGAGATCACCCGGCTATTATAAATTGATAATTTATGGATACTGGTCGGGGCGAGAAGATTCGAACTTCCGACCCCCTGCTCCCAAAGCAGGTGCGCTAACCAGACTGCGCTACGCCCCGACGTAAAACAAGCTGTAAACCCCAACCGCAGCGCCATAAAGAATTACGCCGGCCGGAAGGCCCAGGCGTTTATCGCACAGGCAAGCTCAGCGCTCTATCTTCTGGTATGAATGTGGAGCTCTTCCCAGCTAGTTCCATCAATTTATCGCGCATGCTGTCGCTGACATTATACTGATAATACAACACAAGCTCGTACATCCGGGAGGAGTCGGCCGCTCCGATACTCATAAATCTCAACTCGTCCAGGGGAGGCGCAAGTTGAGAGCGATCGAGGTAGGGGATTATCTTAGGCAGCATCGCGCTAAAAATCCCACCGCTGTCTTGTATAAGTTTATAAAGAGGATCATAACTTCTCGACTCATTATACTGCGCATACGTCAGAAGTGCCGATTTAACTGATTCCATTCCCGCCATAATCCTCAGGGCTTCGGCGTTTTCCTGGCCGGCGCCGGTGCCCAGCACAACGAGGCTGGCTAGGATTCCTATAATCACCATAGTCAGCATCAACTCGACGAGGGAAAACCCCCCAGCCGAATGCTTGTTTTTCCCGGTCAGCGCCTCATAACGTCTCTTGTCATCATTTCTCATGTTCTATACCGCCTCCAAATGGGAACTGCGCGTTGTGTTCACGCCGGCCCTAGCCGCCTCTTATCCTCAGCATCCACTTCGCCATGACGTTTCCTTCGTATGTGACGCCCCTCAGGTCGAGCGCGCTGCGCTCCCTTCCCTCGTCGTCGTCGATGAGGAACGCTCGTCCCTTTGCGCCGTCAACATCTGTCACAAGCAGAGTCGCCTCAAATTCGCCGGCGACATCCGTCCTGGTCAGCAGTAATTTTACCTCTCCCCTGACGCAGCCGGGGCTGTCGCAGGTCGCAACTCCTATATAGTCGGCGTCCGGGTAAACGTCAAATGAGTTTCTGACTATTGCCATACGGTACCTTCGGGAGATGTCGCTCTGCGGTATCCAGTCGAGATATATGCCCCAGAAACCCTCCACATCGTCCCTGCCCTCGCGGCGGGATTGTTCGTACGCCTCCATCGCGTTCACTATCACTGGTTCTTCGCAGTCACACGCCAGAACTATCTGAGGCGTCATAATCGCGGCCGTCACAAGGCACGCCAAAATTCTACGGAACAACGCCATTGCGGTTATCCTCCTATTGCCTGAACTATAGCGGTTTCTATGGTCTTTTCCTCTCCATCGTCAAAACGAATCGTAGCCCGGATGAGGTACACCCCTCCGTTATCGCTCGCCGCGGGGCCGCCGGGACCCGTGGACCCCTCGGCGCCGTCAGGATCCGTAGGATCGGCGCCATCCAAGCTTCCCCCCGACCCTCCCACAAAAAACAGGGGCGGCGGCAGCTGCGCTATCTGCTCGTCGGTCAACGCGGGATTCAAGTCGGACTGCGCGTATTGCATGTCGTATATCCTGACGCTGAGAGTGCCGCCGCGCGTCCCAAAGCTTTTCTGAACGCCGCTCTTCGCGCCTACCCCTATGCTCAGATCCTCCACACTGTTTATTGGACCGGGGGGAGTCCAGTGGGGCGGTTCGGCCGTGTTCCTCATGTTCTGCCTGAGAGCCGCCTTCGCAAATTCGACCTCGGTCTGCAGCACATTATAGATGTCCCCCTCGTCCACCGACACCCTCGCCGAGGACGCAAAAGCGTTGAACATATACATGGTCCCGCCGAGGATAGACATTCCCGCCAACGAAATCAGCAGCACCACGATCAATGAAAAACCGGCTCTTCCGACTGCCCGCGAGTCTCCGCTCACAATCAGCCACCTCCTGATTAATTTACTCTGCTATTTCTGCGCTATTTCTGCAGATTCCGTATTCTCCACGTCATGAAGAAATCTTCGTAGTGAAGCACCCTGCTGCTGTCGGTCGACACAATGCTTCCCCATCGCTGCCTGATAGCGTTGATGGCGGCGGCGCTTTGCGATCTCGTAGCGTCGGCGATATCGCCCTCCGCCAACACCCAAACTTGCACATAGCGTCCGTCCGGATCGACGTCAAAGCTCACGGCCCTTATGCCCTCGACCCTGAACCCTGAGAACGTGATAGCCGACGCGTTCGGAAATGTGCCGCTGGTCGCAGGGTCTAGCGTCGAGCTATTAGTCACGTCGAGAAAGACAAAGTTCGAGTTGTCGTCGACATAAGCCACTCCAGCCCTGACCAAATATAAGTCGTGGTATGGCAATATCGTGTTAGGGTAGAAAACCCCCTCGTCGAGGCTCCTCGGAATTTTACCATGGACGACCGCCTTTGTTCCGGAATCCTGTAATGCCGAGACAAACAGCGGGCGCATATCGATCCCTGGAAACGTTATGAATGCCCCCACTTCACGCGCGCCCGCCCGTATCCCGTTCGGGTTAAGAGTGTCCTGGGAGATGCCTTTCGACAACACAAGCGTAGCTGTTTTCGACGCGTTACCCGGCAGGGGAAACGACGGATCGCTATCATTTCCGCTGAAAGTATCGACCAGGGTCCCGGACGCCGCGCCGTCGGCATGGAGGTTCTTGACTCCAGACGGAATCGAGTAGAGCACCCTGAGCGCGTTGCCGCGTTTCGTCGATCTGCTTATGGAACCGACTACCGAATCCCAGCTGAGCACCGGGGGCATCGTGTCTGGGGGTGTACCGGCAGTGAAATAATATCCCATGTCGAAGTCAGGCAGGCCAATTCCGGCGTTTTGAATGGGGGTCTTCAATATATTGAAGACCATCTGCGCTCTTCGCCTCGCCACCGACTGGTCCGTCGTGGCTTCGAACAGGGCCGCGAACCCCCCCAGCAAAGACGCGGTAACTCCTACGACGATAACCATCATCATAATCACTATGAGCATCTCTATGAGGGAGAAGCCTCCGCGCCGCATCGCTCTTCTAGTCCCCCGTACTTCCGACGTTTCGCCAGCCACTGCTGCTCACCTCCCTCACCAAGGTCATCGCGTTGAAACGAGAAGCGCTATCCGCCATGTCCAGGCTCACTGTCACCAGCATCAGATCCGGCGATATATCCGTGGACCTGGCGCCGACCTTTATGTTAAAACCACCGAACGACGTATTGTTGTAGCGGGACACCCCTACGGTCTTTATTTGATCGAAACGAATGGCCTCTATGCTTTCGAGGACCATCAGGCCGACCTGCCTGGCGTTCTCGTACTCCTTATAGGTGACGGAACTCCTCGCTATCAGGACTCCCGACATTATACCCAGCAATACAAAGCCCAGCACGACTATCGCTATTACCAGTTCGACCATGGAGGAACCGGGTCTGGCTCCAGCTATATTTTTTTCGCGTTCGCCGCGCTCGCCGCTGCCTCTTTTCACGATATTTCGCATGGTCACTTCACCCTTACCATAACCGCGGTATGTCCAACGTCAAAGGGGGTTGCGGGGTTTGTCGTTATCGAACTTACAAAATTCATGCCGCTGTTCTTGATAAACTGCTGCATCGTTCTCATGGACTCCTCGTTCATACCCAGGTCCCACGCGCCGCTGAAACCCAGATAAACCATGGTCACACCTCCACTGGGAGTGTCGCCCGGCTTGGTTCTTATGGCCAGGCTGCCGCCGTACCTCCTGATATCCTCCGTCAGGTCCCTGTCGGAGTACCGCTCCAAATCCTTTACGACGGAACTGCTCGCCGCGTAAGACGTAGTTGTGGTAGCCGGGACTCCGAGCAGCACGTGTTTATCAGCATAGTATGAAATCCAGGCTGATTTCAAGGATTGCAGCGCAGCCTCCAGCCTCCTCGCCTCGCTCCTCGAGTCCACGACACTGCTGCTCGACATGTTCAGCATCAGAACGCCCGCCAAGATCCCCATAAATATGACGACGAGCATCAATTCTACCAACGAAAACCCTTGTCTGCGTACATTGAAGGCCATTTCTCTACCCCCCCGCTCGACCATTATAGTCAATGATTTTACGTATCCAGTATCCCTTAATTAGTAACAATCATATATCCCGTACCCAACGCCCCAATAATATAACACAAAAGGCCTTTAAACAATAGGCCAAAAGTCACTCGTTTACCAGTTAAAAAAAGTCCACAGTCCCGCGCGCTTTAGGGACAAGGCTGAAAATGAACGCGTGAAACCAGACGGCGAATTCATATATGCTCCTGCTTGAAGAAAAACCTCAATATCTCGTCAAGCTGATCGAAGTCGATCAGGAATGAGTCGTGCCCGTTGTCGCTCTCTATCTCCTCGTAATCGGCGCGCGCTCCGGCCTTTCCGGCGTAACGCGCGGCCTCCATCACCTGCCAGCTCGGGAACAGGATATCGCTCGATATTCCCACCGCCAGAAAGCCCTTGCCATTGAGTCTTGAAAAAGCCTCCTCGAGGCTTCCCCTGCCCGCCGCCGCGTCGTGCATGTCCATGGCCCTCGTGGTATACAGGTAGCAGTTGGCGTCAAAGCGCGAGACGAGTTCCGTCCCGTGATGCTCCAGGTACGTCTCCACTTTGAACTTGGCGCCCCATTCGTGCGACTCTGGACCACCCTCCGACATTCCCCGCATCCAGCGGCCCGCGAAGCTCTGTTCGCTGCGATATGTTATCATGGCCAGCATCCTGGCCGTAGCCAAACCCTTGGCCGGCCCCGGGCCCGGATAGTAATCGCCGCCCTTCCAGTCCGGATCCGAAACTATGGCTTGACGCTGAACCTCGTTGAACGCTATGGCCTGGGGATAGAGCCTTGCCGGGGCGGCTATCACGCCGCAGCGCTCAACCAAGTCCGGAAAGCTGAGCGCCATCTCCAGGGACACCATTCCCCCGAACGAGCCGCCAAGAACGAGCGCTACCTTTCTTATGCCCAGGCTGTCGAGAACGTCTGCCTGCGCGCGAGCCACGTCCCTTGGCGTAACGACCGGGAACGCCATACCCCAGGGCCTTCCCGTCTCAGGGTTGACGCTCATTGGGCTCGAGCTTCCATAGGGACTGCACAGGTTGTTGACGCATATAACGCACAGACGGCTCGTGTCCAGCGCCCTGCCGGGACCCAATAGCGGACCCAGCCACCCCGGAGGCAGCCCCGGAACGTCCGGGCCTCCCAAATGGTGGCTTCCCGTCAGCGCGTGGCATATCATGACGACATTTGAACAGTCGTCGCTCGGATCTCCATACATGGCATACGCCTGCTCCACATCATGCAGCACCTTACCGGAGTCGAGGTTCAATTTTTCGATCCTGACAAGTCCTATTTTTTCATTAATTCCACCACATTCTGACAAAGTCGATACCTCCAGGCTCAAAACTTTCTCTCTATATCAAAAATACATTATAAAAAAAT
This sequence comes from Synergistaceae bacterium, assembly GCA_031290235.1. GTDB lineage: Bacteria > Synergistota > Synergistia > Synergistales > Synergistaceae > JAIRWR01. The sequence goes on along the minus strand of JAITNX010000094.1, from coordinate 3,658 downwards.
AAAAACAAAAAAACCACCCTACGACGACGAGGGCGGTTCGCATTATCCGCTTCTCATCATCCGACCAAATTTGATCGAAGGTTTTGGCACCACGTCCGCGCGGTCGCGCCAACAGGTTGCCGGGCTTCACAGGGCCAGTTCCCTCAGCCGCTCTCGATAAGAACACAGAGCGCCGCGCACGGCGCCCCGCAAATTATTACATTATACCTATGGTGATTTTAGTTACTTCTCAAGCTATGTCAAGCGCATGGGAAACTAAAAGTTCGGCCCATGGCCCCCAGAGAGCCTAAAAAGTCCTGAATCCGCACCTGATCGCGGCCGCGCATTCGCCAGGCGGCAGAGGCGGGCTGTACAGATAGCCCTGGAATATGAAACAGCCCAGATTTTTCAATGTGACGGCCTGAGCCTCTGTCTCGACGAACTCGGCCAGCATCTCTATATCCAGCGTCCCGCACAGGCCTCTTACGGACGATATTATGTCGGAGCTGATCTTGCTCACAGTCACGTCGCGCACGAGAGAACCGTCCAGCTTCAGCGTGGCCACAGGAAACCGCTTGAGGTAGACCAGGGAACTGTGCCCCATGCCAAAGTCGTCTATTGCCACCTTGAGTCCCATCCCCCGCATCTCCTGAAGCAATAGGTTGTGCTCCACGTCGGAACTGAACCCAGTGGACTCCGTCACCTCCATCTTTAGGTATTCGGGGACCGCGCCATGTTTTCGGATTATATTCCCTATCTTCTCCGGCAGGTCCGGATCGTCGAGCTGTCTCACCGATACGTTGAACGACATCACCGTCTTCGTGAGGCCAAGGGCGCGCCACTCCATGATCTGCCTGCATGACTCGTCGCACACCCACAGGCCTATATCCCCGATGAATCTGATCTCCTCGGCGATGGGTATAAAAAGCGACGGAGGTATCCGTCCAATGCGCCCATGCCTCCATCGTACAAGCGCCTCGACTCCGACTACGGCGCCAGTCCTGCAGTCGACCTGCGGCTGATACTCCAGAAAGAGTTCTTTTCTGTCGAGGACTCCGAGAAGGTCGTTCGCCAGCGCTCTCGAAAAACGTCCGATATCGCCGCGATGCCCAACGAGCGATACAATTCCGTCGCCATAGGAGCCGGCGGCCTCGATCAGCTCGCCAAAGCCCTCCTTGAATTTTTGCCGCTGCGCGGCCTTCGCCGCATGGACGAACGGCAGATAGACGACGACGCCTATCGCGAGATTTATGAGCTGAAGGACGCTGCCAGTCAGCCCTCCGGACGAGATATACCCGCCTACGATCACAGGCGTCGTCCATGGTACCTGAGCCGCGGTTTCCTGTACCATTCCAAACGACACAGCCATGTACGACGTCACGGTAGTGATAATCGGAATGGCTATGAACGGAACGAGGTACGTCGGGTTCAGCACTATGGGCAGTCCAAAAAGCATCGTCTCGTTGATGTTGAATAACGCGGGGATCAGGGATATCTGGGCTATCCTCCTGAGTCCGCCGGCGCGGCTGGTGAACAGCAGAGCGATGATGAGCGAAAGGGTGCCGCCAGCCCCCCCTATTGAAACATAGGTATCAAAAAAAGACCTGGTGAGTATGTAGGGCAGAGGCTCGCCGGCGGCTTCGGCCAACTCGTTGGCCATCATCGCGCTGTCGTATAGCTCTGTCATGGCGGGTTCAAGCGCGTTGGAACCGTGTATGCCGAAGAACCAAAGAATATGTCTGGCCAGGTTATAGATGAGAGCTGTACTCAGGTTATTGCCCATCCCCTTGAACGGCGCGGAGATGGCGTCGTATATCAGCTCGTGGACATCGCTCACTCCGGCGTGCGCCGCTATGGTCTTGAAGATGGCAAACGCGCATATCGTTAGCACCCCTGGCACGAGGCTCGAAAAGGCGACGGTAACCGAGTCCCCGGCATCCTCCGAGAAATACCGCACCCTCAGAAGTTTGAGGCGATACAGTCCCAGGAACAGCCAGGAGGAGACTATTCCGCAGACTATCGCGAGAAAAAGGCCGTGAATGCCAAGCCACGCGTACGGCGCCGCGAACGTCGCCTGCAGAGGCTCCACCATCACCATGAGGCAGCAGAAGCTGACAAGCCCGCCTATGGCGGGCGAGACGACTTCAAGGGGACATTTGGAGCTATACCTTTCGGCCATGCCAAAGCCTATCGCAAATACGGTCAGCGGCGACAGCACCGCGAGCGTCCCATTCCATATATGAGCGCCGAAGAAGCGCCAGTTCTCGCCGAACCGCAGCTTCATAAACGCCTGATAGCCGCTGATGGGGAAATTATTGATGAGGATGCCAAAAGCGCCCGCAATGACAATCGGAAGCATCAGCGTAAGAGAGTTGCGGATTATCGCGAGATGCTCCGAAGCCGCAGTCCTTATCCAGCCGAGTTTTGTCTGCCTCAAGTTTGCGGTTTGCCCCAGCGCGTCAAAAATACCCAATGCAAACTCAGCCCCCATTTCAACTCTAAAATCGGATAAATAACATTATCGCGCACATTATAACCCTAACAGCGTAAAATTGGCTGGATTTGGAAGTTTTTTTGGAAAAATATGCAATAATAACAGGAACAATAGCATGGTCTGTTTTTTTTACGCTTTACCCTTCCCGCGCCACCTCTACGGTGAAGGAACTCCCGGCGCCGGGGATGCTCTTTACGCCAATGTTTCCGCCGTGGGCTTCGACTACCGCCTTCACGACCGAAAGGCCTATTATTTTAGCGGATAAAACAATCCTATTTTAGCGGATGGTATGATATGCTGTCTGGGAACAGCGAGGTGACAGCATTTTGGACTACCAAAAAAGATTGTTTGAATCCCTCGCCATAAAGGACTTGAGGATTTACGCGGACACGGGTAACGGCAAGGTGTTCCACTACCGCGACTCACGGGGGCTTGAGATAGACTCCGTCGTCGAATACGCGGACGGGACTTGGGGCGGGTTTGAAATCAAGCTCGGAACTGGCGCTGCTGACGAAGCAGCGAATAATCTTTTGAAATTCGCCGCCAAAATCGATACGGAAAAGGCGAAAGCGCCCGCCACGCTGACCGTAATTACCGGCAACGGCTTTGCGTACCGCAGACTGGACGGCGTCAACGTCGTGCCGCTGTCGGTGCTGACGGCATAGCGGCCAATAGCGGAGCATCTGAAGCTGGCCGTAAACGAAAATTAGGAAGGCTGCCGTGCTACATCAACGGTGAAGGAACTCCCGGCGCCCGGGATGCTCTTTACGCCAATATTTCCGCCGTGGGCTTCGACTACCGCCTTCACGACCGAAAGACCTATCCCATTTCCGCCGGAGTCCCTGGTCCTCGACTCGTCCGCGCGGTAGAGGTAGTCGAATATGTGGGGTATGTCATCGTCCGGTATTCCTATGCCGTCGTCAGTTATCGAGAATACCGCCCTGTCGCCCCTGTTACGGGTGCTGATTTTTATATTTCCGCCAGGGTTTGTGTACTTGACGGCGTTCGAGACGAGGTTGAATATGACCTGTCCGAATTTGTCGGGGTCTACATATGCCTCGCACGGCTCGTGTTCGTACTGGAGATTTATTCCCTTTGATTTTATGCTCGTCTCGAAACTGCGAAGGACCCGATCGGTCATCTCGGAGAGGTCGGCCATTACCGTCGTCGAGGGGGCAAGTGGGT
>JAITNX010000113.1 GCA_031290235.1 Synergistaceae bacterium | reverse complement strand
GCAGATAAGGGATGGTACATTCGAAATAAAAATAAGCTCTATAGTATTCTACGCGTTGCCCGCGGCGATATTTTTTTTGTGTGCCGCGCATGGCGCGGGGGTATTTCTCACGCCGCATTATGTCAAACTGCTGCTGGTTTTCATCTTTGCGCTGATGGCAGGTATCCGCCGTCAGCAGTTTTATGCGTGGGTGAAGAGCTCCGCTTGTCCCTCCTGGTACAGATGGTATTTTAGGTTGATAAAGACCGTGACCTGCGTATTTTGTTTGGCGGTGGTGTGCGTAATCATATATGCTGTAGTCATGCCGATATTGCGAGGGTAAGATTTTCACCCTAAGAAATATTGGGTTACAAAAACCGCGAGGAGGTCTCGCAGCAATGTCTTTTACGTCGGCAATAATCATCGTGACGGTTATGGTCACGATAAGAGCGTTATATACCTATTTTTTCGTGTACATAGACGACGAGCTGGCGCGGTTGAGGGTCATATATCAATTTGTGGCTTTAGCGGCGGCCATTGTAACTGTTTATCTCCTGTTCATGAGCGGCAAAGTGTCGGCTAAATGGCAAATAATCATCCTTGCCGGAGTTGGTATGCCAGGGACGGTTCTTCAATTCTACCGCGCGTACAGGGACGACGATTGGCTCATGCGGAGTTGGGGAGGAATAAGGGCCACCGACATCTTAGGGCGCGAATACGCCAGGATATTTTTTATGGCGATGGCAATCGTTATCTTTGCGGCGCTTATTCTGGTATATTGGTTGTTGTTTACGGGGCGGATTCCGGATGTGCAATAACTAACTCACGCCTCACCCTTGTTTCATCACTCCGTGCGTCGGAAACGCCCCATCCCAAACGACGCTGCGATACCTTTCTGGGTCCGTGTCTCCCTCCGTGCTGAACAGGACGACTGACGAGTCCGAGCCAAGCCCGAGAGAGTCGCGCAGCGGACTCAAAGAGTTGTCCTGCATGATGAACGAGAGCAGCCCGGTTGTAACTGCCCCGGACTCGCCGGACCGAACGTATGTGTCGCCCGTCAAGGGATTGCCCAGGATCCTCATGCCTCGCGCCGCAACATAATCAGGGCATGAAACGAACGCCGACGCATAGTCTCGCAGTATGCCGAAAGCTATGGTGTTCGCCTCCCCGCACGCTAGCCCGGCCATAAAAGTATCCAGGTCCCCCGTCACAGCGTGCGGCATGCCGTCTCCTGCCAGCGCCGATTGGTAGAAACAGTCGGCCCTGTTCGCCTCGGCCACTACAATCTTCGGGGGATTTTTTGGGAAGTGAGCGCGGAAGAAGCCATGTACCATCCCGGCCAGCGATCCGACTCCTGCCTGTATAAATACGTGCGTAGGCGTCGGGTCTCCGTAGGCGTTCAGTTGTTCCATTGCCTCGCTCGCCATTGTGCCATATCCCTGCATTATCCACAGAGGAATGTCCTCATATCCCTCCCACGCCGTGTCCTGCACCACTACCCAGCCCTTCTCGTCCGCCTCAGCCGCTGTGAGGCGAACCGACTCGTCGTAGTTCACGCAGCGGATCGCGACGGATGCACCCTCTGCCGCGATGGCGTCGAACCTCATCATCGACGAACCCTTTGGCATGTAGACGACCGCATTCTGACGAAGTACGCGAGCCGTCCAAGCGACTCCCCTGCCATGGTTGCCGTCTGTCGTCGTCACGAACGTCACGTCCCCGAGTTTACGTTTCACCGCGTCCCCGGTCAGGACATCGTACGGCAGATCAGATATGCCAATGCCCAGACGGCAAGAAAGATACTTGGCGATAGCGTAGGAACAGCCAAGCACCTTAAAGGCGTTTAGCCCAAACCTGTATGACTCGTCCTTCACATACACGGCTCGAACTCCGAGTATGCGCGCCAAACCATCCAGTTTGCGCAGAGGAGTTGGAGTATAACCAGTGATGGTAGAGTGGAACTCCCTTGCATACGAAATCTCCTCCGGCCCAAAAGCGGTTATATCCGCGCCTCTCACTCCGGCGCGCTTGAAATATCTCGATTTTTCATTCGATATCCACTTGATCGTTTCAAAGGACTCCATCACAATACCACCTTGGCATAACCTGGTTTTTACGCTTTACATTTCAGGCCTTTGATTTCAAATTGATATTATAGCTTTCTCGGTTAAAAGAAGAGGTTTGACGGTTTGAGCGTTCGTTATATTGCGGTGTTCTGACGCTGCATTTTGTGCGCGCGCTTATATTCGTACATTTTTTCATCCGCGATGCCAAGCAGCTCGCTCGCCGACATGGCATTGCTTGCGTCTACAGTGACGACGCCATAGCTCATACTGTGATTGTAGAAAGCGTCTGGCTCGTCGTTATAGCGGATCAAGCAGTCCCTCAGCTTTTCCAGGTGCGTCTCGGCAGCGGTAATGGTCCAACCTTGAGCCAGCAGCATAAACTCGTCCCCACCCAGGCGGAAGATTATCGCGTCGGACGAAAAATCGCGCAGCGTTTCAACTACGCACAAAATATACTTATCGCCCTCAGCATGGCCGAACTTGTCGTTGACATATTTCAGGTTATCCATGTCGATGAAACAGATGATGAACGAGGAGCCTTCCTCTAGCCATTTATTCAACATCTCCATGCCGTAGTGGCGATTATACGCCTTTGTCAGCGTATCACGGTAAGCGACATTTTCTAGCTTTTGAAGCCGCTCTTTTTCGGAGCTGATATCAGTGAACACAAACGCCAGGGCGTCATGTTCGTACCAGTGCAATGGATATATCGCAACGGAAAAATATTGAATACCGTCGCCTTTGGGCAGCTCGAGTTCCGTGGCGCGTTTATCATCTCCGAGCGCTACGTCGGATTGAGTTCCCATCCATCGGCGCAACTGGGTCTCGCACCAGGGACTGGCCAGTATGTTGGCGGCCTCATGATTGGAAGACAGCCAGTCCCCGTCGCTCCTGTCCATGACCACTATCCATTGCGCAATCTGCTCCGTAACCGCCTCGAACAGACTGTTGCTCTGCGCCAGGGCAAGCGTCTTCTTGCGGCTGCTCTCAATTTCGTCCAGGAGGGCCTGCCTTCGCTGGTCAAGCTGCACAATCATGGCGTTGAACGCCTCGGCAAACTCGCCCATGTAGCTCACGCGCTGCTTATAATCCCCACTGGCAACCCGCTGAGTCTGCCAGGTCAGATGTTTGAGAGTGGCGTGCAGAGCTTTCAGTGGAGCCGCCAGGTCATTGCCCTTTGAGGGCCATTGCCCGTTCAGGTCTCCCTTTGAGAGGGATTTTGCCAGGGTAGTGGTCTCCTTCACGCACTCTACAAAGTATAAAAGTCCCTTCCCGAAATCCTGGAAAATATCCGGCAACAAATCCACATTCAATTCGGCTTTAGCCGGGCTGTATAAGACGTCGCGCAGATATTCAAACAATACTTCCTCGACAGGCTTATCCATTCTTCACCTACTATTCCGGCGATATGACCTAAGGAAGCGCAGATTAAATCGCAAAAACGAGATTTTATCGTTTGGCCCCTAACTGGCGACCCCGTTAAAACGGCACACCCGGTCTCCATTCGCCCAGCAATCTACCTCGCGCACTTCGTATTTCTTGCCAGTATAGGCCTCCAGTATCCCGGCGATGAAACCTTCGTCGTAGTTGCAGACGTTCTCGTTCGTGACTGGCAAACCGCTGCAGTCCAAATCTTGTCCCACAGTTAGGACAATGTTGCCGGTCGAGGTGTCGAAGGCCTCCATGCGCAAGATTCCGATCTTGAGGGTCTCAAGGGACTTCTGGAGGTCCGAGACAAACGTATCGAAATCCACTGTCAGATCCAGAGTGTTGCGCGCAAATTCCGTTCCGGCGAGAAAACCGGCCGCGCGGAAATGCTCGTTGGCCTGCTCTCCTCCGTAGGCCTTGCTCAAGACATCCAGCATGGTGTACTGCATAAGACGATAAACCAAAACAGGCATCTCCTCGCCAAGATCGCCGCGCCCCTCTTTGATATCTCCAAGATTTTCCCAGACAAAATTATTATGACTTTGAGCTTTCAAGAATACGTTTTCCACATAGATACCCTCCCTTGGGTTTGCATGAGTCTTTTTAGATATGTTTAATTTGGTCACTATTCCCATGAGAAGTATCCATCAAAGATCGGCTGGAGTCAATATCTTACTGTCCTCCCAAAACCTCAGGTTCGTTCTCTTTGCCTCCCGCCGTTTTTTCATTTCACTAAGCCGAGTTCGGTGATTATGTCCGCTCCTCCTGCCCAGCGCCCTCGGCTTTGACACGCTGGATTTCGGGCGGTTTTATGGCGTCCGCGCTGGCGTCTGCGTTTTTGATCCGATTGAGCCTCGTCAGCGTTTTGATGACATCGCTTTTTATATCGAGTTTGAAGACCGAGCTTATTCCGCACTCGACGGCGAGTTCATACACCTGATTCGCTATCTTCGCTCTATCACGGGCGTTGGGGCAGCAGCCGCGCTCGGATTCGAAAACTTTGTGCGATTCGACGCTCAT
>JAITNX010000195.1 GCA_031290235.1 Synergistaceae bacterium | reverse complement strand
CAACTTGATGCCCTGCGTGCCGGAACACTGGCGTCCGCGCAAGCTGGCGTCATTCCTGGTTGAAAGCGCAAAGTCCTATTTTATGCCAATTTGAAATCAAATGAGGGGGCCGCTGCCGCAATGTCAAACGCAAAAAAATTTTCCCCCAGCGACGCGGGGCGACAATCCGTTCTGCTGAATCTGCGGTCGCTGGTCAGGCTGGTCGGCGCCATGGACTCGTCGAGATTCCTGGAGACGGACGGCTGCGTCTGCTGCGACAGCGGGACCGGCTCCGCCCACGAAAACTACGCGCTGCTCGCTCCCGGCATAGATGAGGGCACGGCCAGGCAAGCCGTTCACGATGCGCTGGCCTTCTTCGCGGAGACGGACAGCCCGCACGTCTGGCCCATATTTCCAGGGGTTCCGGAGGACGCCTCGCGTGAGCTGGATATGGCCGGAGCGAGGTGGGAGGGGACATATTACGGCATGACTGCGCCGACTGACGCCATGAAATCTCCCTCGCCGGAGACGCAAAACGAGCCTTATGAGCTGAGCGGTCCCGAAGAGATTCGCGATTGGGCCGACGCCGTCTGGTATGGATTTGACTCCGGCGAACCAGCGCCTGAAAATTTTAAGAGATACGCCCGAAAGTTGTTTTGCGCAAGCGGTGTGCGGCTGTACGCCGTAAAACAGAGGGAAAACGAGGAGTCGCCGCCAGTGATCTCCTCAACCGGGCTTCTATGCGAAACCTGTGACAGCGCTGGAATATACTACATTTCAACCCGTCCTGAGTTCCGGCGGAGGGGACTCGGGATGTCGGTCATAAATTTTTTAGTTCGGCTGGTTCTCATGGATGGATATGATAAAATTAGCTTGTTAGCGACGCCCTCGGGCCGTCCGATGTATCTCCGCTGCGGTTTCCGCGAGACGGAGAGGGTCCGGATGGGCGTTATAGGAGAGTCTTGAGGACTATTTACGACGGGCCAGTTGTGTTCACACTACAGGTTGCCCAATGCAACGCCGATAAAGAAAATACATAGCTATATTTTCGGCGGTGCGTTCGGGGCAAAGGGGAGGTGGTTGCTGTGAACAGACCGTTCGTCGAGCCGTCCGTAGAGGCGATTAGCGCGGTAGATGCCGCAAATCGCATCGGGAGCAAGGGAAGAAAGAGAAGAGCCATATCTGACGCCGGTTGGGAAGAAGTATGGTTCGAAAACCTTGAGAAATATGGCATTAGGGCGACCAGGGAGATAAAGGAGACGGAAGAGACTCTAGCTCCCGCTATTGAACCTGAGACCCCGGAAGAATTTCCGAAGGACGCGGAGCAATTCACGAAACTGGAGATGAAGTTTGAGGAAATTATTACGGCTATCAGGAAGATGGCGGACGATCCCGAAAAACTGGTCGAGTCGCATCTGGGTGTCTTCGTCGATCCGGCGCCCCCAGGACGGTTGCTGAATTCTCAAGGATAAGCTCATGCCGTTTCGCGTTCCATACGGGTGTTTATGATGTTCCGGATACAGGTATATCCCGTGCGGGCATATCTCAATTAAGCGAAATGGCATCAAACGCAAAAAACACAGGAAGGCCCGGGCAAATAACCCGGGTCTTTTTTCGTCTCCAGCCTGCCTAAATCGGCTGACCTAAACGAGGGCATAACCTGGTTTTTACGTTTTACCCTTCAGGCCTTCGATTTCAAATTGGTATTCAAGAAAACGATATACGCATATCGACGGAGGCCATCAGCGTAATATTTACTTGACCGGCAAAAGTTATTAGCGTATAAATGTATTTATTATTTGCATATAGCTGTTATTTCGACAATATAGCATGTAATTAACTGTAATTCATTACATTTTGATGCAAACCCACTCTTGGGCTGGAAGGGGTGATGAATTTGCTCACGGTATTTAGCGACATGGCGCCATTCTGATACCGATTTGAAATCAAAGGGGGTTTCCAAAATGAGTAAGGTAAAAACAAACGCGGCATGGCAGACGATAGTGATAGCGGCACTGATCAGCGTTGTCATCGCGTTCACGTACGGCGGGGCATTGGCGGGGGATGTAGATGGGGTTGACATACAACATGGCGGTCAGCTCGCTAATCTGGGAACGAATTTGCCTGATTGGGTCAAGGATATATTGTATCCTCAAGCCGGCATAACAATGGGCAAATCCTTTTTTCCGGGGAACGAGGATTCACAGTGGTCCAACAAATATAATAACGGCAATTGGGTAACAGTCGTCAAAAAAAACCTCTCAGCGGGAGATGCGCCAAAATACCCGGATATCATAACCGGAGCTATAAGCGGGCCAAAACACGGCGAATCAGCTGAAAATACAATCAAGGTTTCCGGCAACCATGTGGAAATAAAAAGCGGCGCTATCGAAAAAGCCGTCATGGGAGGCATTACGCTGAATGGGGAAGCCGCTGGCAACTATGTCACCATTGGGGCGGGAGCTGAATATATAGGATCTTCGCAAAATAGCAGCGCCGTTTACGGCGGCTTCGTCTATGGCGGCATCAAAAAGAGCGACGCCTCAGAAAACCATGTGACAATCGACGGGGGAACGATTAATTTCCACGTGTACGGCGGTTTTGTCCGAGGCAAAGACGAGAAGACGGGAACCGGCGGCAATGACGGGGATACCGCGCGTAACACTGTGACAATCAAAGGCGGAACCCTGAAAGGCGATACCCTCGGCGGCCGCGCTAACGGAGGCAATGCGGATAATAACATTGTAACGATCGACGGAGGGACATTTGAATGGCCGCGCCGCATCAACGGCGGTAATTCCAACTTTGGAGGCGCGTCTTACAATACGGTGACAATCTCCAGGGTAGAAGGAACCATTCATGAAATCGTAGGCGGAGCGGCGTCGGATTCAGGCGGCGATGGTAAAGCGCAGCACAATGCCGTGACGCTTTCGGTTCCAGTTACGAGCGGAAATGACGAACCCGTTATCCTCGCTGGCGGCTCCAGCACGCATGGCACGGGCGGCGATATCACGCATAATACCGTGAACCTTACAAATATGGCTGGTAATTTAGAAAAAGTATCCTTGTACGGCGGACAGACATATACTGACGATAGATCAAAATTTGACCTCGTGACAGGCAACGCGCTGAACGTCTCTCCTTCTTCCGCAGACGGATTGACGGTGAAAAGCGCGCAGAACTTCCAGATCGTGAACTTTGATCTGCCGGCCGGGATAACGAGCATCGAACCCATCTTGAAGGTAAAAGAGGGCGTGACGCTTGGGAGCGGCGGCAACGGCGCAACGCAGGCCAATGCCGGCATCGGGAAAATCAATGTGTCAGGCGGTATTAAACTCGCGGTGAGTGATAAAGTCATCCTCATTGACGCTGAAAAAGGATCTTTAACCGCTCACGGTTTAGACGAAAGCATTGCCGTATATGGCAGCGATCAGAGCGGCAACGCGCTTACCTGGAAGGTTGAACTCAGCAAGGACGTCGCGAATACCTCGAATGTAAGCGAGTACAACAGACTTGTGGCAACCCTTACTGATATACGGCATAGCGATGACACCGGCGGCGGTGGTTCCGGCGGTGGCGGCGGAGGAGGAGGCGGCGGCGGTTCCGGCGGTGGTGATGACTATGGGCCGGAGTTTGAGGCGCCCGACGCGGACAGCGTCGCGACCGTCTATATCAACGGCAATACCCTCATCATAGTTTACAACGACGCCAGACCGCCGTTGCGCGTCGATCTGACGAAGACACAGGTCTCGCTCACGTACAGCGAGGAGAAGTTCCTCAATGCGCCGCAGGCGGACAGCAACAACCTGGTGTTCGCGGCAGATGGTACGCTCATTCACAAGGACGCGGCGATCATCTTCCGGGCAGTTCTCGTACAGCCCAGCATGAGAGCGCTCAGGGCCGAGGATGGCGATATCGTCACCCTGCCTGGAAGCTTCCAGGCGAAGAACGGAAAGACCATTTTCAGCGTCGATACCAGCGAACTGCCGGACGGGCTTTATGGCATCTCGTTCGAGAGCGGGCCTGACAGCAATCCATTCTACAAGGGAACGCTCGCCAGCAGGCATAACGTGACAGGCAACGGCAGTGGCCAGCCCGACAAGCCAGAGCAGCCCGATCTGCCGCCCACCCCCCCTGTCGATGGCGGAACCTCCGGCGGCAGCAGCGGAGGCGGTTGCAACACGGGCTTTGGCGCACTGTCCGTGACCACAGCCTGCGCGTTGGTCCTCCTTCGCAAGAAGGACGATTAAATATCGCTTCGCGTTCCATTTGGGTGTTTATGATGTTCCAGATGCGGGTATATCCTGTGCGAGCATATCCCAATTAAGCGAATCGGTTAAAAAAATGCGCAGACAGCTGAGAGGGGCCGGCTTTCGGGCCGGTCCCTCTCGCATGTCTATACCGTATTATTCCTTAAAAAAAGCCTTTCAGCATTCTCCCACACAGCCTCAGCCAGCTCGGGCAGGGCGATGCCCCTCGTCATTGACACTGTCTCGTATACTTCGCGGACCAGGGCCGGTTCGTTGCGCTTGCCCCTGCGGCTCTGGGGGGCGAGGTATGGGGAGTCGGTCTCGCAGAGGATTCTGTCTATGGGGACGTATTGGGATACCTCGCGCAGCGAGGCGGCCTTTGGGTATGTGATCGGGCCGGCGAACGATATGTAAAAACCCATGTCGAGAGCGGTCGCCGCGTCGCGCTTCTCACCCGAGAAGCAGTGAATGACGCCGCCGCACTCCGACGCGCCGGACCGCTTCATTATCGCGAACGCGTTCGCATAAGCGTCGCCGTCCCCCCTGTTTGCCGAACTGCGAAGGTGAACCAGTATGGGTTTCCTGGCCTTCAAAGCCCACTTTATTTGGCGCTCGAAAACGTCGGCCTGCGTTGCCCTCGGTGAATTGTCATAGTAGAAGTCCAAACCGATCTCGCCAATGGCGCGGACGTGTTTATTGGACGAGAGGTCGGTCAGCTCCTCCGGGAGGCCGGACGCCACTGTCGCGGCGTCGTGCGGGTGAACCCCGGCCGACGCCCATATCTCCACGCCGGACCCGTTCTCTCCGCCGGCCAGGCGCAGCACGTCACGGCTCGATATTTCGTCGCATGCCGCCAGCAGCAGACGCGCGACACCAGCGACCCTGGCCCTCTCCAGGACGGGCTCCAGGTCGCCATGGAACTCCTTCATGTTGAGGTGGCAGTGCGAGTCGAAGAGCCTCACGCTTTTGTTTTCATTGTTCATGATCGTCATACCAATTTAGTGTACCAGCGCTCCGACCGGGAAATCATCGTCGACTGCGGCGAGCGATATCAGGTCGCGCCCGCTCTCGTTCGCCTCTGCCGCAAGGAGCATTCCTCGGCTCTCTATGCCTCGGAACTTGGCAGGCTTCAGGTTACAGAGCACCAGGATTTTTTTGCCGACAAGCTCCTCCGGCTTGTAGAACTCGCGGATGCCGGATACTATGACGCGCTTCTCGAACCCAAGGTCGAGGTACAGCTTGTAGAGCTTATCGGCCTTATCCACAGGCTCGGCCTTTTCGATTTTCGCTACGCGTATCTCCAGCTTTTTAAAGTCATCTATCCCTATCTGCGCAAACTTTTCAGCCTGTGGCGCGGGCGCGCCGGACTCCCCGCGCAGCGCGGCCTGTTTCGCCTCGTCGCGGGCGGCTTTTTCCTCGCCCCACTTGGCCGCGTCAAGCCTCGGGAAGAGGACATCGCCCTTTTTCACCGTCACTGGCGAGTCCGTTTTGCCCCATCTCCAGCTCTGGTGTCCAGCGCCGGAGACTTCGCCGGGCAGGCCAAGCTGCTGCCATATTCTCTGAGCCGTATCGGGAATAAACGGGTACGCGAGGATTGCGGAGAGGCGCAGCGCATCCCAGAGAGTGCGAAGCACCACGTCGAGCCTGTCTCCAGACCCCTCGCGGCCAAGTTTCCACGGTTCGGTGTCGTCTATGTACTTGTTGCCGGCCCCGACGAGAACCCAGAGCGTCTTGAGCGCAGAGTCGAGGGCGAAGTTATCCATCTCGGAATCCATGTCCCCGAGCGTCTTTATGGCCAGGTCCCGCAGCGTATCGTCCAGGCTGTTCGCCCTATCGAGCGCCGAGTCGGCCGGCAGGCGGGAGTCCCTGTACTTCTCTATCATCTGTAGCGTCCTGTTCAGGAGGTTGCCCATGTCATTGGCGAGGTCCGAGTTTATCCTGTGCATCAGGCCGGATTCGGAGAAGTCGCCGTCGTTTCCAAACGGCACCTCCCGCAGCACGAAGTAGCGGAACGCGTCCGTGCCGTAGAGGGCCGCCATCTCGAACGGATCGACGACGTTGCCCTTGGACTTTGACATCTTGTCGCCCTCCACCGTCCACCACCCATGAGCGAAGACCCGCACCGGCGGGTTCGCCCCTATGGCCATGAGTATCGCCGGCCAGATGACGGCGTGAAAGCGGATTATGTCCTTGCCGACCATGTGTCTTACACTGGGCCAGTGCGTCTCCCACAGCTCGCCCGGCTTTGGGTAGCCGAGGGCCGAGATGTAGTTTATGAGGGCGTCGAGCCATACGTAAACGACGTGGCGCTCATCCCCCGGCACAGGTATGCCCCATTTGAGGGTGGTGCGCGAGATAGAGAGGTCCTGCAGGCCGCTCTTTATGAAGCTCATGACCTCGTTGTAGCGGGCGCGGGGCATTATGGCGTCCGGGCGCTCCTCGTAGTGTTTTATCAGCGCGTCCTGATATTTCGACAGGCGGAAGAAGTAGCTCTCCTCCGACATCCTCGTTAGAGGCCTCTTGCAGTCAGGGCATAGATGATCATCACCTATCTGTCCCTCCGGCACGTAGGTCTCGCATGGGACGCAATACCAGCCCTCGTAGCTCCCCTTGTATATATCGCCCTTTTTAAGGAGTGAGCTGAAGAAGTATTGCACCACCTCGATATGGCGGTCCTCCGTCGTGCGGATGAAGTCGTCGTTAGAGATGTTCAACACTTTCCACAGGCGCCGGAAGTTGATTACGACCTCGTCGCACAGCTGTATCGGCGTCATGCCGCGTTTTTCAGCCGCCTGCTCTATCTTCTGGCCATGCTCGTCAACCCCTGTCAGGAACCGAGTCACGTCTCCGCGCATCCTGTGCCATCTCGCCAGCGCGTCGCAGGCTATGGTCGTATAGGCGTGGCCAATGTGCGGCACGTCGTTGACGTAATAGATAGGCGTTGTAAGATAAAATCCCCCTGTTTTTTTTTCGTTCATGACTCAAGCCCTCCCGCTTTTTTTAATCTTTACCCTTTAGGCCCCTGGCGATAAATTGGAATCTTTACTCTTTAGGCCTCTGGCGATAAATTTGGAATCTTTACCCTTTAGGCCCCTGGCGATAAATCAGCCCTTCAAAACA
>JAITNX010000088.1 GCA_031290235.1 Synergistaceae bacterium | reverse complement strand
CGAACAGAACACATCCAGAGTAGCGTTGATCCCTGAAAGTATAAGGCTGTAATCCCCATGATACGCGGAATAGTCAGCCCGGTTTCCCAGCTTGCCTTCTCTTGCATCGCCGGTAAGCTGGCCGATATCATGAATCAAATTCTGGATTGAATTGGACATGGCGAGAAATGTCGCGCCCAGCCGGCCAATTTCGTCCCGTCTGTAGACGACTTTTGACGGCAATAGATTTTCGAATTTCCCGTCGGCCAGTTTTTCCGCGCTGTCGGTGATGACGCCGAGAGGGACGGAAAGAATTCCTCGGATGTAAAGGGTCAGGAAAATGGAAAAGGTCACGATTGACGCGAGGGTAATCAGCGTTCCGATCGTTCGGGCCTGAATCGCTGCGGCGGTAAAGTCACTGCGCGGAGCCTGGATGCCAAGGGACCACAGAGTGCCTCTGATGGGTGAAAAACTGACGAACATTTTGCCCTCGATGCCGTCGATCTCTATGGAACCGGTCAACCCCTGTTTCATGGGCACGAGCACGGACTCCGCGTCCTGGCCGAACCCCAAACCGTTCTCGCTGTCGTCTTCCCTGTCGAACACTTTGTCCACATCCCTGTGCGCTATCAGCTGCCCACGGTTGTTGATGATAAAGGCGGTGCCGTTGGTGCCCACATTGATATTTTGCAGGATGTCGCTCAAGACCTCGTAATTGTAGCCGCCAACGAGATAATACTCCGGTTTATCTTCGTCCCGGCCGCCTGTCTCCACGGCGTTTACGGGCAAGCCCATCGTGATTTCCGGGCCGCTGAAACCGATGGAGGTATCCTCTATAACCAGTTTGTTCGTCGCCCTGATGGACGCGAACAACTTCCTGCCGGAAATGTTTCGCGGACATTCCTCGCTCCCGGCGAGCAGCTTGCCGTTTGATTCATAGATGCCTATCCAGGTGAATTCTATGCCGGAGAGGCTCTTCCCCAGAGCGCTTTCTTTTTCAAGCTTCGTGGAGGTGGGAGATGAAATGACCGTGTTGTCCCGAATCATAAAAAACCGCTCGGCAAGAGTGTGCAGGTTTCCCTCGATGCTCTGGGCGGCCGTTTTGGCCATCGGCTGGAGCGTATCCAGCATGATGCTGTCCGTCAGGGTGTTCATGAAAAATCCCATGACGGACATCAGACCGACAGCCAGGATAATGATGATCAACAGAACGGTGGTGCGAATTTTCGTGGTGACGCTTGTGGTTCGTGAGTGTTGCTCAGTCATTATTTGCTGCCAGCTCCGATCCCAGGCATGTCGACGAACGCCATGCTTTTGTCCCCGGTTTTCGCCCGTGTGATGGCTGCCTCAGCGAGAAGCTGGAAAATCTTATGCGCCCGCTCCGCGCCAGTCAGGACAAGTACCTTGGCAGCCTCCTGCCGGTTGATGAGTTCGTAAGTATAGACGCGCACGTACTCCCCTGTGTTCATGCCTGTTTCAGCCTTTAAGTGACGCTGATAATCCAGATCCCAGGAGCGTATGAATCCGCAGTTGTTCCGCGCGTTGAACTCCACATTCACAATGCGGTTGTCGGACACATAAATGGTGATGAAGTCCTTCCAGCCTTCAGCGTCATAATCGGTCGCTTCGGCGGCGTAATACCCGTCGCGCATTTCATCGGCGCGGCTCTCGCTCCCGACAAGCGAAAAGACAAAAAGCAAAACGACTATCGCGAGTCGTGAAAACTTCATACCGGAGTCCCCCCTCAATATAAAAACGCGGACCGCAACCGCGCTCGCCAATTACGATTAATTATGATTTATTTCTGAAACCTCTTTATATACTGTATTTATAATGCCCCTACCGCAGGTTATTGTCAAGATAGGAGGAACCTCAATTACCATCGTTTTCAAGCGGAATGAGGATTGGAAACAACAGACACTGGGGCTGTGAGGGCCGGGGCCATGCTCGACGCTATGAACTATCTCAAGAGCTGGAGCGCGTACTGCGGAAGCTGGTTTGCCTGCGCCATCATAAAATTTCCCGCTTGGCTCAGGATGTTGAGCTTGGTGAAATCGATCATCTCTTTAGCGATGTCCGCGTCCCTGATGCGGCTTTCGGACGCCTTGGTGTTCGTCGATGCCGCCGTGAGGTTTGTTATCGTATGTTCGAGCCTGTTCTGATACGCGCCCAGCCGCGCCCTCCTGCGCGACAGCTCCGTGAGCGCGCTGTCTATTATCGTGATGGAGCGGACGGCGCTCTCACGGCCCAGCAGGTTCACCCTGTGGAGCCCGAGCGACTTCGTCTGGACGTCGCCGAAATTTATCGCCATGTCCTCCGTCTCGTTGGCGCCTATCTGCAGGAACGTGGAGTTGTCCGCGATGTGGACGATGAACTCGCCCGGTTTATTCCCGCCCGCGAAGTAGATGCCGAGAGCGCCGGTTATGGCTGCGTCATGCGCGGAAAGAGCGTAGTTGTTCTTCAGAATTATGTCGATGTTCTCGTGCAGGACGCCTATGATCGTGCTTCCGCCTATCCGCACGTCCTTGGCGATCTCCTTGCCGGAGTGCGCGTCCGTTATGGTTATGGAATAGACCGTGTCCGTAGGGGCGGATATCTCGTTGAAGCCGAGAGCGTTCAGGAGCTTTTCGTCGCCGGACACCGTTATCCTCCCGGCCGTCCCGGGGATCGGCGAGTAGAGGCGGATGTTCCCCTCCAGGACAGGAGGATATAATACCTTGCTCCAGCCATAAGCCGACAGAGGGTTTGTCACATCTGCGGGAGGTCCCGTCGGGGGTATTACACTATCGGGAGTCAACGCAGTGCCGCCTGACGCATAAGATCCGCCGATCGCTCCGGTGTCGGTGTTTGGATCCTCGGCCGCGACGGCGCTGATAAAGGCGAGAAATGCCGGGTCGGCGATAGCGGCCCTGAAGTCCGCCAAGTTCGAGTAGCCGCTCGAAGCCGCTATTGCCGCATCCATGGCAGCCTCCTCATTGCCAGACACTGTGGAGCCCTGGGTGCTTAAATAGCCGAGCAGGCCCTTTATGCCTGTCCCGCTCGCAGTTTTATCGAAATACCTCACCATGAGGTACTCGGCGGAGTAACTGATGGGATCGCAGTCCGGGAGCGTGCCCCCGTCGAGTATCCTGAGCGCCTCCGCCTGGATGGCGGCCGCGCCGTATTCCAGGACGTTGATGGCCACCTTGTCGTTTGCGCCGTGGATGTACTCGGCGATGCCCTCCGACATCCATCGGCCGAAATCGCTGTTCAAGGCCGCGCCGATGCCGGGGTCCAGGGCGGCGAGCACGTGGGTCAGCTCGTGCGCGACCTGCCTGTCGGAAAAAGAACCATACGGGAAGCTCTCTCTTTCGAAGTTCAGCCAGCCATCCTGCCCGTTGATCCCCCCGCCTGTCGCGTGTATATTTTCGTGGTTGAAGTTGCCCCAGTTGATCTCGAGCGTTCCGCCGTTGCCCTGAAGGCCGTACATATCATAAAGCCGCTGGGCGGCCGCCTCCAGCCATCCTCCGTACGACAGGCCGGATAGGATCGGGTCGAGATCGAGATCGTCGTAGGGCCAGTCGGGGTCGACTCTGTAGAACTGAGCCGCCTGGGTGAGCCGCGGCTTCAGGTCGGCGGATTCGTACAGGGCCTTTGAGAATTTCGACGCCAGCGTGTCGACAGTGTCGCTGCCGTATACGACGAACGAAGCGCTCCCTCCGCCTTCGAGCGAGACCGTCAGCGTCTGCGGAAACTCCAGTATGCTGACGCCGTTCCCGTCGATGAAGTTGCTCAGCTCGCTCAGGCCCGAGAAGTTCAATCCGTTTATTATGTTGCTCTTCAGGCCCTGCCCGGTTCCGCCGTCGACGACAGTGACCTCGACTTTGTAGTTTCCCTCGGTAACGAGCGTTTGGCCGAACTGGTCTACCCTGGTGAGCCCGCCCCGCACGTTTATCCACACCCCAAGTTCGCTCACCGACCAGAGCGCGTCGGAACCCCCGTCCAGGAGCTTTTTTTTGTTGAACTGAGTCGTCGTCGCTATGCGGTTTATCTCCTGCTTGAGTTGTTCCGTCTCGAGGTTTACGTAAATTCTGTCCTCGCTGGTGAGCGTGTCGTTAGCGGCCTGCACTGCCAGCTCGCGCATTCTCTGCATGATGCTGTGAATTTCGTTCATGGCGCCCTCGGCTGTCTGGAGCATCGAAATTCCGTCCTGCGCGTTCCTTACGGCCTGGTCGAGTCCGCGCGACTGCGCGCGCATCTTCTCCGATATCGCGAGGCCAGCCGCGTCGTCGGCCGCGGAATTGACCCGCAAACCCGTCGACAACCGCTCAATGGACTTCTGCAGCGCGGTGTTGAGCTTGTTCAGGGAGTTGTAAGTCAGCAGGGCGGAGACGTTCGTATTTATCCGCATGATTGTACGCTCTTGTCGGCACGATCAAAAGGCGCGAAATCATTTTTAGCGGAAATCGATCGTTTTGTCCCGAAAGTGAAGTGGGCACGAAAATGATATATAAAATGGGACATATCACAACGCCTCCTTGCGTGTGCAGAAAACATCCATGTAAAAAATTCTCTGTTCAATTTATATTCGTATATTACTCATTTATCTTCTGTAAGTCAATACGCACGGTGATTCCTCGCGCCGCAGGTTGATTTTTGCATAGCCAAATTCCATATGCAGGTCTGGAAAAAATCCGCGAAAATAGCCCTGTGTAATACATCCCGGATATTTTGTGGCCTGGTTTAGTCTTT
>JAITNX010000081.1 GCA_031290235.1 Synergistaceae bacterium | reverse complement strand
ATCGACTTCCGCAAGTCCCTCTTCCACGCCATGGATCGTGAAGCGGCTGTCATGACAGTGGAGCCCTTCTACCCAAAGCGGAAGCTCCTCAACACCCTGACCAGAAAAGGGCTTGCCGACATCGGAGGCTTGGACTACACGATGCTCGGCGGACTCAAGGCCTACACGGAAACCGAATCCTTCGACGCGAAAAAAGCGGTCGGGCACAAGGAAAAGGCCCTGGAATCCCTCAAAGGCAAGGTCTCCTTCCCCATCAAAGCCGTAATGCCATACAGCACATCCGGCCAGGAGACGGCAAACAGGATGCAGATAATCGAGCAGCAGATCGAGGGAGTCCTCGGGACCGACTACATAGACATAATACTGGTCTCCTACCCCGCCACAGGCTACAACCAGGAGGTGCGCAACCCAGGAAAGTTCTCGATCATCGAGGCCGGCTGGGGACCCGACTTCGCCGACCCATTCGGCTCCATGGACCCGATGCTCTCCACAGCCCTGGCTCCAAGATACTCCAGGGTGCATCTGGCGAAGGACATTCAGGACCCGGATGGCAGCAGTAAGTTCGACAAGATGGCGGAGGCCGCCGCCGCGGAAGTAAGGGACATGAACAAGAGATACGAGCTGTTCGCCGAAGCCGAGACGCTGCTTCTCGACAACGCGCTTTTCATACCATTTTATACGTCTGGGGGCGGCTACCGCGCGTCATACCTGGATCCGTTCTCAGGCATGACAGGACAGATGGGACGTTTCGGCGCCTTTAAGATGAAGGGGATAACGATATCGGACAAATCTGTCGGCATGGACGGATACCCGGAGGCCCTGAAGGCATACGAGACTCAGCGGGTCGAAGCCGCGAAAAAATAGCGAAGAAATGACAGACCAGGCGGGACTCGTCAGTCCCGCCTGGGTATTATCAGCCATGGGAGAAGTGAAAGCATGGTCAGGTACACGATAAAAAGGGTGCTTGGGTCGCTTGTAACCCTGCTTATTCTGGCTGTTGCCGTATTTATGATGATGCGGCTCATGCCGGAGGAGGGTTATTTCAGCGAGGGATACGACAGGCTGGACAGGGGACAGATCGAGGCGGCCCTGGCTCAGATGGGGCTTAGGGACCCGATAACGACGCAGCTCTATAGATACCTCACGGGCATACTACAGGGCAATTTGGGCAGGTCCATCATATTTCGCCCAAAGGTCCCGGTTTTAGACATCATAGCGCCTAAAATACCCTACTCCGTCTACTTCGGCCTCGCGTCGATAGGGGTCTCGCTGCTGCTTGGCATCCCTCTCGGCATAATGATGGCGCGCTTCAAGGGGAGGGCGCCGGACAACATCGGATCGGGCTACGTCGTCCTTGTGAAGGCTGTCGCGCCAGCCGTCTGCTACATTTTTTTGCAGCTATACCTCTCGTCCTGGCTCAAGCTGCCGATGCTGTTTAACGCCAGGCGTCCGTCGAGCTGGATTCTGCCGGTCCTCTGCATGTCATTGGGCAACATAGCGAACTACGCCATGTGGATGCGGCGTTATATGGTGGACGAGCTCAACAGGGACTACATCAAGTTAGCGCGGGCGAAGGGAATGCCCAGCTCCAGAATAATGGTGAGCCACGTCCTGAGAAACGCGTTCGTGCCGATGGCGCAGCTCATTCCCACGAGCATACTGCTGACTATATCGGGATCCATATACGTCGAGTCGCTTTTCTCCATACCCGGGATGGGCGGCCTGCTGGTAAACGCCATACAGAGGCAGGACAACACCCTGGTCCAGGCCCTCGTCCTCATCTTCTCCAGCGTCGGCATACTTGGACTCTTCCTCGGCGACATACTCATGGCCATAGTCGACCCCCGCATAAAACTCGAACACAGGGGAGGGGCAAGGTGATGGCTTCGAAGATGGATAAGGTATGCGACAACATCAACGCCGATCTCTTCAGGCTCGTGAAGCTCGACGAGTCGGCTGTGGAGCGCGTCGGATATTCGAATTACTCGTACTGGCACTCGACGTGGCGCGTGTTCGCCAAGAACAGGATAGCCATGTCATTCCTCTGCCTGCTGATCGCGCTACTGCTCTTCACCCTGGTCCAGCCGCTCCTGCCGGGCCAGAGGGAAGCTATAAAGATATACACGAACGAAGCGGGGCGCCAGCTGCGCAACACTCCGCCAGGCTCCGAATTTTGGTTTGGCACCAACGCAATAGGGCAGGACCTCTGGGCGCGCATCTGGAGCGGAACTAGAACCTCCATGTTCATAGGCGTATCGGTCGGCATCTTCGACGCTCTGATGGGAGTGCTGGTCGGGGCGCTGTGGGGATACGTCAGAAGGCTGGACCGCCTCATAACCGAGATATACAACGTCGTTCAGAACGTACCGGAGACAATAATACTGATACTGGTCGCCTACATACTGAGGCCCGGGATGACCACGATAATCTTCGCTATGTGCATAACCGGCTGGCTTCCGACCGCGCGATACGTGAGAAACCAGATAATCATCATCAGGGACAGGGAGTTCAACTTGGCGTCACGATGCCTCGGCACGCCGACTGGCCGCATCATAACGCGGAATCTTCTGCCGCAGCTCGTTTCAGTGATAATGATGAGAGCAACCCTCGCGGTCCCGCTGGCGATAGGACACGAGGTGTTCCTCACCTACATCGGTCTGGGACTGCCGGTCAGCATCCCATCCCTGGGCAACCTCGTCAACGAGGGGCGAGTGGTAATGATGAGTCCGTCATTGAGATATCAGCTCATCTTTCCGTCCCTGATCCTGTCGGTCATCACCATATCGTTTTACATAATCGGGAACGCGTTCGCGGACGCGGCTGATCCCAAAAACCACATGTAGCGCGTGAGGAGGTGACGCTGGTTTGTCTGAGCAGAGCTATGAGGGCCGCGAAAAAATTCTCGAGGCGGAGGACGTGGTTGTGAAGTTTACCCTCCGGGGCGAGGAACTCACGGCCATTCGAGGCGTCTCGGCGGATCTGTACAAGGGCGAGAGCCTGGCCATAGTCGGCGAGTCGGGGTCCGGAAAGTCGGTCTTCACAAAGACGTTCATGGGAATGCTCGACGTCAATGGCAGGGTGGACAGCGGAAGGATCATGTATAAGGGACTCGATTTGGCGAAGTTCAGGACGGAACGAGAGTGGCTGAGCATAAGGGGCCATGAGATCGCCATGGTGTTCCAGGACCCGATGACGAGCCTGAACCCATTGAAAACAGTGGGCCGCCAGATATCGGAGACTGTGGAACTCCACAGACAAGTCAGGAGCGCGGAGGCCAAGAGAATATCCGCCGACATCCTGAGGGACGTCGGCATAACAGATCCGGAGAAGCGCTACGGGCAGTATCCTCACGAGTTCTCCGGCGGGATGCGCCAGAGGGTCGTTATCGCCATTGCCATAGCCTGCAACCCCAATGTGTTGATTTGCGACGAGCCGACAACGGCCCTCGACGTCACAATACAGGCCCAGATACTCCAGCTCCTGCACTCACTCCAGGAAAAATACAATTTGACGATAATATACATCACCCACGACCTTGGCGTAGTGGCGAACGTAGCGGACCGCATAGCGGTGATGTACGCCGGCGACATCGTGGAGTACGGCATGTGCGACGAGGTCTTCTACAACCCCAGACACCCATACACGTGGGCATTGCTCTCGTCGCTTCCGCAGCTCGGGGTAAAGGGAGAGCCGCTGTTCGCCATAAAGGGGACTCCTCCGAACCTCCACAGCGAGATAAAGGGCGACGCGTACGCGCCGCGAAACCCTTACGCGCTGGAGATCGACTTTGTTGAGAGGCCTCCATACTTCGAGGTCAGCCCCACCCACAGGGCAAGGACCTGGCTCTTGGACCCCAGAGCGCCGAGGGTGACACCGCCAGCGTCGGTCGCGAGATCACACGAGATGTGGAGAAAGATGGGACGCAATGCCGGGGCGGACTGAACATACCGACAGGGAAAAGCTGCTGGAGGTGCGGAACGTGACAGTTGAGTTCGGCGCCGGGCATAAAAAATTCACGGCCGTGCGGGACGTCAGCTTCGACATATACAGGGGAGAGATATTCGGCCTCGTCGGCGAGTCCGGGTCGGGCAAAACGACCATAGGACGCGCCATCATCCGCATCAACGAGGTGTCGGGCGGGGAGATTCTGTACAGGGGCGAGCGCATCAGTGGGAAAATCTCGGCGGAGACCGACAGGAAGGTCGTCAAGAACATCCAGATGATCTTTCAGGACCCAATGGCGTCGCTCAACGAGCGGGCCAAGGTGGATTATATAGTGTCGGAGGGCTTTTATAACATCCGTCCGGGCGAATCGGAGGAGAACAGGCGCAGGATAGTCGCCGGCGCATTGCTCGACGTCGGCCTGCTGCCCGAGTTTGCGGACCGCTTTCCGCACGAGTTCTCGGGCGGGCAGCGTCAGCGCATAGGGATAGCGCGGGTACTGGTGATGGAGCCTGAACTCGTTATAGCGGACGAGCCGATATCGGCCCTCGATGTCTCCATAAGGGCACAGGTCCTGAATCTCATGTCGGCCCTGCAAAGGGAAAAATCACTGACATACCTCTTCATCGCCCATGATCTTTCGGTGGTGAGATTCATCACGGACCGCACGGCTGTCATATACAAGGGCAGAATAGTGGAGCTGGCGGGGACGGAACAACTGTTCGCCAATCCCCTCCACCCATACACGAGAGCCCTGCTGTCCGCAATACCACAGCCGAATCCGGAGATCGAGCGGCACAAGCGCGTACTGGTATACGATCCGTCGCTCCATGACTACGCGACGGACCCTCCGTCATGGATCGAGATAGAGCCGGGGCACTTCGTGTCGGCCAACTTGAAGGAAAAAGACCTGTACGGGGAGATGCTGAACAGATGAAGATAGGCGTAAAAAACACCGGCTTTGACGCGCTCTTCCACGAGACGCTGTTAATCCCAATATCGCCCGAAGGCGTCGTCGCCGACTGGCTGCCGGAGGAGATAACGACCCCCATAAGGACCGCGTTGACCGGAGGGAAATTGAAGCCAGCGCCGGGAAGCCTTTGCGCGATGACCATCTGCGTTGGGGCGAGGATACGAAACGTGACGCTGATGCGGACCGGCGATCCTGGGGTGGACTCGAACAGGGAAATATTCCTGAGATATGCCTCCGCGCTGCGGAGATGCGGCGAGTTCGATGCCGAAAGCGCCGCGATATTGATCTGCCTCGACCATGACGTCTCCGGCAGGCAAGACCTATGCCGCAAGCTCTGCGAACTGCCGTTCCTCGTTGGTTACGATTTCAACGCCTACAAGACCGGAGAGCGCGCCGCGAGTGTGAGGTCGGTGGATTTCGTCACAAACATGCCCGGGTTCGACGACATAGTCTCCGAAGCCACGATCTGCGGCGAGAGCGCGATTCTGGCGCGCGACCTCGTAAACCACCCATCCTCGTACATGACCCCCTCCAGGTTTGCTGAGGAGGCCGAAAAGGTCTGCTCAGAATGCGGCATCGGGATCTCGGTGCTTGACAGGCGCGCAATAGAGGCGCATAACATGCGCGCGTTCCTGGCAGTGGCCAAAGCAACCGGAGACGAGCCGCGCCTGATTGTGATGCGCTATCTGGGCGGGCGGGGCGGGCAGGGCGAAAAATCGGGGGAACGCCATCTGGCGCTCGTCGGGAAGGGAATAATGTTCGACAGCGGAGGATACGCGATAAAATCGGCCATGTCTACTATGCACGACGACATGGGGGGCGCCGCCGCTGTTCTGGGCGCGATGAGGGCCATAGCAAAACGGGGATTGAGGATAAACGTGACGGGGGTAATCCCGGCATGCAGAAATATGATCTCCCCGGACGCGTTCGTGCCAGGTGATATCATAGAATCCATGGCTGGAAGGACTATTCAGGTGCTGAACACCGACGCGGAGGGACGCTTGATTCTGGCGGACGGCATAACGTATGCGATAAGGGAGGAGGGCGCGGATGAGATTGTCGATATCGCCACCCTCACCGGCGCGGCCAAAGGGGCTGTCGGAAACAGGAGCGCCGCCGTATTCAGCAACAGCGACGAGCTGTACGATGAAGCTCGCCGCGCATCGGTCGCCTCGTGCGAGAAGATATGGAGGCTCGATCTGGATATGGAGCTGAGGCGTCTGCTGGACTCCCCCGTGGCGGACATCGCAAACAGCCGCCCCGGAAACACGGCGGGCGGAGGCGCAATAATAGCCGCGCTTTTCCTGCGCGAGTTCATCGAGGACAAACCATGGCTGCACATAGACATGGCCCCGGTGAACTGGGCGACTGAAGATGGGGCTTATTTCAAGAAAGGGGCTACCGGCTACGGAACCAGTCTTCTTTACAAACTGGCCGAGATAAAATCTCAACGGCGCTGATACCAATATATCGCATACCGCATACCGCTTCGCGTTCTACGCGGGTGTTTATTATGCTCCGAAAATGGCATAGCCTAATTTTTACGCTCCCTTCATGCCTTTGATTTCAAATTGGTATGACTGGAGCGACGAAGAGCCTATCGCCACAAACAAGCGAGAGGGACGGCGAAAATATTTTCACCTAGGGGTAAAGTGTCCTCACCGGTGTAGAGGACGATACCGGTGAACAGCTTATTTTTTGTCATTTTTTCCTGAAAAAACCGCAAATGGCGCGTGTCATCATGAGGCGAGACCCGCGAGCCAGCTTTGACCTCGATCCCGAGAATATGACCATCATCATTTTTTACAATAAAGTCAATTTCGCGATTATGTCGATCTCGGTAGTGATACAATTGATTTTCTCGACCGAGTGAAGCATGAGCGGCCAGTTCGTTGTAAACCAGAGTCTCAATGATCTTGCCCGAGCGATCAGAGTCTAGTAAGACTTCTTCTAAACGCCAATCTAAAAGCGCCGCCATTAAACCAGTATCCGTGGCGAAGATTTTGTCCCTTTGGCCGACAAATTGATAGTCTGTTTCTGTCCAGGCTGGCAGACGTTCGAGAAGATAAAGTGACTCTAAAAGATTGAGGTAGGTGTTGAGCGTTTGGCGATTTAACTGTAATTTTCCACCGATACCAGATAAATCCATCAATTTGCTCGACCAAGCGACAAAAGTTCGCAACAGATGGCGCATACTGTCTTTGCGTCTGATATTGGCAATATCCTTGAGATCTCGCTTCAACATTGTCTCGGCGTAATCATGGAGCCAATCCTTGCGTAGCTTGGGGTCCTTAGTAAACGTCACTTCGGGATAACCGCCGATAAAAGCCCGCTTGACGACTGCTTCTTTGTCATTGTTCAGGATTTGCAAAGGAAAGTCATGGGCGAAGGCACGCTCCAAAAAAGTGGGGGGCTTTTGGGCTAATTCACCTTGACTAAAGGGACGCAGCCGAATATGTTTCACTCGACCTGCGAGGCTCTCTGTTACCTCTGGGTTTTTTTGGATATCTGCCGAGCCTGTGAGCAAGAATTGACCAGGGACTGGGTTAATATCAACAATCATTTTGATTGCGGGAATCAGAAACGGAGCTTTCTGCACCTCATCGATAATCATTGTGCCGTGATCGTGCTTCAAAAAGCCCAGCGGGTCTTCTTTTGCCACTTTAAGACGCGCTTCGTCGTCGAGAGTACGATAAACGATCTCGTCGCTAACTATTTGGCGCACCAATGTCGTTTTACCGCACTGACGAGGCCCAGATATAATAACAACACGGCGGGCTGTCAGGGCCTGTTTTATAGTATTGATTTGCCAGCGAGAATAGATCATACCTGTATCTCCTAATCCAGTAATACCAAGGATTTTATCACATAGCTTGCATTTTGTACAATAGCAGGTGAACGTTTTGCCTGATAGCAAGTGGGCGTTTTGTACAATAATAAGGTGGCGTTTTTTATGATTGAGCAGGGGTATTTTATAT
>JAITNX010000158.1 GCA_031290235.1 Synergistaceae bacterium | reverse complement strand
AGCCGTTTCCCGCCATCACGAGGTTGCCGTCGCGGTCGAGCGTGAAGTTGCCGGCTCTTGTGTAGTACGTCTGAGCGGACGACTTGACAATAAAAAAGCCGCTGCCCTGAATGGCCATGTCCGAATCCATGCCCGTGGACTGGAGGCTGCCCTGCGAGAGGTTCGTCTCGATGGAGCCGACCCTCACTCCAAGGCCGACCTGCGCCGGGTTGACGCCGCCGATTGGTATGCTGCTGTCTGGCCCCGAAGGACTCTTCTGATCCTGGTAGATCATATCCTTGAACTGAAGCATGTCCTTCTTGAAGCCTGTCGTGTTGACGTTGGCTATGTTGTTGCCGGTTACATCCAGATAGGTCTGATGCGCCTTGACGCCGCTGACGGCGGAATAAAGAGAACGAAGCATGTTCATTTCCTCCCTGTTGTGTGTTGCAATCCTTTGCCGTCAATTTATCCAACTTCCGTTTGGAGTTACTTATTGATCGCTATGGACCCAGATAGAACGCGAAGCGGTATAAATCCCGTCCTCAGCCTTCGTCCTCTTCCTCGCCGCCCGGTAATTCGTCCATCGTGCCGCCGTCCGAATCGTCGCCGTCGTCGTCAGTCGTGCCGTCGTCGGTGGGGGGCGTAACTGTCCCGGTGCCGGTCTCATCTGTCCCCGTCCCCGAATCGGCCATGATTCCGATCTGTTCGACGGAGCTGAACGGAATATACGAGCCGTCGTGCAGATACAGGTTCACCTGTCCGGCGACTATGTCGAGGAACGTAACGAGTCCGGTCTTGAGCGTCCCGTCCTCCCCTGTGTAGCCGACCACTGTCCCTATCAGAGAGACCGCCGCCGCTGTCGTCGTGGCGTTGTTAGAGGCTATCAGCTTCTCCAGGTTCGTGTTCATGTTCATCTGCTGCTCCAGCCCCGAATACTGAGCGAGCTGTGTGACGAACTCCGTGTCCTGCATCGGGTTCGTGGGATCCTGGTGCGTCAGCTGAGCTACCAGCAGTTTGAGGAAGTCGTCCTTCCCCATCGTATCCCCAGTGTTCTCTTTCTTTATGGTATCCTCGTATCTCGTCCAAGCTCCTGTTATTCCTGACAGATCGGCCATAAGGGCCACCCCCTCGATATTAAAAGATTAAAAACACCCGCAGCGTCCCCGCTCACGCCACCCAGTGAAGGAGGCCCCGCTCCAGGTCCAGTCTTGCCATGCGGGCCGGCTCTTCGGCGCTGTCGTCGGCGGATTCGACCCCGCCTATCCTGCGGGACTTCTTGTTCGTCCCATACAGGTCGCCCCTTCCCTTCTGGTCATCTCGTTCTTTAATATCGACCGCCAGACCCGAAACATTAATACCTTGAGCCTGAAGTGATGATTTTAATGTATCGAGCTGCTGCTGAAGCATCTGCTTCAGGTGCTCGTTGTCGACCTTGAATATTGCCTCCACCCCGGACGCTGTCGCCTGAAGGGAGACGTCAATGCGGCCAAGCGCCGGCGGCTCCACCACAATGCGGGCCTCGTCGAGCCCGTCGCTCCTCATGAACTCCAAAACGGACGTCACGCCGGTTCCAAAGGCGTTCTCGCCCTCCAGAGTGTAGGTCGTCCCCGGCAGGGTGGCAGTTGGCGCCTGAGGCTTCTCGGCCGGCTCACCCTCCTTGACGGACGACATGGCGCTCGCGACCTCCGAGACGAAGGAGTTCGTCCTATGCGCCTCGATCCCGGCGTCCTTCGTATCGCCCGCGGCTGAAGCGCGCAGAGCGCGCGATCCGGACTGAGATGAGGAGATATCCTTCAACCTGGGGATCTGGGCCTCCCGCTTTTGTGAATTTTCAGCGTCGCTGCCGCTATCCTGAGACTTGCCGCTCTCCTCGCGCCTCGACGCTATGGCGTCCCTGAAAGTCCTCAGAAGATCGTCCAGAGTCTGGGCGTCGGAATCCGAATTTGTCCCGTCGTCTGCCTGGACTGCCGCGTCACTGGCGGCTCCGTTCAGTGTCTCCAGGAAATCAGCCGCGCTGTCCCGCGCCTCTGTCTCGTCCTCCGTTGTTTCCGGCAGAACCCAGTCCGCCGAGACCGCGTCGGGAATGACAGAACCGGTATTCGCCGCCTCGCCCTCGCCTGTCCCCTCAACCGGGGCAGGGACGTCGAGAACAGGGGCGATGAGGGCCGCCGCGTTGGAGAGCAGGTCGTCAACGCTCGGTTCCTCCTCGGTATCAATTGATTCGCCGTCGGAATGAGAGAGGTTCAGGCCCTCGAGCTTCTCCAAAAAATCCCGCAATGCCTTGTGGAGCGAGCTGTCCTTGAAGCCGTCGCCGAGGATTAGATCCGGGTCGAAACGGCTCATCTTCATGGCCGCGTCCCTCACGGCAATGACGGCGTCGCCCATCTCCCCTATGAGTTCGGCCTGTTCTGCGCCGTACTGCTCCGCCAGCGCTTCCTCTCCAAGCTCGTTCAGATCTTCGAGGCGGTCGAGGCCCTCGATGACACCGCGCCCTATGGGGAGAAAAATCTGGGATACCCCGTCAAGTCTGTTCTGCCTCGATGCCAGGGCGCTTTGCCTCGTGACGCCGCCCGAGGAAGAGCGCAAACTCCGCAACGCCTGCACTGTACTCAAAAATCCGTCGAATCCGCTCCCGCTCTCTCCCTGTCCATCGGACGAGCTGGACACGGCGCCCTGTGAAGCGCTCTGCGCCGGGGACTGCAACTGCAAAAACTCCTGCGCCGATGGCACAGCTAATTGAACAGCCATTTCCACACCTCCATAGATTCCGGCAAACCGGCCTACTTAGCCCGGTTTCTGCTCTTCTGAAGTTCTGTCAGCTGTTCCATCAGCCCCGCCGCCAAACTCGCGTCCATGCGCCGCAAAGTGTCAGCCCTTACATCCTCGGTCAAACCGTCCAGCACCGCCACTGCCAGCCGAGGATTCAATTTTTCCAGTATCGCCGCCGAGTTGCGCGAGTTCATCTCCTCAAAGGTGGCGATTATGCCGGCTATCTCTTCCCTCTCCGACGCGGCAGGCTCGGAAGTATTCGCCGCCATATCGTCGCTCAGCGCCTCCAGCATCGCAGCCAGCTCCTCCTGCGCGTAGGTCAGGTCCTTTTCCTTGACGCCGAGATCCTTGGAGACGAGGTCGAGAGACTTCTGGAACGCCGCCTGCTGCCTGGTCTTATCGGCGATTGACGCCTCCCATTCGCCCAGCTCCTTCGTCCTGCGCTCTGTCGCGGTCAGGGTGTACTCCTCCGGTATGAACTTGGCCAGCTCCGGCCCAATGAGCGGCAGCATCGGGACCACGGGGTATACGTAATTCCTAAAATCGTACTGCCCGCTCAGCTGAATGCCGCCCGCCGCCCCGACAGCCAGGATCAGCAGCAAAATAAAAAACCCGCAGCCTCTCCCTTTTTTCTTTTTTTTCTTCTTCCCGCCCTTCATCTTGTCAGATGACAAACGGGAATCGGGGGCTGCGGATTCCTCTCTTGAAAAATCGTTGTCTTGAATATCTGCCATCGTCAATCGCCCCTGGAATATTTTCGGTATAGAGCCAGCACATTCTTAACGTAGCGCTCGGTCTCCGGAAACGGCGGAATCCCTCCGTACGAGTCCACCCTGCTCGACCCCGCGTTGTAAGCCGCGAGTGTCTTGACATAGTCTCCATCATATTTATCGGACAGTTGAGCGAGGTATTTGATACCCCCCTCGATATTTCTTCGCGGATTGTATGGATTTACCCCAAGACCGCTGGCGGTTGCAGGCATCAATTGCATAAGGCCTATCGCCCCGGCGCTC
This sequence comes from Synergistaceae bacterium, assembly GCA_031290235.1. GTDB lineage: Bacteria > Synergistota > Synergistia > Synergistales > Synergistaceae > JAIRWR01. The sequence goes on along the minus strand of JAITNX010000158.1, from coordinate 8,838 downwards.
GACAACGCGTCGGGATTGCCTCCCGACTCATGCCGCATCACAGCGCGAGCCAGGTCCGGATCCACGTTGTATTTCTCGCACAGCTCCTGAATGTCGGCCTCCCATACCGCCAGCCTGCCCTCCACGTCCCTCGGCACGCCGGCGTTCGCAAACTGGGCATTGCCGCCTCCGCTGCCCGCGAACTCATCGTTCGGGTCGTCCAGGACCTCTTCCATAATCTCGTTGAAGGTCCCGGCCCCCTGGATTTTTTCGGCGGAGGACTCGGGCGCGACAGGCTGAGGATAGATCAATGCCTCTATCTCCCTCATTCTTCCCAGAACCCTGCTGATGTTGGCTATAGGCATCCTCATGTGTTCGCCCCATTTCCGTTCCACAGATAACGCATGGACGTGATATCGTCCAGGTTTTTCTGCTCCGCGTTGATCGTTTCAGCGGTCCTGGCGACCTTGAGTTTATCCACGTAGCGCTCCATGAGCTGCACGCTTTGATGGCGTTCGATCAACACGCCTTTTTTCTCCTCTATCTCAGTGCGGCAGACGTTCAACTCCTGTTTGTTATTCAGGAGATTTTTTTCCATGATCTCGAGGTTTTGCCTCTCGAACCAAAGCTGCTGGGGCGATACGACGGCATCCCTTCCCGCGCAAAAATCCGTGAGGGCGTTTTCTCGACGCTCCTCGATCGCGCTGATGCGCTCCACGATACTCTCCTCTTCCTTCATTTTAATGGCAAGCTCCCCCTGAGTGATGTCCCGTTCGACCTCCCTTACGTGGAGAACCCTTGTAAAACGCGAAACTTTGTTTGCCATGCCGCTTCACCCCGTTCCAGAGAAAGAAAGCTATCGTCATAAACAACATAAATAAATCGCCGTAATCCAAATAATCGAGACTCTTGCCAGTATACCTATACCTCAAAACCCACCCTACTTAGGAGCTAGCTGAAGCAGTTTGCCCACTGTGTCGTCGAAGGAGAAACTTTCGCCCATCCCCTGTTTCAGGAAGGAATCGACGTCCTCTATGTGCTGAAGCGCCCAGTCCACCTTGGGGTTGCTGCCGGCCTTGTAGGCGCCGATGTTGATGAGATCCTGGGCGTCCTCCAATATCACGAGAAGCTCGCGAACCCTGCCAGCGGCCTCGTATTGAGCCTCTGACACCACGCTCGGCATTACCCTGCTTACGCTGCGCTGTATGTCTACAGCCGGATAGTGATACTTTGCCGCGAGCTGCCGGCTCAGCACAAAGTGTCCGTCAAGTATCCCGCGGACCGCGTCGGCTATGGGCTCGTTCATGTCGTCTCCCTCCACCAGGACGGAGTAAATCGCCGTTATACTGCCCCGCTCGCCCGTGCCGGACCGTTCGAGAAGTTTCGGCAGCATCGCGAAAACGGACGGGGTATATCCCCTCGTCGCCGGGGGCTCGCCAATCGCCAGCCCAACGTCGCGCTGGGCCATCGCAACCCGCGTGATCGAGTCCATCATCAGAAGCACGTTCTTTCCAAGGTCCCTGAAATACTCCGCGACCGCTGTCGCGGTCATGGCCGCCTTCAGGCGAACGAGGGGCGGCTGATCCGAAGTCGCGACTATAACGACGGACCGTGCCAAGCCGGTTTCGCCGAGGTCCCTGTCCAGAAACTCCTTGACCTCGCGCCCGCGCTCCCCAACGAGCGCGATAACGTTGACGTCGGCCTCTGTGTTCCTCGCCATCATACCCAGCAGCACGCTCTTGCCAACCCCGGAACCGGCGAATATGCCTACCCTCTGTCCCTGTCCCAAGGTCAGAAGGCCGTCGATGACCTTGACCCCAACCGAGAGAGGTTTGTCCACCATCTGCCGCCTCAGTGGGTGCGGGGGGGAGGACGTCAGCGGATAATAATCTACGACCGGCACAGGCCCCAGAGAATCCAGTGGGTTCCCCAGGCCGTCCAGGACCCTTCCAAGGAGAGAATTGGAAACATTTACGCCGAGCGGCCGCCCCATCGAGAGGACATCGCAGCCCGGCCCTATCTCCGACAGTTCGCCGAGCGGCATCAGTAGCACTCTGTCCGTCTTGAAGCCGACGACCTCCGCCCTGAGAATCGTGTCGCGGTTGCGGAAGCGCACCTCGCAGAGGTCGCCGATCTGGACGTCCGGGCCCTGCGACTCTATTACAAGCCCAACTACCTGGACGACCCTGCCGTTTATTCGTATCAGCTCAGCCTGAGCAAGACGCCCCTCCAGTGTCGCGATGATATTGGAAACCTTATCATCCGCGGCCGCGATTGGCGCCTCTTCAAACACCGTCTGGCTCATTCGCCGTCATGATCTCCATCAAAAGACTCTCCACCTCGGAGGACACCTGTTCGAGCTGAGTCCTCCACCTTGCGTCGTAAATGCCAAGGTTGGTCTCTATCAAACAGCTGCCCTTGTCAACGTGGTCGTCGGAATGAATTTCAAAGAATTTCACGCCCCGCACCGTGTCCGTCAGACTCTCCCTGTTTTCCTCCACCATCTCGACGTCGGCGCCGTTGAGATATATCATTATCTTCTCCCGGTCGCTGACGCGGCTCAAGATATTCTCCAGCACCCTGTTCACGACATCCGGATCCATCTTCACCTTCACCTGGAGCAGCTTCTGAAGCATCAGTTCCCACAGGTGTATCAACTGAGGCGCGTGACCCGTCACGAGCTCATTCCTGGCGTCCTGCATCGACTTGTTTATGTTGTCCATCAGCGTCAGGACCTGGGAGAACTTGCCCTCGTACTCGGCCTTCACCTCTAAGCCCGACTTTACGAGGCCATCGGAGTAGCCCTTCGCGCTGCCCTCCTCGTGGCCCGTCGCGTAAGCGGCCTTCTTTTGTTCCGCGGCCTCGGCCGCCGCCTTATCCCTAAGTTTCTTCTTTTCGCTCTCCAGATCGGCCCGCATAGCGTCCATCTGCGCGGTCACTCCGGCGATCTGGCCCTTTGCCTCCGCCAAGTCCGACTCGCGCGTCCTCAGCTCGGACTTGAGGTGGCGTATCTCGGAATCAGCCGCCTTCAGCGCCCGCAGCTCGTTCTTTACCTCGATCCTTGGCTCGGCGACGTCGACGCTCCCCTCCGGCGGGGGCTCCTTGAACACGCCCCGCCCAACCCGAACGGCCCCAGGAAGCAAGCGGACCGCGCGAATAAGACGGTGTTTCGAAGGATCAGACAACGAGCTCTTCCTCGCCGCCGCGGGCTATGACGATCTCTCCAGCCTCCTCCAGAGACCGGACTACGTTCACTATCTTCTGCTGCGCTTCCTCCACCATGCGTACCCTGACCGGTCCCATGAAGTCCATGTCCTCCTGGAGCATGTCTGCCGCGCGCTTCGACATGTTCTTGAAGAACTTGGCGCGCAAATCCTCCGTAGCGCCCTTGAGCGCAAGCCCGAGGTCCTTGAGATCGACCTCGCGCAGGACCCTCTGCAGCGAACGATCGTCCATGCCGCCGATGTCGTCGAACATGAAGAGACGTTTCTTTATCTCCTCTGCCAGCTCCGGATCCTGTTCCTCCAGGGCCTCTATGATATTCCGCTCTGTGCCGCGGTCCACCCTGTTTATCAGGTTGACCACCGCGTCTACTCCGCCAGCGATAGTGAAATCCTGTCCCATGACTGTGGACAACTTCCTCTCCAAAACCCGCTCGACCTCGCGAAGCACCTCCGGCGTTATGCGATCCATCTTCGCGATGCGGCGCGCCACGTCCCACTGAGCGGCCGGCGGCAGACCCCCAAGGACGAGGGCCGACTGCTCCGGCGCCAGGTACGAGAGGATGAGCGCTATGGTCTGTGGGTGCTCGTTCTGTATGAAGCTCAGCAGTTGCTGCGGATCTGTGTGTCTCACAAAATCGAAGGGGCGCACCTGGAGACTCGCCGTTATCCTGCGCAGGATGTCCTGGGCCTTTTCGGGGCCAAGTGCCTGCTCGAGCAGCTTCCTCGCGTATTCGACGCCGCCCTGGGTCATGAACTCATGGGCCATGATCATTTCCTGGGCTTCCTTCAACACATCAAGCTTTACCTCGGGAGTGATCTTCCTGAGGTTTGCGATCTCCAGGGTGAGAAGCTCTATAGTGGTGTCGTCGATGTGTTTATAAGCCTTGGAAACAGCCTCGGGGCCGAGGGCCACCATAAGTATGGCTGCTTTTTCCCGGCCCTTCAGATCCCTGTTTTTGCTCATACGTCGTCAACCACCCAGTTTTTAATAAGATTGGCAAGCTCCTCTGGATTATTCATGGCATAGTTTCGAAGTTGTTCCTCCAAGATCGACAGCTCCCCCTGAGACGTCATGAGGTCTGGATTTTCCAACAACTCTCTGAGCGAAGGGGTTTGTTCGCTTTCCTCCATTCTAGCCGCCTCGAGCGCCGCCAGATATCTGCGCCTGCGCAGCCAGTATGCCATAGCGCCCACTATCGCCGCCAGTAAAACCGCAAACGACCCCGCCCCTATCATGACCCGCGTCTGCCGTTCCGCAGCCAGGCGGGCCGCCAGCGCATCCTCGAGCGAAGTGTCGAATGGAATCGCCATCACAGTGAGACGGTCCCCGCGTTCCTCCTTCAGGTTGATAGCCGTAGCTACCGCCGTGCGCAGCGCGTCGAGGCGCGCCCTCGGCATTGTGCCGTCGCGATAGTCCACGAAGACTGTCGCCGAAAAGTTTTTCACAGTGCCAATGGACATTGTCTCCCTCGACTCCCTGGTCGAGTTCTGGTAGTTTCTCGTGGTATCGGAGCGTTCATAAGTGGCGTTCCCGCCGCCTTCGCCGGTATTCACCATGTATCCCGGTATATTTGTCGTCGTCCCGGGCACTCCGCCCTGGATGCCGGCAGGCCCCTCGTAGCTCTCCTCAGTGAGCTGGTCGCTCTGATAGGCGCCAAAGTTTTTGCCTTCGAGCGGGATGAAGGTCATAGTCGCTAACTCCTTCTTGTCGAAGTCCAGCTCGGCCGTCACGGCGACCGCCACCTTGGGGTACTGCACCCGCAGCAGCATCTTTATCTTATCCTGTTGATCCTTCTCAAATTGCTTCTCGAACTGCCTGTTCTTGAGGACGATATCCGTTCCGTTGACGGTTAAGGTGTCGTCCAGATAATCCTCGAACCGCACCGCGCCGTCAGAATCCACGAGCGTGACGTTATCCGGCGTAAGGCCCGGAACGCTGCTCGCGACGAGGTGAACCACCGCCTTGGCCTGGGACGGGCCGAACGGCGGCCCCGGCTTTAGCGTCAGCAGGACGGCCGCGGTGGATGGCTGCTGCTGTTCGAGGAACAGCCTGCTCTCCGGCACAACTATATTGACCCTGGCGGATTCGACGGCGGCCATGGAACGAATGGTCCTCGTCAGTTCCCCCTCCAGAGCCCTCAAAATCTGATTTCGCTCCTGAACGCTCGTGTCTCCCATGCGGGATTTGCTGAAGCGCTCCCAGCCAACCGCGCCGTTAGTCGGCACTCCCTGGCTCGCAAGCGCTATGCGGGCCTCATACACATTAGCGGTCGGCACCAGGATGGCGCCGGCCGTCGAGTCGGTCCTATATGGTATGCCGCCCTCCCTCAGGTAGGTAAGCACCTTCTCCTGATCAACCGGCTCCAAATCCGCAAAAAGCGGCTCATAGTTCGTTCTGCCCGCCAGCAGCGCAATTGCCAACACGCCTCCAAGGACGACCACGGCCGCCCCGATAAGCGATATCTGCTGCCAGCGTAAAAGCGATGACCAAAAATCCTTGAATCGCTGACCTCCCCCGGTCAGCGTTTCTCTTATAGCCATAACAGCATCTCCTTAGAGTTAAAGATCAGACCGACATACGGGAGATCTGTTGGTATGCGTCCACCAGTTTATCGCGTATCTGAACCATCATGCGGAGCGCCAGTTCCGCCTTCTCAACGGCTATCGAGACCTCTGAGATGTCCTCGACCTCACCAAGGGAGAGCTTGTTTGTCATGACGTCGGACTCGACCTGGAGGTCGTTGACTTTCTTTACGCTATCTTTCAGGACTTCCATGAAAGGAGGGGATTTTGGGACATCCACTCCCTTGTTGACGCGTTTCTTGTCTAAGATAAAGGTAGTCATATCAATTGGTTGTAAGGGTTCAAACTGTATCGTGTCGGCCATTGACGCTCCTCCATTCGTTTTGTCATTCGGTGTTTCGGAAAAACCAGGTCGCGCCTCAAAATTTAATAAAACACATTATACAACCAGCGCAAAGGAAATTTCCTAAAGATGAGCAAATAGTCCCGTATTACACTACTCTCAACTTGTCCTTCTCCTACTTTTAGGGCAACTCGACCAAACTTGAGGTATAATGATAAACATTGATATGCAAGCGCGTCAATAACATTTTAGAGGTGATAGTAATGGAAATACGCAAAGTCTATCTCGATCACTCCGCAACCACCCCGGTGGCGAAGGAAGTTGTGGACGCCATGCTGCCCTACTTCACGGAGAAGATGGGAAACCCCAACAGCCTCCACTCATGGGGAAGAGACGCGAGGGGAGCGGTCGACGAGGCGCGGTCCAGCGTCGCGTCGCTCATCGGCGCAGAACCTTCCGAAATCGTATTCACAGGCTGCGGCAGCGAGGCCGACAACCTGGCGATAAAAGGCGCGTTATGGGCAAAGAAAGACGGAAAGAAGCACATCATAACGTCCGCTGTCGAACATCACGCGATAGTCGACTCGTTCAAGTGGCTCGGCAAAAATGGATACGACGTGACAATCCTTCCGGTTGACAGCGACTGCGTTGTCACTCCCGACTCGCTCAAGGCGGCGCTGCGGGATGACACCGCGCTGGTGAGCGTCATGTACGCCAACAACGAGGTCGGCACTATAAACCCGATTGCGGAGTTAGGCGCGATTTGCCGCGAGCGCGGAATCCTCTTCCACACGGATGCGGTGCAGGCGGCTGGACACGTGCCGATCGACGTGACAAAGCTCCCTGTAGACATGTTGACTATGGCGGCCCACAAGATGTACGGCCCCAAGGGAATAGGCGCGCTGTACATTCGCAGAGGTTTGAAGCTGGTGCCGCTGATACATGGCGGAGGACAGGAGTACGGCATACGCTCCGGCACAGAGAACACACCTTATATAATAGGTTTCGGAGCAGCCGCGCGCCTGGCTCAGAAACTGCATGAAGCGGGCGAGGAATCCAGAGTTTCGCTGATTCGCGACAAACTGCTGGACGGTATAATAGCCCGTGTGCCGGATTCATTCGTGACCGGGCACAGAACACAGCGCCTTCCCTACCACGGCAGCGTGTGCGTCAAATGGATAGAGGGAGAGGGAATGCTGCTGCGCCTGGATTACGCCGGCATAGGAGCGTCAAGCGGAAGCGCCTGCACGTCTGGCAGCCTGGAACCAAGCCACGTGCTGCTGGCAATGGGGCTGGATCACGCGACGGCGCACGGTTCGCTCAGGCTGACGCTCGGCAAGGACACTTCGGAGGAGGACATCGACTACGTCCTCAAAGAATTCCCACCCATAGTGGAGACCTTGAGAAAGATGTCTCCCTACAAGGGGAAATAGGGAATACCCGGTAACACGCGGCGAGGCGGCACGAGGAGGAGAAAAAAATGTACAACGAAAAAGTAGTGGATTATTTCATGCATCCGCGCAACGTGGGCGAGATACCTGACGCGAGCGGAGTCGGGGAAGTCGGCAATCCCAGGTGCGGAGATGTAATGAAGATATATCTGGACGTGGACAGTAACGATGTCATCAGGGACGTCAAGTTCGAGACGTTCGGCTGCGCGGCCGCCATAGCCACCAGCTCGATGGCGACCGAGATGGTAAAGGGACTCACTATAGACGATGCGCTGAAGATCACCAACAAAGATGTGGCCGGCGAGCTTGGCGGGCTTCCCCCGCAGAAACTTCACTGTTCTCTGCTTGCCGAGGAGGCGCTGCGGGCCGCCATAGAGAACTACAAGCAGAAGAAGAGCGGCATCCCGGAGACTCCATTCTGCGATGCCTGCTGCAACGCCTGCGGAGCCTTCGAGGCGGATGAGGCCCCGTATGTCGCGGAAACGTCGAGGGTTGCCGGCTGAGAGGAGCCAGTCCCCATGGAAAGCGGCACGATAATAGCTGTCTGTACGTCTCCGACAAAGGGCACCACCAAGGAGAACGTTGGCGCCGGAGTATTGATAGAGGACTTTGGAGTAGAGGGAGACGCTCATGGAGGGTTCGCCCACAGGCAGGTCAGCCTTATAGCGTCGGAGGACATAGAATCGATGCGGGCAAAGCTGCCTGAGCTGCACCCAGGCAGCTTTGCCGAGAACCTTACGACAGAGGGCTTCGACCTCGCATCCCTCTCCGTGGGCGACAGAATAAATGTCGGGTGTTGTGTGCTGGAGGTGAGCCAGATAGGAAAGGAATGCCACGCCAAGTGCGAGGTATTTCGCTTGAGCGGAGATTGTATCATGCCCAAAAAAGGCATATTCTGCCGCGTGATAAGAGGCGGCCCAGTCAAGTCCGGCGACCCGATAAACTCCGTAATATAGCGGGCGCACAATCAAAAGCCCCTAATTAGGGGCTTTTGATTGCCAACATATCATTCAACATAATCATTATAGAACGCGAAGCGGCGTGATACCAAGTTGCGATCAAACGAAACGCTGGTTTTTACGCTTTACCCTTCAGGCCTTTGATTTCAAATTTGGTATAAACCTGGTTATTTTTTCTTCTGGCCCTCGATTATGCCCTTATAGTTCTCCCACATCCTGCCCGAGTTGTCGTACGTCGGGTCGATCACTTCCTCGCCCGGTATCCAGCAGGCGGGGATGACCTTGCCGCCGTTGTCGTCGTGCGCCTTCAGCGCCTGAGCGAGCCTCAGGAGTTCCTTGGGGTTCCGGCCAATCGGGCC
>JAITNX010000108.1 GCA_031290235.1 Synergistaceae bacterium | reverse complement strand
CATGGCCATTCAGGGCAGCGGCTTTTTTATTGTCAAGTCGTCCGCTCAGACGTACTACACAAGAGCCGGCAACTTCACGCTCGACCGCGACGGCAACCTCGTGATGGCGGGAAACGGCTATCAGGTGCAGGGCTACGCCTACCGTCAGCAGGTCGACCCGACGGACCCGACGAAGACGACGCTGGTGAAGGATTCCAATCTGTCGACGGTCAACATAACCGCTCAGCAGAAGATCGAGGCTCAGAAGACGAACCTCGTCGCTTTCCGCAGCAACCTGGACAGCAGATGCACGTCCAGGATAGCGAACCCTACTGACGCGGCTGTTGTAGACGGTACGATGTTGCGTCCTCACGAATATACAGACACCGATTCGCTCTCGCCCAATGGCCCTTATGAAACTGGAGCCGACACGACTGACCCAGACGGACAGCAGATTAGAGATTTCGGTCTGAGCATGATGACAGAGCAGGGACACGACCACGAGACGAAGTTCACGGTCTACGATTCGCTTGGCGATCCCATAACGCTCGTTACCGCTTTCAGAAAGGTCCTAACCAGGCCCGCCGATACAACCGCAACACCGCCTACAGCCGCAGAGACGGAGTGGGACTGGTATTCGTATTATGCGGACGCGGATGGAAACCCCATTTATGCTTATGGCGAGGGCGCTGGGACGATTGTGTTCGGGGACGACGGCTTGCTCAAGAGAACATATTATTATTTGCCAACCGACCCACCAGACACCACCGATCTGAATATGCCATATGCGGGCGATTGGGTAATGCACGAGAAGATCACAGATCCGAGTGACCCCAATTATCAGTTAACGAGAGACGTGTCTACCGCAAAGATAATCGCCGACTTCAACACCCAAGGCGCTCAGGGTTCAGTGACGCAGCCAGTGCCGCCTGGGTACACGTCGAACACGATTACCCTGGACTTCCTCGGAGAGGAGTACTGGGATCTCATCGGGGTCAGTTACGGGCGGATAGACGGAGTCACAGGTTTTGGCTCGACGACGACCACGAAGCCGATCTACCAGGACGGGTACGCCATGGGTATACTCCAGAATTACTCGGTGGGGCAGGACGGAGTGATTACAGGCGCTTACAGCAACGGAAAAAATCTGCCGATAGCCCAGGTGGCCTTAGCCATGTTCGCGAACCCCGGGGGACTCACAAAAGTAGGGGACACCTGCTTTGCGGAGTCTACGAACTCAGGCATAGCGTTGATTCAGGGCCCGATGGAGGGAGGGTCCGGGAGCATCGCCAGCCAGACGATAGAGATGTCGAACGTGGACCTCTCTGAGGAGTTCGTGAACCTCATAAGGGCGCAAAGAGGATTCCAGGCGAACACGAGGGTCGTCACCACATCGGATCAGGTGCTCGAAGAACTGATCAATATGAAGAGGTAAAAATTCAATGATCGGTCGGAGGGTGGCAAAGGTCGCCCTCCGATATTTTTTACGCCGGCATAATGGCGTTTACTTACGCACAAATTTAATTGTTTTGTATTATAATGACTTCGTCGTTTTTTCATAATTGGGAGATGTGAGTTATAATGATTGAGTTGACGAGGATGAAGGGGGAGAAGTTCGCCCTGAACTCCGATCATATAGAAACGATAGAGGAGACGCCGGATACCGTATTGACCCTGCTTAACGGCCATAAGTATCTCGTCAGGGAGTCTGTTCAGGAGATCATTAAAAGAATTGAGATTTTCCGCGAAAACTGCTCCGGCCCTGTCGTGAAGTGACCGGCGCGCGTGGTTTTTGCGGGGAGAATGAGGTGATCTGCAAGTGGATTTAGCTTCTGTTGTGGGTTTGGCCTTTTCGGTAATGGTTGTTGTAACTGGCATGGCCCTTGGCGGCGACATAATGTCGTTCGTAGACATACCGTCGATCTTTATAGTCCTTGGAGGAACGCTTGGCGCCACGATGGTGGCCAATCCCCTTGAAAGAACGAAGAATATGCCAAAAATCATGAAGAACGCGTTCTTCTCGGAGCAGATAGACACGATAGGTTTGATCCAGACTCTCGTGAGCTTTGCTGAAAAAGCCAGGCGCGAGGGTCTTCTGGCTTTGGAGGAGGACGCGGGCCAGTTGGACGACGAATTTATGAGAAAATCCATACAGCTTGTCGTCGACGGAACGGACCCGGAGCTGGTAAAATCGATACTGGATACGGAGATAGGACTCCTCGAGGAGCGCCATACGGCAAACAAAGGCTTTCTGGACTCCGTGGCCGAGCTGGGACCAGCGTTTGGGATGCTTGGAACGCTGATTGGACTCATACAGATGCTCCAGAACCTCGACGACCCTAGCGCCCTCGGGCCTGGCATGGCGGTGGCTCTGGTCACGACGTTCTATGGCTCTATCCTCGCGAACATGTTCGCGATACCGCTTGGGAAAAAGCTCACGCAAAACTCCAGCCGGGAGGTCTTGGCCAGGGAGTTGATGGTGGAGGGAATCCTCTCCATACAGGCCGGCGAAAATCCCCGCATCGTAGAGGAGAAGCTCAAGGTCTTCCTGCCGCCGGCGATGCGTCTGCAGCTCGACGCTAACAAGGGCGGGGAATAAATAAATTTATAGTATAGATAGATAATGCGGTTGCCGCTCATTCGGGAGATGCGCGTGAAAGGAGGAGAGAGATGGCCAGAAAAAAGAAGAGTTCAGGCGGTGGAGGTCCGGGCGCCCCGCTGTGGATGGCGACCTATGGGGACATGGTCACGCTCGTCCTCTGTTTTTTTGTGCTTCTTTACTCCTTCTCCACTATCGACGCGACGAAGTTCAAATCGATGGCGGAATCCATGAGCAATGCGTTTAACGTGGTGACAGGAGGCGCGGCGCCCTCCACGGATTCAAACGAGGTCATCAGGATTGACGAACCGAGCCAGCGCGAAACCGTGCCGTCCGACTCCAGCCAAACGGAAAACTCCAACAAAATTTTGGCTCTTGTGCAAGAAGCTATAAAGGCGGACAATTTGGGTGACGAAATACATGTAGAGCTCAATGAAAGAGGGATCCAAGTATCGATATCCGAACAGCTGCTCTTTCAGGAAGGTTCCGCCAAACTGCAGCCTACGGCGCAGAGGGTGCTATACAAGATAGGCAACGTACTGACTCCGCTGCCGAACGAGATAGCGGTGGAGGGACACACGGACTCGGGCGTACCTGAGAACAGCATTTACGGCGACAACTGGGGGCTATCGTCGGCCAGGGCCGCGTCGGTGACATCGTATTTGAACGAGCCGGTTGGCGTCCCCGCCTCCAGGCTCCGGGCCGTAGGATACGCGGCGAGCGCGCCCATCGTTCCGAATCGCTCGGAACGCGAGATGAGGCTCAACAGGAGAGTCGACATTATGGTGCTCTCATTGCACAATCTTCAGCACTAGTTAGCGGGAGGCGGTAGCTTAATGGCACTGGGAAAAAGAACCCTTGTTATGGTGATAATCGGCGTCTTAGTTCTCGCTGTCGGCGTGGGCGGCGGGTTGTACGTTGGTTTGGTGATGTTCGGCGGCAAAAACACTTCCGGGGAAGCCGGTGAAATACAGATTCAGAACCCTGGGCCGATGGTCGATCTTGGACAGTTCACAGCCACCCTGTCCGATCCTCAGGTTCACGTAGTCAAGCTCAAGATCACAGCGGAGCTGGACAGCGTGGCCGTCATGGAGCGCCTCATCGACCCAGGTTGGGTCATAATGATCAAGGACGAGATCATCAAGACCCTAAAGGACCAGCGTTACGACGATGTGCGGTACACAGAGGGAATGGAGACTCTGAAACAGGATATGAGGGCGAGGCTCAACGCCATTCTGCCGAGGGTAGCCGGGCAGCTGGCGGTGCGGCGGGTTCTTTTCGACGAATACATGACACAGTAGCACGCGTCACGCTTGCGACTAAAGGGGAGATTTGAATGGTACCGCCGGAGGTAATGTCCCAAAACGAAATAGACTCCCTGCTGAGGGCCATAACAGATGGAGAGGACGATATCTCCAGTATTCAGAACATAGAGGAGAAGCCGTTAAAATTATACGACTTCAGGCGTCCGGACAAGTTCAGCAAAGACCAGCTAAGGGCGATTCAGATGATACACGAGTCGTTTTGCAGGAGTTTGACGACGTCGCTCTCATCCATGGTTCGCTCCATGGTTGCGGTGGAGGTCGTCGCTGTGGATCAGCTGGCTTATGACGAATTTATACATTCCCTTGTGCAGCCGACCGTGATTGGAATACTGGAGATGTACCCTCTGAGCGGCAACGCGCTGCTCGAGATAAACAACCAGCTCACGTTCTCCATCATAGACCGCCTCCTTGGCGGAAAAGGCGAACCCCTGCGCAAGCCGAGGGATCTCACCGATATAGAGCGCACCGTCATCGAGCGCGTTATGATGAAGATACTGGAGCACCTCGAGGAGAGCTGGAGCGCTGTGGTGGACATACGCTTCCGTTTCGAGACAATGGAGAGCAATCCATTTTTTGTTCAAGTCTGCCCAGGGACTGACATGGTCCTCCTCGTCACTATGAAAATACAGCTTGGCGAAGTCGCCGGAATCATGAACTTTTGCATCCCCTACTTCGTCATAGAGCCTCTTATCGATAAACTCAGCTCTCAGCAGTGGTTCTCGTCCACCGGGCGCAAGAGTACCGATGGGGTCAGGGATATTCTGGCCATGAGGCTGAACGAGGTGTCCGTACCGATGGCCCTCGAACTGGGGCACAGCATCATAAGCCTCGGCGACGTCATCCAGATGCAGGTGGACGACGTAGTGCGGCTCGACGGCAAGGTGGACGACCCGCTGGGCCTCAGGGTCGGGAACAGGATAAAGTATCTGTCCACCCCAGGCATCTTCAACAAGAACTACGCCGCTCAGATAACCGGAGTGATCGGTGAGGAACTTTTCCCGGAGGAGGAGGAATAAACTATGGTTGACGAGTTTCTAAATCAGGATGAGATAAACGCCCTTCTCTCCGGAGAGGAGGAATCGGGCGAAGGCGGCACTCTGTCCGCCGACGATCTGTCGATACTGAACGAGGTCGCGGGTATCATAGGCTCGGCAGCGAGCAACGTCATAGGGATGTTGGCGGGCAGAGATGTGTCCGCGACAGTCATAGAGCAGTCCGAGATGCCTCAGAGCAATATAGCCGGGAGCATCGAGGGAGAGAAGGTATTCTCCTACTCCATGCTGATAGAGGGCCTGAATTCGACCCCGGCCCAGCTCGTGTCAGGAGAAAGGGGCGCGCTCGCGCTGGCCGACCTCATGATGGGCGGCGACGCGAAGGAACTGCCGGCGGAGGCGAACGACCTGTACCTTTCCGCGGCGCAGGAGGGCCTGAGCCAGTTGATAGGCTCTGCAATGACCAGCCTGAGCGGACTCATGGGAGGCGCCAGGCTGTCCGCCGCTTCGACTGCGGCAAACTTGAGCGATACCCCAGGGTGGGTCCCGTTCTCCGATGAAACGCCGGAGACCTCGGTCTGGGTAGGAAAGATAAACCTGATAGTCGATGGCGTCGATCCATTTATACTGAGCGTAGTTATGCCATCGAAAAACGCGGCGGAACTCGCGGGTAAGGTGAGGGAGTCCATGGCGCCGCCCGAGCCTGAACCGGCCGCCGCAGCTTCCCCCGCGCCAGCGCAGGCCTCGGCGCCGCGCCCTCAACAGCAGCGACAGCAGGCCGTCGCTCCGGCGCCCCAGGCTCCCTCGTCCGTCTCCTTGCCGCCGAGGCCGCAAGGACCGCCGGTTGACGTGAAACCTGTTGAATTTGCTACCCTTGGGGGTTCAGATTTTGCTGGTTCTCAGGGAAATATCGATTTGAT
>JAITNX010000085.1 GCA_031290235.1 Synergistaceae bacterium | reverse complement strand
CCGCCCTGACCAAAACCTCCCCCTTCCTGCTCTTCCAGCCATTCGACAAATTCTGGATTCAGCGGCGCGATATCATCCGCAGCATCCGCCGCAAAACCGACGCCGTTTAAAATGAAGCTTAAAAGCAGTATTACCAGCAATGGTATGGTAGGGATCTTATTAAAACGCAAACTCACTCAGCACTCCTCCTTAAAACGTAAAAATATACCAGAATTTCTTATCCCCAAAAAGGCAAAGCGTCACGGCGTCACGGCGTTTTGACGCCTCACAAAGCGCTTTTACCCCGAGGCATTATCGGGGGAGAGACAAAAACATAATATTTCATCCATGAACCGTAGGTTATCGTACGGACAATTGAAGGGAATTTGAGAAATAATTCCTGAAAAGGGAAAATTAAAACATGCCTGATGCCTGATGCCTGATGCCTGATGCCTGATGCCTGATGATAGCCGCTTTTTTTTGGAGCGCAAGAGGAGAAAGCATTATTTCGGCCTCCTTTCCCAACTTTGCGTAATTTCTTTTATTCTTGAGGATATTATCACAAGCCGAGGGTTCTGTCAGTAAAAACAAAAACGCGCTGTTTAATTCTCGGTGAATTTGCTCTTTATGAACTCCAAGTCCACGGTTTCTTCCTCCGTTCGTTTATTTGCTCAGGTACTCAAAAATCAAATTGGCAAGCGCGTCTGCATCGCCGTTGATGGTGCCTGTCATGTATCTTTCGTACACTTCTGCATTGTCCGGCTGGTTCAAGTTGAGTTTCCAGCCTTTTTCTCTGGCAAGCAGGCGCAAAAACTCACGCTGCGTCCGCCCGTTCCCTTCACGAAACGGATGCAGATAATTCACCGTATCCAGAATCTCGGCGAGCTTTCTGGACAAGGCCGCTTTATCCTCTTTGGCGATGCGCTTATACTCAGAAAGCAGGCTGTCAATGAATTTGAGCGCATTGCCGAAATGGGATAAGGGGAAAAACTGTTTGCCACCTTTGCTGATTTCAACCGTTCTTCGCTCTCCGGCCCAATCGTAAATGTCCTAAAACAGGTGCTTGTTGATGGCGAATAAAGCGTTGGAATCATCCGTTTTGACGGGGTTAGCTTTCAATTCATTCGCCCGTTTTGTTGTAGTCGCGGTTTCCGCGAACATCAGGGCGTCGCGGTCGGTTATGCCCGCAAGATTGCGCAGGACGCCAGTCTCGGGGTCGGTATAGATATAATCGGGGTCAATGTACTGATAATCATTCCGCATATGATTTTTCCTTCGCGGCAGTCGCCAACTGTGCGAATGTCAGTTTGCCCAAGCAATAGTCGCGGATTATTTCAATGCCTCGTCTGGTCGGCTGGTAGCCCTCGAACATATTCGAACCTATCGCGCTCGTCGCTTCTTTCAGCGAGCTTTTTATCAGTATCGGATAGATGTCTGATTGATATCACTGCCGTTTTTTGCCGGCATCGAAATCGTCTTTTATTTTTTTGAGCAGGGCGGGTTCGGTAATCAGCCTGTGCAGGGAGAGGGCCATTGTTTTCGCGGCTTTTATCATACCGTCCGTCCCCTCCTTTGACCTCGACGCCTCCCTGGACTCGACGCTGTGCCAGTTTGTGCCGAGCGGGGCTATTTTAAAATCGAGATGCACCAGGGGAAATTCGAGCCCTACGTTGCCGGCGTCGGTCGAGCCGAAAGAGTTGTAATCCAGGAACTCATCCCCGCTGACGCCCGCCGCTCCGGCGCACTCCCTCACCAGGGCGTAAAACGCCGGCGCCTTGACCGGCGCGTGCCAGGGGAAAGCCCATTCCAGCTCGTAAGTAGTGTCGGTTATGAGGGCGGCGCCTTTCGCTATGTCGGTCACTCTCTTCCTCATCCGCTCCATTTCCGCCGGGTACTCCGACCTGACGAAAATGTTCACCTTGGCGAAGTCGGGGACTATGTTCGGCGCCTCACCGCCGCTCGTTATGGTATAGTGCAGCCTGCCGCCGTCCAGTATGTGCTCCCTCAGAAACTCTATCCCGTTGCAAAACACAAGAACACCGTCGAGGGCGCTGCGTCCGCGCTCCGGCTCGCCGGACGCGTGGGCCGCCTGCCCTCTGAAGACGATGCCGCCGTTTTTAGGCTCGACTATTGAGAGGAACCGTGAGTCGGCGTTCCACCTGTCGCTCGGGTGGGCCATTATCACAGCATCGAGCCCATCGAAGTGCCCGGCGTGCAGTATCTCCGTCTTGCCTGGCGCGCCTCCCTCCTCCGCGGGGGTCCCCATCGCCACGACACGCCCATGAAGCTCATCCAGGATGGTCCGGAGGGCTACAGCCGCCCCGAGGCCGGCTGTAGCTATGAGATTGTGCCCGCAGGAGTGCCCGTTCGGCAGGGCGTCGTACTCCAGCATCAGGCCGACGGCCGGGCCGTCGCCCGTGCCGTACTCGGCCTTGAAGGCCGTGGGCATGCCGCACGCCTCGCCAGTGTCCGGGAACTTTCCTGCGAGCCCGCGCTTCACGGAAAAGCCGCGGCGTTCGAGCTCGTCCATCAAAAGCGCCGAAGATTTGAACTCCTTCCCGCCGATCTCCGCAAAATCCCATATCTCGCGTGATATTTCATCGAGTCTTGCCCTCTCGGAGTCTATCAGCCCTATAATTTTTTGCGCCATTTCCACGGTCGCATCATCTCCTAAGTTTGGGGTCGAGGGCGTCGCGCAGAGCGTCGCCGACGAAGTTCAGTGCGAGTATCGTTATAACTATCGCGAGCCCAGGGAAGATTGTCATGTACGAATAATCCCTGATGTAGCTTCTCCCGCTGGAGAGCATGCCCCCCCACTCAGGGGTGGGCGGCTGAATGCCGAGGCCTATGAAGGAGAGGGCGGCGGCGTACAATATGCCGTCCGCCACGCCCAGCGTGCCCTGTACTATTATCGGAGCGAGGCAGTTTGGTATCACATGTCTCAGGAGTATTCGGACGTTCGATGAACCTATGGCCCTCGACGCCTCGATGAACTCCTGCTCCCTTATGGACAGTACGGAGCCGCGAAGTATCCTCGCGTAATACGCGATGGACGACAGCCCCACCGCCAGCACCATGTTAAAAAGCCCTGGGCCGAGCGACGCGGCTATAGCTATGGCAAAGAGTATGGACGGTATGGCGAGCAGTACGTCTACGCACCTCATGACGACGTCGTCCACGGCGCCTCCGTAAAAACCCGACACCGCCCCGAGCATGCCTCCTATGGATATGCCGATCGTGACGGAGATTATTCCGACCATGACCGAGATCCTCGACGCGTAAATAACGCGGCTCAATATATCCCGCCCAAACTCGTCCGTCCCGAAGATATGCTCGCGGCTGGGCCATTGGAGCGCGGCGATCAGGTCTTGGTCATAGTATTCATATGGGGCTATGACCGGGGCGAAGACCGCGATCACCAGGAGCGCCGCGAGGATGCAGAGCCCAGCCGTGGCAAGCCTGTTCTGGAAAAAAACCCCGGCGAAGTCGCGAAGGCGCGAGCTCCCGTAAGACTCGCCGGACTCCCGCCGCGAGTCGTCCCCGTTTAGAAATGTCACCTGTCCATCGCCACCTTTTTGCCGCCAGCCCTCTGATATTGAGCCTTTATCCTCGGGTCCGCGTATGCGTATAGAATATCGACGAAGAGGTTCACCACGCTGAACGCGAAGGCCGTGTAGAGGACGCCGCCCTGAACGAGAGGATAATCTCTCATTTTTATTCCATCCACCATAAGCCGTCCCACGCCGTGTATCGAGAACACCGACTCTGTCAGGACCGCGCCGCCCAGTGTGACGCCGAACTGAAGGCCGATTATCGTGATTATCGGTATGAGGGCGTTGAGCAGGGCGTGACGCCTGATGATGACGGACTCCCGCTGCCCCTTCGCCCGCGCCGTCCTTATGTAGTCCTGCCTTATGACCTCCAGCATGCTCGAACGGGTCATACGCACGACTATAGCCATCGATGGCGTCGCCACGGCCACGCACGGCAGCACCATCGCCATGGGGGTGTCGAAGCCGGACGACGGGAACCAGCCGAGGTTGACGGAGAAGAACAATATAAGCAGCAGCCCCAGCCAGAACACAGGCATCGCGGTCGCTATCATGGCGAGCAGCATCACGATGTTGTCCAGCCACGAGTACTGCCGTATGGCCGACACTATCCCCACCGGCACCCCAACCGCCGTGAGCAGCAGTATGGACCAGAACGCCAGCTTCAGCGTCTGCGGGAACGCCGCCATTATCTCCTTCGTCACCGGAGCTTTCGTAACATACGTCCTGCCGAGGTCGCCGCGCAAAAAGACGTTGAACAGATAGCGGCCGAACTGGACTATGAAGGGGTCGTCCAGCCCCATCTCCGTCCTTAGGGCTTTAACGCTCTCCGGCGTCGACTGCGTCCCGAGGATTATCCTGGCTGGGTCGCCCGGCGTCAGGTAGAGAAGCAGGAATATCACAAACGCGACACCGACCAGGACCGGTATGAGCATCAGCAGGCGGCGGACAATGTACCTAAACAGAGCGATTCCTCCGCTATTTAAACGTTACAGGCGCGACATCGAAGAGGTCGAGAGCGCTCGGAGACAGGCCCTGCACGTTCGAATTCATCGCGATGAGCTCCTCTCCGGAGTTCGTGATGACCACGACGTACATGTCGTTTATACGCTTCTGGAGTTCCTTGTAAACCTCGCCCCGCTTAGAGCTGTCGGCCGCCGTGCGCCCTTCCTCGATCAGCCTGTCGACTTCTTTGT
This sequence comes from Synergistaceae bacterium, assembly GCA_031290235.1. Taxonomy (GTDB): domain Bacteria; phylum Synergistota; class Synergistia; order Synergistales; family Synergistaceae; genus JAIRWR01. Next base: position 1,751 of record JAITNX010000085.1, on the reverse strand, counting down.
CGCGCAGATGGACCCAGTTGTAGCCAGCGCCTATCTCACTGCTATGATACTGGCCGTAAATGGCTTCGTCCGGGTCCAGGACGCTGCACGACCAACCGCCGCTGCAAAGGTCATATTCGCCCTGCACAAGCTTATCGAGATACACGCCCCACTCGATGACCTGTATCTCGGACTCTATGCCCACCTTCTTCAGCATGCTCTGGGCTATCGTCATCGTGTCGATGCGCTCTTTGTTCTCGTTGCTCACCAGGACGAGTTTCAAACCCTTCTCGTGCCCAGCCTCCGCAAGCAGCTTCTTCGCTTTCTCAGGGTCGTACTCGTGAGCGGGCGCCGTCGCGTCGTAGTATGGAAGCGTCATCGGCAGTACAGTCCGGCCCACTGTGCCCACTCCGCGATAAACCGCCTTGTTGAGGGCCTCCGAGTCGATGGCGAGCGAGATAGCCTGCCTGACCTTGATGTCCTTCAGAGCCGGGCGCTCCGCGTTGATGCCGATCGTGTAGACCGATGTATCCTTGTTGCGGAACAGCTTGAGCTTCTGGTTCCCTTCGATGCGCGACAGGTCGAGCGGCTGAATGGAGAACGCGATGTCGACCCCTCCGGTCTCGAGCTCTATGGTCCTGTTCGTCGCCTCCGCTATCGGGCGGAACACGACGTTCTTTATTTTCGCCTTCTCGCCCCAGTAGTCGTCGTTGCGCACAAGCGTCACCCTGTCGCCCTTGACCCAGCTCTGGAACTTATAGGGGCCTGTGCCGACCGGGTTCATGCCGTAATCATCCCCGGCTGCCTTCACAGCTTTCTCGTTCAGGATACAAGCGCCGCCTATGTGCGCCATATACGCAAGGAAGGTGGCGTCCGGCTTTTTCAGTTTTATTATTACCGTAGAGTCGTCCGGCGTCTCGATGCCGTCCGGGTTGATGCTGGCCACCACGTAACCTGTCGCCTGCCCCTCATTCAGGCCCCGGAGCAGCGTGAACTTGACGTCGGAGGCCTTGAGAGTCTCTCCGTTGTGAAACTTGACATTTTTACGTAGCGTGAACTTATAGGTCGTATCGTCGATCTGCTCGACTTTCTCAGCCAGATGGGGCTTGAGCTCGCCCTTCGGGTTGACCTTCATGAGGGCTTCGTATATTTGGACCATTACGTTCTGAGACGCGATGTCGGACGTCACGTGCGGGTCGAACGAGGTCGCGTCATACTGAAAACCCTCCACCAGCGTGTCCTCAGCGGCGAAAACCGCTCCAGAAGCGATCAGCAACATAAAAACCGATATAACCAATATTTTTCTCACTATGTTACCCCCCTTGATTTTATAATATAACTGTAACGCGAAACGGTCCTTTTCTTAGCGCCCGCCTCCCTTCCGTGCGACATGGCACGCAACGCTGTGTCCAGGCTTGAACTCTGACAGCTCCGGCTGTTCGAGACCGCAAATTTCCTCCCGCAGTGAACAGCGCGGGGAGAACCCGCACCCGGACGGCAGGTTTATCGGGCTGGGGACCTCGCCCTCGAGCAATATCCGGTCCTTGCGCGCGCCCGGCATAGGGATCGGGATGGCTGAGAGCAGAGCGCGAGTATACGGATGCGCCGGCTCGTCGAACACGCTCTTATAGCCGGCCAGCTCCACTATTCTCCCCAGGTACATGACCGCTATCCTGTCCGAGACGTGTCTCACCACGCTCATGTTGTGAGATATAAAAAGATATGTGTAGCCCGAGTCCCTCTTCAGCGCGGACAACAGGTTTAAAATCTGC
>JAITNX010000074.1 GCA_031290235.1 Synergistaceae bacterium | reverse complement strand
CGCCAAGAAATACATAGCAGAATTGACTTGCTATCGGAAGCGTCGATTGGTATTCTCGCGCCATATATTGAATTTTTGGAAGCGAAAGAATCTGCCCCTTATCCAGACGACCCATTTTTAATAGCCGCGCCCAACGCCGAAACGCTGGAGGCTTGCAGGGAATTGAACGAGGGACGGGGAATAAGATTCGAGTCAAAGGAAGAGCTTTTCAAATTCCTGGATAGTTGACGACATGCTAAATTCATGTCAATCCAGGCGATTTAAACAAGATTACGACTTGATGAGCCGACGCGGCAAGGATATGGACAAGCTCAAAAATGTCATTGCATTACTGCTGGACGAGCTTCCGTTGCCGCCAAGTTGCAAGGACCATCAGTTGAAAGGCGACTTGGCTGAGTATCGCGGTTGCCACATCGAACCAAACTGGGTACTGATATACGCGATAAAAGGCGCCGAGTTATATCTTTCGCGTACTGGTACACATTCAGATATTTTAGAGTAGGTGGTTTATGCCCTGCCGGAACGCTCTGTCTTGCCACCATCGACTGTTTGTTGCGCCGTCTTGGTGTAACTTACATATCTCCGTGCGTCCAGCCTAGCTTGTCAGAGTGACGCACGTATCATCTTCCCGTCAGTTCATCATTATGCTCGGGAGCCAAGTGCTGAGCTGCGGGACAAAGATGAAAATGAACGTGCAGATAATCAAGGACAGCAGCATTGGCCAAACATACTTATACGTCATGTGAACGGGGATTTTGTGCAGCTGTGCCGTCGCGGAGAGAAGCACGCCGACGGGAGGCGTGACCTGTCCGATGACGATGCAAACAACGATAATCAAACCAAGATGCAAAGGGTTTATACTATATATCGTTGCCAGCGGGTAGAAAATCGGCGTGAATATGAGGAGCGCCGCGTTAGCGTCCATAAAGCAGCATATAACGAGCAAGAACGCCGTGATAATAAGGAGCACTCCCGTGCTTGAGTGTACCATGCTCTGCAAAAACCGCCCGACCATCTGCGCGAAGTTCATGCGCGTCAGCGTGTAATTCATTACCCCGGCAAAGCCCATCATCATAAGAACCATGCTCGAAGTCATGGCCGCGTTTCCGAACACCCTTGGCATATCTTTCAGCTTGATTCCCTTAAAAACGATGCTTCCTACGATTATAGCGTATACACAGGCGACCATACCGGCTTCGGAAGGGCTGCAGAAGCCCGCGAGCGTGCCGCCGATAATGATGACGGGCATAATCAGCGCAAGGATGGATTTTGCCGTCACAACCAATCTTTGCCCGTAGGGCATGGGTTCTGATTGAGCTATTTTATGTTTTCTCGAATAGAAAAAAGACACGACCATCAGGGAAATACCCATAATCACACCCGGAATGGCGCCGGCTATAAACAGTCCGCCGATCGAAACGCTCGCGATCGAGGCATACATTATAAACAAAATACTCGGCGGTATGATCGGACCGAGAGTTCCTCCGCACGCTTGCAGGGCGGCAATAAATTCAGTCTCATACCCGTCCTTCTTCATTGCCGGGGCGAGCAGGCTTCCGAAGGCGACGGCTGTGGCAAGCGAGGAGCCGGATACGGCCGCGAAAAGCATACAGGAGAGTACGCAAACGTATGCCAGACCGCCCTTGAGATGCCCGACCCACGCCCTTGAGAAATTCACCAGGCCTTCCGAGATTTTCCCGCTTTCCATCAGAGCTCCTGACAGTATAAAGAAAGGTATCGCGACGAGGGTAATCGAGTCCATTCCCGCAAATATACGCGGAACAGCGCCGAGCGCGGAAACGCTGCCCTCCATCCCCAGAGTCACAAGTCCCGCCAGGCTCATCGAAAAAGCGAGTGGCATGGCGAAAAACAATAATACAAGAAAGATTCCGAACGTGAGCAAACAAAGAAACATTCGTTAATGCGCCTCCCCCGCTTTTTTGACTACCTTGTCGACGAGGAAGAATTTCAACAGGTTTTTGATCTCGGCAATGGCGGCAAACACAAAACTTATCGGCATAAAGCTGTACACGGCCGCCTTTCGCCAACGGAGCGCGGGGGTTAATAGCTGCACGTTTTTCAGCGTCAGTTCCATGCAAGGGAATATCAGATAAATAACGAACACGAGAAAGATCACCTCGCCGATCAGTATCATGGACCTGTTGAACTCCTTTTTTTTGCCGAAGAAGATCGCGGTAAGGTCGACGACAAGAAACGTCTTGGCGTTAGCCATATACGGGATGGCGGAGAACACCATTCCGATCATCAGATAGCGCTGCAGTTCGTCTCCCCATTTGGGTGAAAAGTTAAACAACCTGGCCATAACAATAAAAAAGGTCAGAATCACCAACGCTCCGAGAAATGCTCCCGATAAATAGAAGAAGAATTTATAACATTTTTCAACCTTTTCGCAGATTTTAGCGATTTCTTTCAACTCCCTAGTCCTCCTTATTCAAGAAGGAAGGCGTACGAAAACAACAGCTATCAACAGTCTTCGTACGCCTTATAAGTTTCTGGCAAGATTCACAAGCGGAAATTAAATATTACTCAAACACTTATTTTGCGAGCGATTCAATTTTGTCGATTATCTTCTGTCCGCCGTCAATATCTTTGAGGTACTTCGTCCACACTTTTTCCTTACAGATTTGCTTCATCTGCGTGGTGTCAAATTCAATAAGCTGCTGATTGCAATCGTTGACAAGCGCGTCCAGGGCCTTTTTATCCCTTTCCTGACAATATTTGAAGTGATATTCGCCGATGTCATTGCCAGCCTGAATAATGACTGCCTGGGCGGCGGGATCGAGTTTGGAGAATATTTTTTCGCTTACAAAAAGGTGCAGATCGACTAACATGTGGTTGGTGTTTATTACGTACTTTGTCTGCTCCCACAGATTGTTGGAGTACATACCGTCTGCCGGGCGCTCAAGCGAGTTGACTATGCCGTTCTGAAGCGAGGTATATAATTCTGCTCCCGGGACGATAACCGTGTTGCAACCGAGCGCCTGGAATGTGTCAACATATGAAGATATATCCGGTACGCGCAGTTTCAGCTTTTTCATGTCGTCAATATTGTTTACGGGTACCTGGGCGTACAGCTTGCGGAACCCGTCCGTGGCGGAACTTAAAGTGCGAACTTCGTACTGGTCCAGAAGTTCCTGTTTCATCTGGGTAAATTCCTCGCTCTGGTAGAAAGCCCATACGTTTTCATAACTCGCGAAGACAAACGGCAGACCGAAAATCGCGCCCTTCTTGTACCCGTATACAGTATCATACATAGAAAAATCGTTGGGAGCAAAATCTACCGTACCCAACTGGAGAGCTTCGGTCAGTTCGGACTGGCTTCCAAGCTGCATATCCTGATATACGTCTATCTTGATCTTGCCGTCTGAGAGTTCCGCAACTTTGTCGGAAAATTCCTGCGCGTACTCGCCGCCCACCTGTTTACCGCTGAAATATGTACCTATTTTGAGAGTGTAACTTTCGCCGGTATATCCCACCGCGCCCGCCGCGCTTGCCGCCCCGCAGGCAACAAATGTAAACGCCAGTGCAACCATAAGTGCCAGACATAGAACCTTTTTCATTTTTTTTCCCTCTTTCATTATTAGCATCGTTTCTAAGAGATGGAAAATTTGTCAAGAAATCTTTGCGTGTTTAATATATTACTAGAATTTATAACCAATGTCAACACGTAATTTTGATATGTCTACTCTGAATGCCGTTCTCCTGGCCTTGCTCTTATATTCTATTGTGTGGTAATATATAATGCGTTTTTTGAGAAGGAGGTGAAAGTATTGCCAAATAAGAAATCAGCCGCCAAGCGCGTCTTGATTGGCGAGAAGAACAGATTGTATAACCGTTATTGGAAAACTCGCTGCAAGACTGTTCAGAAGAGTCTCCTCGCGGCAGTTGAGGGGAAGGACACAGAACAGGTCTCGAAGCTGCTGGACGAGGCACAGAGCGTTCTCGACAAGGCAGTGTCAAAAGGCGTCATCCATCGCAACACAGCGGCTCGCAGGAAATCGAGGCTTGCGCTAAAGGTTGCGGCTCTGGCAAAAGCCTGATAATCCGGTTGAACGAGTCCTGATGAAGACTAGAGCGGCATGGAGTCGAAGCCAGGTCGCTCTTTTTTTGTATATCCAGCGCGAAACCCGGTTATTCCTTAGGACCGGAGACAAGGGACGCGAAGAAATTTTTTCTCACCTCCATAGCTCCTGTCGGGCACATTTCGTGGCAGCAGAGACAGCGGACACATTTTTTACTGTCCACGCTCGGGTATGAGCGAACATCCACTATCGCGTCAACCGGACAGACCTTCTTGCAGATCCCGCAGCGTATGCACTTCCCAGCTGCGAGTCCCGGACTTATCTTGACGAGTCCATGGGCCAGCCCCCTCAGGAACGTAGGCAGCAGCCTGATCGCCCCGCTGCTGTGTTTGAAACCTGGCGACGGCAGATCGGACCAGCCAGCGCCCTCGAGCGTTATCCCGGATCTGCCGGAAGGCCCTATGCCGCGCTTTGCAGCGGCTTTAATGAGGTTAATTGACATAGGATCCTCATAACACATTATCGTACAGGCAACCCAGTCCACAGCCAAAGCATTGTTTCCAGCCAAAACCCAGCCAAGAGGGCGCGGGTTGCCGTGCGACGGGCCGTCCCCCTCCATGCCTACTATGGCATCCATGACGTGAAAATCGGGCGGCCTGATGGAATACAGGTCCACTATGGCCTCCGCCAGACGCATGTGAGACGTCGATCTGTGGGCCTTTTTCCTCGTATCTGTGTCAGATGTCCCGAAAATGTTCTTTATGCAGCCGCTCATCTCGGTCTCCACGTGGGTCTTGAGCTTGGCCGCGTTTATACAGTACGGGGCGTCGAGATATCTTACCGAGATCCTGGCATCAGTCAGTACCTTGAGCTTATCGCCGCCAACCAGGCTCGTCCCGAAGTCTGAGAGTGGGCCGATTTCAACCCCCTCCATTCCAGCTATCTCTGTCATCCCCGTTACCCTGAAAAGATTTGTCATGTCGGTATATATATACCCAGGGTTGTCGGCTATTTTAATTTTAACTTCGTCACCGCCGGTCCTTCTGATCTCGCGGATTATCCCACGCAGTACCTGGGGGTGAGTCGTGACCGCGCTCTCCGGCGCGGCAGGGGCAAGAGCGTTGACCTTTATCAGGACGGAATTTCCAACGCTCCCAGGCAGCCCTCCGGCCCGCTCTACAGCCAGACGGACAGCCTCTGCCGTCCCTTCCGGGCTATATTCATCGCATCGCGCAATGCCCACAGCGTATTTTTCCATCGCAGTCATACCCCTTTATTAAAAGCGCACAGCCCGCTCACGGCGCAGGCGTCGCAATCGGGGCGCCTCGCGTGACAGACGGCCCTGCCGTGCCATATCATATCAAGGTGTCCGCCTCCGCACCTCTCCGGCGGGACTACTCCTTCCAGGAAAAGCTGAATTTTCTCCGGCGGAGTTTTATCCGGGACCCATCCGAACCTCCGGGATAGACGCGCCACGTGTGTGTCCACAGGGAAGGCCGGCATACCAAGGTCGAAGACCATCACGCAGGCCGCTGTCTTTGGGCCGATACCAGGCAGATTGGACAGATACTCGCGAACATCGCCAGGCTCCCACCTGCGCATAGCTCCCAGGCTGTAACCGCCGAAGTCGGCGCGAATCTTCTTCAGTACCAAGAGCATCCTTGCCGACTTCGTATCGCCAAGCCCCGCCGGGCGTATCAACGACGCTATCTCCGGCTGGTCCAGGGAAGCGACCTCGCTCCAGGCCGGGTATTTCGCCCTAAGGGCTTTATATGCCATGTCGCGGTTCCTGTCGTTCGTATTTTGAGAGAGAAGCGTCAGGATGAGTCCGTCCAGGGGTTCCCCCGTCTGGAGATCAGCGGCCGAAACGCCGTCGTTTCCATATTCGTTGTTCAGGACATCCAGCACCGCCATGACATGCTCCGGTGAGCCGTGCGGCGCCTGAATACTGGCGGCCCTCCGCCCTGATTTATTTGACTTTCCGGCGCTTCCGGCGTTTCCCCTTTGGAGCGTCTGACTCGTCTCCGTTATCCTGCTCATCGTCGTCCTCGTCCCTTCTCGATTTTTTTGAAGAACCGCTGAGAGTTCGCTTTACCTTAGCCGCCCTCTCCAGCCAGCTCCGCAGGCAAGCCTTCGTGAGGCCGTGTATGCTATCCGCTGGAAAGGAACCGTCATCCAGCGGAGTTCCCGCGCTCACGCCGGTCATTAACTCGATGCCCTCGTCCACGGTCGAAATGGCCCATATCGTGAATTTCCCCTCGCGAACGGCATCCAGCACGTCATAGTGCAGCATGAGGTGCTTTACGTTCTGAACTGGTATTATGACGCCCTGCGTGCCGGTCAGCCCCCGCGAATGACAGTAGCCGAAGAAGCCCTCTATCTTCTCGTTCACTCCGCCTATCGGCTGTATCCCTCCGAACTGATCGACCGAACCAGTCACAGCTATGTCCTGTCTCAGCGGGACGCCGGAGAGCGCGGAGAGCAGGCAGTAAAGCTCCGTCGACGACGCGCTGTCGCCCTCTATCCCTCCGTAAACCTGCTCGAACGCCAACCTGGCTGTAATCGAAATCGGCATATCCTGAGCGTATTTCCTCCCGAGGTAGCTGGAGAGGGTCAGTATTCCTTTGTTGTGTATCGGACCGGTCATCTTCACCTCGCGCTCTATGTTGACAACACCCTCCTGGCCCATGAAGACATTGGCGCTGATTCTCACAGGGTGTCCAAAGGTGTGATCGACCAAGGATATCACGGTGAGGCCGTTGATCTGCCCCACAACGCTCCCCTCAGTGTCGATGCGTATTTCGCCGGTCTCGAAAGCCCTGCGGTATCTCTCCTCGACGAGATTCGACCTCTGTGTCTTCTCGTTCACGGCCTTTATGACGTGCCTGAAGTCCACGAGGCTGGCCTTGTCCATGCGGGTCCAGACTGTGGCCTCGGTCAGTATCTCCGCTATACTGTTGAACTGGGTAGACATTCGCTCCTGGTCGTCAACGAGCCTGGAGGCGTACTCGATCACCTCGGCCACCGCCTCCGCGGTGAATGGGATTTTCCCATCGTTGGTCACGAAATGCGCTATGACACAGGCCAGCTTGTACTCCATCTCGCCGTTGCGCGGCATGTCGGACTCGAAGTCAGCCTTTATCTTGAATATTTTCCGGAACTCAGGATCGTATATGTTCAGCAGATGATACAGGTAATACGTGCCCACAATCACGACCTTGACATTGATTGGGACGGCCTCCGGCCTGAGGGAAGCCACTGGGATGTAGCCAAGGTGTTCCCCGAGGTTCTCTATGGTCAGCTCTCCGGACGTGAGCACCCTCTTCATGGCGTCCCACGACATAAACTGGCGAAGGACGTTATCCGCCTCCAGCAGCAAATATCCCCCGTTGGCCTTGTGAAGGGCGCCTGCCTTTATCCTGTGGAAGTCGGTGTAGAGATATCCCTGCCTGCTCTCGTACTCTATTTTCCCCATGAGATTGTAGTAAGTGGGGTTCGTCTCTCGGATGACCGGAGCCCCCGCCTCAGGATCATTTGAGACAAAGACGTTCACCGTGAACCTGGAAAAATCGACCTCGGCGTTCTCGTCCCTCGTCGCCGCGACGAACATTCCAAAGTTCTCTATGATATCCTCAGTGAGGTCGTCCATCCACTTCGAGAGCTTTTCGTTCTCGGGGAACTTCTCCTTCAGATCGGAGAGTATGGGCTGGACAGAATTTCTGCATATCTCGCCCTCCAACTCCTTTATTTTTTCCTTCAGCTCCTTCTCCAGCTCCCTCATGCCTCGGAGCGTCTCCAGAGTCTTCTGGGCTATTTCCTCGGACTTGCGCTGAATCTCGCTTTGTTCCTCCTCGGAGAGGCGTTCGAACTCCTCCGGCTGCATCTCGCGAGTTGCGGCCTTAGGCTCTTTGGAGTCCTTCTGCTCCGGTGTTTCCTCCGGCTCATCGCGGTCCTGGGGCGCTTCGGTCTCGGGATTTTCTTCGGAATCGCCATCATTCGGCGCTTCGCCAGCCTCCTCCTTTATGAGAGGCAGATTGACGAAGCCCTGAGGCGTCCTTTTTATGGAGAAGTTCTGTTCGAGGGCGTAAACCCGCAGACTCTCCATAAGCTCTCCGACCTTCTCCTGAAAGGCTTTCACGAGCTGGGCCTTGTTGTCCTCATACTCGCTGTTGTCGAATGCCTTGCCAAGGTTCACTTTAAGATCCTCGACCAGTTCCTCCATGGAAGTCGAGAGCACTTTTCCGCAGCCGGCAGGAAGATTCATCACGATGGGCTCGCCCGGTTCATCGAAGTTATACACATAAACCCAGTCGTCAGGAGCCGCCATGTTAGCGGCCCTATTTTTCATCTCCTCCAGAGTGTACGTAGTTCGCCCGCTCCCGGGATCGCCCACGACGAAGAGATTGTATCCCTTTCTGTCCACCTCGAGGGCAAACGAGATCGCCCCGACGGCCCGGCTTTGCCCAATGAGCTGTTTCATGCACTTCAGTTCGTCCGTCGTCTTAAAGCCTAGGGACTCCACCGACGCCCTCCTGCGAAGATCTTCGACCGGTACTTTTTTGGATTCAATCAAGGACAATCTCAATCCCCCCCTGCCTGATAAAGATCATAAATCTTATGATGCCGAGTTGTCTATGACCATGTTCCCACAATTATACCCTCACGCACACCAAAGGGGAGACGAACACTCGTCTCCCCTTTCAATACTCGTCTGTGTTAAGTATTATGCTCTGCTACTATGCAGATCCGCCTGACAGTTATTCTTATGGTGTAAAGAAACTGTTACTATCGACTACAGCTTTACGACGTCAGAAGCCTGAGGCCCCTTGGTGCCCTGAGTGATCTCGAAGGAAACCTTCTGACCCTCGTCGAGGGTCTTGAAACCCTCACCTTGGATAGCGCTAAAGTGGACAAAAACATCGCTGCCCTCATCAGTTGTGATGAACCCATAGCCCTTAGTCGCGTTGAACCATTTTACTGTGCCGTTACTTTTCAAACGTGTTGCCTCCCAACAAGATGTTATCGTCAGCGGCGCCTGCCGACATAGTGACAATAGTTGATAATCGCCCATCTGTCAAGGCGCTTTAGTAAAAAATCCTGAAAAGGAGTAAATTTTGACCGATGTAATCCACTGAACATGCCGATGAATAAAATTTCGCGAATTAATCTGAAAAATTGAGATTACCAGCAAAAATGGAGTATAAAGCCCATCATTCGCTCAGCGTTAGATGGTCAGATCATAGTCAAACATTGTGTGATTAATACTTATAAGTCATAATAATCAGCGTTAGTCAAAACTACATGCGGCAAACGCTTCGCCCTTGGGCGATATCTCCGCGCGGGCCGCGCTCGGAGGTCAAATAAATGAATCTCAATAAAATGACGGAAAAATCTCAGTCCGCAATCATGGAGGCACAGAACGAAGCGATAGCCCGCGGGCACCAGGAGGTCGACGAGCTGCACATGCTCATAGCCCTCCTCAAACAGGAGGATGGACTCATACCAAAAGTCCTTCGGGGCATGGGGGTACAGCTTGAATCGCTCCAGAAGAGCGCCGAAGGAGAACTTGCGTCGAAACCGCGCCTCTCCGGCTCCGGCTACCAGCCGGGCAGGATATTCATCGGCCAGAGCCTGGCCGGAATACTGATGGAGGCGGAAAACGCCGCAAAGAGAATGAAGGACGAGTACGTGTCTGTGGAGCACATATTCCTTCAGATGATCAACACAACGTCATCCCCGGCGCTGTCGAAAATTTTCAGGACGTTCGGCATCACTGAGGACCGCTTCCTCTCGGTTCTGAGCCAGGCAAGGGGAAATCAGAGGGTAACGAGCGCTAACCCGGAGGACACTTACGAAGTGCTGGAAAAATATGGGCGCGACCTCGTGCGGCAGGCGAGAGAGAACAAGCTCGACCCCGTAATAGGCAGGGACGATGAGATCAGGCGGCTGACCAGGATATTGAGCCGCAAGACGAAGAACAACCCTGTCCTCATAGGGGAACCCGGCGTCGGAAAGACCGCCGTCGTCGAGGGGCTGGCAATGAGGATTGTGCGCGGCGACGTCCCAGACGGCTTGAAGGACCGCAAACTCTTCGCGCTCGATATGGGTTCCCTCATCGCCGGCGCAAAATACCGGGGCGAGTTCGAGGAACGACTCAAGGCCGTTCTGACGGAGATACAGAAGAGCGAAGGACGGATAATCCTTTTCATAGACGAGCTGCACACCATAGTTGGGGCCGGCAGGACCGACGGAGCGCTCGACGCCGGAAACATGCTGAAGCCAATGCTGGCGCGGGGCGAGCTTCACTGCATCGGCGCGACGACCATAGAGGAATATCGGCTGCACATCGAGAAGGATGCCGCTTTAGAGCGCCGCTTTCAGCCCGTGATGGTCGAGCCGCCGGATGTCGAGGACACCGTTTCCATACTTAGGGGACTGAAGGAGCGCTTTCAGGTACACCACGGGGTAAAAATTCAGGACAACGCGCTGGTCTCGGCAGCCGTCCTCTCAAACCGCTATATACAGGACAGGTTCCTCCCGGACAAGGCCATAGACCTCGTTGACGAGGCATGCGCCATGATAAGGACAGACATCGACTCCATGCCTGCCGAACTGGACTCCGTCTCCCGCAGGATAATGCAGCTGGAGATAGAGGAGGCCGCGCTGAAAAAGGAGAGCGACAGGGCCAGCGCGGAGAGACTCGAGGCGCTCTCGAAGGAATTATCGAACTTGCGTGAGGAGTCTGACACTCTGAAACTCCAGTACGAGTCGGAGAAGGCGTCGATTTCGAATGTCCGTTCAATGCGCGAACGGATAGAGGCGGCCAACCGCGACATAGAGCGCGCCGAGCGCGAATACGACCTGAACAGGGCTGCTGAGCTGCGGCACGGCACGCTCCCGGAGCTGATGAAGAACCTGAAGGAAGCCGAGGAGTCGGGCGACGGAAACGCTCACAGGCTTCTCCGCGAGGAGGTCACTGAGGAGGAGATAGCGGAGATAGTCTCGAAGTGGACTGGCATACCTGTCACGAGGCTCGTGGAAGGCGAGAGGGAAAAGCTGTTGAAGCTGCCCGAGATATTGCACTCGCGCGTCGTCGGACAGGATGAGGCGGTGTCTCTCGTATCCGAGGCAGTGCTTAGGGCAAGGTCCGGGATAAACGACCCCAGGCGCCCCATTGGTTCGTTCATATTCCTGGGACCCACAGGCGTAGGAAAGACCGAACTTGCGAGAACCTTGGCGCGGACGCTGTTCGACTCCGAGGAAAACATCATCAGGATAGACATGTCCGAGTACATGGAGCGGCACGCGACCTCCCGCCTCATAGGAGCGCCCCCCGGCTACGTGGGCTACGACGATGGCGGACAGCTCACCGAAGCCGTGAGGCGGCGTCCCTACTCAGTCGTCCTCTTCGACGAGATAGAGAAGGCTCACCCGGACGTCTTCAACATCCTGCTCCAGATACTGGACGACGGGAGGGTCACTGACAGCCATGGGATGACCATAAGTTTCAAGAACACGGTCATAATTATGACCAGCAATATCGGCGCGCCGGCCATTGCCGGCGGGGCGACGAACACAGGAGCCATAAGCGAGAACGTTAGAAAATCCGTCATGGACGAGTTGAAAGTTCACTTCAGGCCAGAGTTCCTGAACAGGATCGACGACATAATCATCTTCAAGCCTTTAAAGCTCGATGAGATAGAGTCGATAGTGAGGCTGACAATAAACGGTCTGCGCGACCGCCTGGGAGAAAGAAACATCGCGCTCGACGTAACCCCCGGCGCCCTCTCGGTGATCGCCAAGAACTCCTATGACCCGGTCTACGGCGCCCGCCCCATAAAGAGATACATCCAAAGGCGCATCGACACTGAGGTGGCCAGGGAACTCATAAGCGGAGAGGTCCAAGACGGAGGAAGAATAACGGTCGAAAACCAGGGAAACGACATAGTGGTGAGGGTATAATACGAAAAAAAAGGAGCCCCTTCAAAAATTGGGAGGCTCCTTTTTTTTTCTGTCAATCCAACTCTACTGGTTCAGCGACGAC
>JAITNX010000070.1 GCA_031290235.1 Synergistaceae bacterium | reverse complement strand
TAAATAAGTTATTGGAAATGGGCGTCACGCCGGAAAACTTGATGACCGTTTCTAATATGTTGAACAATTATGTGCTGTCTTTCGTTGCGGATGAGGTGCGGTTTCTTAACACGCCGCCGGAAACACTGAAATCTTTCTCGGAAATGCTTGACCCCGGCTATGAGGTAATGTTTATGAGCCAACGTAATTTTGAAGAGCAGTTTTTATATGGATTAGAGGTTTTGTTTGCGGGCTTGGAAGCGATGGAAGCATAAAAATTACTGTAATACGTTCGTACCGGTTGGAGGGGTTCCGCTATCGTCCGAAGACAAAGCTAGAGACGTTCTGAGCGGTTATGCAAAAACTCACCGGCTCCAGACCCGGTCGTATATGATAAAATAGATAGTGAGATTCAACCAGCATTGACAACCTGAGTCATAGGTGCTATAAGTTACGCGTCCGAGGCTAGCGGGAGGGGGAGGAAAATTGAGTCCAGTTAAAAATATTCAAAGTCATTGTATGGGAACTGGATCCGGATCCTCCGCCAGCTCAGTCTGCACGACTGGAGCTACGTGCTATTTGCACCGGCTTCTCGCCTCGGAGGACAGATCATTTCGTTCGATTTAAAGAGTGAACGCGACGATTTAGACACGAGACGGGGAGCCGACTTAAAAGTCGGCTCCCTTTTTAGATTTTATAATTCACAAATTTTGGAGGCGATTTTAATGAAGAGATATTTGTTTACGCCTGGACCGGTCCCAACTTCTCGCGGCGTTTCTCTCGCAGAGGCAGGGGAGTTGATCGCTCATAGGGGCGCGGACTTCTCGGAGTTGTTTCTCAGGATAGAAAAAAAACTTTCCCTGTTGCTGCGTTCAAGCGGACGAACAGTGATATTTCCGTCCTCGGGGACTGGCGCGCTGGAGAGCTTGGCCGCAAACTTCACAGGACCTGGCGTCAGGGTACTCTCAGTCTCATGCGGGATATTTGGCGACAGGTTTCGCGAGATTGCGGACCTTCATGGCGCATCGATAACAGGCGTCGACGTTCCGCCCGGAGAAGGGGTGACGCCACAGATAGTTGCTGAAGCGATTGTGGCAAACTCCGGCACTGACGTGTTGCTGCTCACTCATAACGAAACTTCGACCGGCGTGCTGAACCCTATAGAGGAGATCGTTTCCGCGCTGCCAAAGTGGAAAAAGCCCCTGGTGCTCGTCGATGGGGTCAGCTCAGTGGGCGCAATGCCATGTTATCCGGAGGAGTGGGGTGTGGATGGGCTTGCCACCGCTTCACAAAAAGGACTGCTGACGCCTCCTGGGCTCGGGCTAGTCTGGCTCTCGGAGCGCGCTTGGGAGAGAGCCGCCGGCAAGAAGTGCGGCAGCTACTACTTCGACCTCGTCCGTCAGAAAAAAGATCTGTACAAGGATGCGCCGGAAAATCCGTACACTCCGCCAGTGTCCCTCTATTACGCGCTTGACGCGGCGCTCGACACAGTGACGGCGGACGGCTGGTTCGCTACGCGCCGCCGCGCCGCCGATACCTTTGTTGCCGGGGCGGAAGCGCTAGGTTTCAAACCCCTGGTCGCGGATAAAAAATTTCGCTCGGCCGGCGTCTCTGCCCTATCCCTGCCGAACGGGGACATATCCGACGTGACGAAGTCGCTAAGAGCGATGGGATTGGAGCCGGCAGGCGGACAGGGAGCCTTGAGAGGTAAAATAATGAGGATAGCGCACTATCACGACGTGAGCTGGCCCGAGATCTCGCTGATGCTGGGGGCGCTGTATGCAGCGCTGGGATCCGCGAGACGCGGTTCCGGGAATTTCATCGAGGCGGCTTTCGATGTTTGGGAGGGGCTGGCGAAGTGAGCGACGAGAAGCGAAATGAAACAAAATTCAAGATTCTCGTAACCGAACCACTTGGTGACGAGGGAGCAAAGATCCTGCAGAGCGCTCCTGACGTCGGCATAGATCTTATGAGCGGGGTCGCGAGGGAAACTCTCCTCAAGATTCTTCCTGAGTATGATGCCGTGATCACAAGAAGCGGCACAAAAATGGACAGGGAGGCGATAGAGGCTGGGATTAGGCTTCGAGTTATAGCTCGCGCGGGCGTCGGGGTGGACAACGTGGACATCCAGGAAGCGAGCCGGCGCGGCATAGTGGTAATAAACGCGCCGACCGGAAACACTCTGGCTGCCGCGGAGCAGACGATGGCTCTGATGTTGGCGGCCATGAGAAATATACCTCAGGCCCACAATTCCCTCAAGTCGGGCGAGTGGAACCGCAGCCGCTTCAATGGCCGGCAGATGAACGGCAAGAAGATCCTCATAATGGGTCTTGGAAGGATAGGCGTTCAGGTAGCGGCAAGGTGCCGCGCGTTTGGAATGGAGATAATGGGGTATGACCCCTATGTCCCGGAGAAGAGATTGCAGGAGATAGGGGTGGAGAGAGTGACCGACCTGTTCGGGGGACTCTCTCTTGCCGACGTCGTCACTGTGCATCTCCCGATTACGAAGGAGACGAACGGGATTATAAGCGAACGCGCGTTCAGGGCGATGAAGCCTGGAGCGTATCTGATAAACTGCGCGCGTGGCGGCATAGTTGACGAGGCGGCGTGCGCCCAAGCGCTGAGAGACGGGCGGATCGCGGGCGTTGGTTTCGATGTCTACAGCCAGGAGCCGCCGTCAGCCACCAACCCCCTCTTTGACGACGATATCGCCGATAAAGTTGTGCTCACTCCCCACATAGCGGCCAACACGGCCGAGGCTCAGACGGAGGTTGCTCGCATAGTCGCTGAGAACGTCCTCGGCGCCCTTCGCGGAGAGGAGTATGAGCACGCGGTGAACCTCCCGTTCATGGAGCAGCACCTTGGGGATATTCAGAAAAATTACGTCCGGCTCTCCAGAAAGATGGGTATCCTGACGGCGAAACTGCTCGGCAACGACGGAGGCCCGGCCGCCCGATGTAAAGTTATGCTGCGGGGAAGCGCGCTGAACGACGATGACGCCGGCAGGGGAAACCGCCCCTATACCGTGGCTTTTATAAAGGGTTTTCTCGAGGTGACTCACGGGCCTGAGACAAACTACATGATCGCCCCCATACTGGCGGCGGAACGAGGCATAGCGATCGAGGAGAGCACAGGGGAATCCGGAACTTACAAGAATCTCGTAGAGGCGGAGGTGGAGGGTCAGAACGGGTCCGTGACAATTACCGGCACCATAACGGAGGAGGGCCGTCAGCACATCGTCTCACTGAACGACTACTGGATAGACTTCGTACCTCACGGTCAGCTGCTGCTGTTCCAGAATCGCGACTGCCCTGGGGTCATAGGCAAGATCGGCCGTCTGCTCGGCGACTCGAACGTCAATATCGCCAACTTCTCCCTTGGCAGGAAAAACGCGAGCGGGCTTGCCTTAGCGGCGATGGAGGTAGACGGCGTGATATCCGACGAACTCTTGTCGGAGATAGAGAGAGACGGGGATATGCTCTGGGCGACGACCGTCAAACTGAACGGTGAGGAGCGGAGATGAGGCTCTTCATAGTGAGGCATGGGGAGACTGAGTGGAACGTCGATGGCCGGTTTCAGGGCAGGCATGACACGGAGCTGTCGGAGTACGGACTGGCGCAGGGGAAAAAGATCGCTGATTTTCTCTCGGGACATCGATTCGACGCGGTGGTCAGCAGCCCGCTCAGCCGGGCCAGGGTGACCGGGGAGCTGATTGCCGCCGCCTGCGGCTCGCCTGAGTTCGAGGTGATGGAGGATCTCGAGGAGATCTGCCACGGGGACTGGGAGGGGCTGCTCTCCACAGAGGTAGAGAGGAGATGGCCGAGGCTGGTCGATATGTGGCGCGAGTCGCCGCATACGGTGATAATGCCGGGCTTGGGCGGGGAATCCCTGAGAAGCGTTCAGCTCCGCGCGGTAAGCGCTGTTGAGATAATAGCTGAAAAATACGCGGGCGATGTCTGTGTCGCGACTCACGACGCGGTGATAAAGGTGCTGCTCTGCTGGTTTCTGAACGCGCCGCTGTCGAGCTTCTGGAGGTTTCAGATCGCGAACTGCAGTCTGACGATTGCGGAGCTGAAGGGGGATGCCGCCCCAAGGGTGAACTTGATGGGCGACGCCCACTATCTGGACTCCGGCTTCAGCCTGCCCGAACAGAAGGGATTATAGCGTAAAACCACGATTTGATATCTTGATCCAGATAGTATAATATATCTAAAGGAGGTGATAGTTATGGATAGTCCGAAAACTTACAGGACACTTTCAAGCGGCAGCGACGTACTCGCGCAGGGCTTCATGACGAGGGTGTATATGTGGATGATGCTGGGGTTGGCGGCGACGGGCGCTATGGCGTACTACACCACGACTTCCGCGCAATTGCTGTCCGTTCTCCTGAGTCGTGGAACGTTTCTCGTCCTGTTTGTCGCCGAGATCGGGATAGTGTTTTTCCTGTCCGCTAGGATAGCTAAGCTGAACCCGGCGACCGCGAGTGCGCTTTTCTTCGTATATGCCGTGCTCAATGGCCTGACCATCGCTCCGATTCTGCTGGTTTATACGAGCGAGTCGGTCTCGTCGGCTTTCTTCACGACTGCCGCGATGTTCGGCGCGATGAGCGCATACGGGACCCTGACGAAACGAGACCTCTCCGGTTGGGGCAGTTTCCTGGGGATGGGCTTGATCGGCCTGATAGCAGCCAGCCTCATCAACATTTTCGTCGGCAACTCGAAGGCCGACCTCGTGATCAGCATCATTGGGGTATTTGTCTTCACTGGGCTGACGGCGTTCGATACCTTCAAGCTGCGCGCACTTGCGAGAGAGATAGGCGGAGACGAGGAGGCGGGCGGCAGGCTGGCTATTATGGGAGCTCTCACCCTCTACCTTGATTTTATCAATATGTTCATCTTTCTGCTGCGCATCTTCGGCAAACGCAGATAAAGACATAGATAGCGCGAATGTACATAATTGGGGACCGGGGGCCAATACGCCCCGGTCCCTTTGGGGTCATCCATCCCGCTTCAGCGGCATGGACATGCACCTTGGGCCGCCTCGTCCTTTTCCGAGTTCAGAACCGTTGATTTCGTGTACGGTGACGCCGTTGTCGCGCAGGGCGCGGTTCGACGCCGTGTTGCACTCGTAGGTGACGACTACTCCCGGAGCGATGGCCAATGTGTTTGTGCCGTCGTTCCACTGGTCGCGCGAAGCGGCTATGAGATCCCCGCCTCCGGTTTCGATGCTCCTGATTTTATCCACCCCAAGATTTTTTTTCAAACAACCGAAGAGGTCGCGCGACTCCGTGATATTAGCGAGCCGGCCATCCTCCTCGTAGTCGAGTTCCCATATCCTCATCTTCTCGGCCACGCCGGGGTAGATGGTGAAAGCGTCCCTGTCGACCATTGTGAATACCGTGTCGAGATGCATGTATGCTCTTTCCTTTGGGATATCGACAGCCAGGACGCGCCTTATGCCAACCTCGGATGCGAGACGGGAACCTACGTTCTGTATCGTGCCTGGCGTGCTGCGCTGTGATACGCCTATCGCCACGCAACCCTCGTTCAAGGCCAGGAAATCCCCTCCTTCGATGCTGTTCGGGTAACGATCGGATGGATCGGCGCCGAAGAGTATCTTGACGTTTCTGAAGAGCTGGTGATGCTGGAAGATGTATCTGGCGTAAAGAGGCTCCCTCCTTCGGGCCGGGAAGCGCATGGCGCAGAGCACGACCGCGCTGCGGACGAAGAAGTAGGGATCGCGCTGGAAATAGAGATTCGGCAGCGGGTAGAAGGAAAAAGCATAGTCCTCCGCGGATAGGAATACGAGGCTCTTGATGCTGCCCATGCGAGTTAGCGCCTCTTTTTTCGTCATGCCGCATATCAACGTGGACGACGCCTCCTCCGCCGTCATCTCCATGACGGTCTTTTTTAGAGCGTCGGCGAGGCAAAGATCCCTCGTCTCGAACCGCAGTATGTCGTCCAAAAGAGATGATCGAACGTGCGGGTCGCGCAGTATATCGGTCAGGCAATCCTGGAAATAGACGACTTCCGCCCCGTTTTGACGCAACAGCCCGGCAAACGCGTCGTGGTTTGCCTGAGCCCGTTCGACCCATACTATCTCGTCGATCAACAGCTCGTCTTTATTGTCGATGGTGACGCGCTCGAGCTCGCGCCCCGGCCTGTGCAGGAATACACGGCACAGACGGCCTATCTCGGAGCCAACGTACACATCTCTGCCGTCATCGCTCATACGAACAACCTCCCTAAATTTTTCGGGGTCTTTTATAAAGATCGCCGTGAGGGACGCGCGATAACTCTCCGTCGCACAACGCGACTTTACCGTTGATAACGACCAGCCCAAGCCCGTCGGGGGGCAGAAACGGCGCCTGGAATGTCGCGTTGTCGACGAACTCCTTGGGAGAAAAGACGGCAATATCCGCGACAGCCCCCTTAAACAGTCTTCCAGCCGGGAGATTCATCGTATCCGCCGGCATAGTTGTGGCTTTGCGCAGCGCGTCTTTCCAGCTGTATCCGCGCTTCCTCAATATGCCAAACGCTCTGGGGAAAGTCCCGGCGATCCTGGGGTGCGCGCCTGTGCCCGTGAAAAGAGCGTCCGAGGCGATAATACATCTCGGATTCGCGACGCAGTTTTCGATCTCCTCCTGGTCCATCACGTGAGCCACGATTAGTTCCAACGGCTCTTTCTCGCGCATCTCGGCCAGGGTTTCGAAAGTCAGCCTCTGTCCCTTGTACTTTCCGGAAGCAGCCTCCAGATACTCGGGTCCCTTCCCCTTCCATCTCCGTACAAATCCGTCGTCATAAACCGCTGAGCCAGCTTTGGCGCAGAAGGCATCATAAGGATAACAGTCGAATGAGACATCCGCGCCCGCTGACGCCGCTTCCTTTATTATTTCCTCGCATTCGCGCGTGTGCCCCATCGTCATGCTGCCCAGGTGCGATATCTGGACTCTCACGTCATTGCGGGTCGAGAGGTTTATCACTTCTTTTACCGCGGACATGCAACGGTCGTCGTCATAACGGATATGAACCGTCACTATGCCGTTCTCTCTCTCGGCGGCGACGGCGGCGAGGGCGTTTATCTCATCGCAGGACGCCCCCGGCGCGTATTCAAGCCCAAGAGAGAGGCCCATGGCGCCTTCATCGAGATACCGGCGGAGGATGGCGCTCATTTTTTCTATCTCCTCCGCCGTCGCGGGCGTATATCTGTCCGTATGTCCCACGGCCTCGCGAAGCCCGGCGCAGTTTCCCACGAGGTAAGAGAGATGCAGCCAGGGATTCGTACGGGACGCGAGCGCTTTGTCAAACGCCGGTCCGCTGCCGCAGTTGCCCGCTACGGCAGTCGTTATCCCCTGCTTAATAAGGCAATGCTGCACAGTGTCCGCGTCCTCGAAATATTCGTCGTGTATGTGGATGTCGACGAAACCCGGCGTCACAAAAAGACCGGACGCATCGTACACAAAATCGGCTTCGGCATCCGTATCAGGCGGCAGGAAGGCGCTTATCCTTCCATCCTTTATCGCCACTGACGCGAGATTTGGCTCGTTCCCGCCGTTCATCCCGAAAAACGTGCCGCCATTGATCAGGATATCGAATCCAGACATTAGAAAGGTCCCAGTTTAATTGTCGCCGCTACGAAGCAGATGATGGCGCCGATGATCGTCCAGATCACCATCAGCGGCCATATAAACTTGAACCATTTCTCGTAGGGTACTTTGCCCATGGCGAGCACTCCCACGAGTGAGGCCGAGGTCGGGATTATGGAATTAGAAAACCCATCGCCGTAATGGAAAGCCAGCACCGCGGTCTGCCGCGTTATACCTACCATATCGGCAAGCGGCGTCATGATCGGCATGGTTGTTGCGGCCTGTCCCGAACCGGAGGGTATGAAGAAGTTGATGACCGACTGCACCAGGAACATCGCTATGGCCGAGAGTCCGGTCGGCAGCACGCTGATGAGGGAGGCCAACGCGTGGATTATCGTGTCTATAATCTGTCCGTTTTGCAGAGTGACCAGTATTCCCCTCGATACACCAACGCAGAGAGCGCCAAATGTGATATCCGCACAGCCGCGGACGAAAGATCTTGCGATGTTGCTGGGGCTCAGTCTGCCGAGGAGCCCGCCGACTATGCCCATGGCCAGGAATATGGTCGCCAGTTCCTCGATATAGTAATCCAGCTTCATCACTCCATAGAGCATGAATGCCAGAAACAGGACCATGTCGAGCAGGACGAGCGCGTGCGTTTTGGTAAATTTTATGCCTTCCAGCGATCTGGCGTTATCGTTCTCCCGTTTTTCCACGTCGTACATCAGGCTCTTTGTGGGATCGAGCTTGACGGCGCTTGCGTATTTCAGCGTGTAGAGAACCGCCGAGACATAGAGCGCGACATAACCCACAAGTCTGAACGCGATTCCGGAGAACATCGGCAGTTCCGCTATTGATTGGGCCACCCCGACCGTGAACGGATTCATGACGCCGCTTGAGAATCCTATGGCGGCGCCTGTCGACATCATAGCAATTGCGATGATGTCGTCGTAACCGACCGCCCTGGCCAGGACAATCCCAATTGGAATGAACACTATGACCTCCTCGGACATACCCATCGTCCCACCCATAATGGAGAACAGGAACATGACGAAGGCGATCATCAGTTTTTCCCGGCCCCGGACCGCTATTATGGCCCTGCTGAGCCCGGCGTCTATCGCCCCAGTCTCCTGAAGCACCAGGAAAACGCCTCCGCAGATAAATATAAAGAATGTTATCTCCCCCGCGGCAACCATACCCTTTGGTATGGATCTGAAGAGATCGAAAATTCCAACAGGAGTACGCTCGACGCTGTGGTACGACTGCGGATCCACGAGCGTCCTTCCGGTCCGCTCATCCTTCGCCCTGTCATAAACGCCGGGAGGAACGACATAACTGCCTATCGCAGACAGGATTATTATGGTACAGAGTATGACGTAAGTATGAGGAACCTTGAATCTGGCCTTCTTTGCTGTTGCGCTCTCAGCTGCCACTATCAACGCCTCCTTAGATTTGACTGATAAAAAATAGTATTGATTAATTCAATGATCAAGTGAAGAGTTTTTTTGCGCGCTTCGTCGTCCGTAAAAGCCACGAGGCCCATCCCGGCTATTGTCCTCGCGCCGTCCGCGATCCCCCTTTCTATGCGGCGCTTGTCGTCGTACTCCGCCATAAACCCGACAGCCTACAGCCCCTCGCGCTCAAGGTCCCTCAGAAAATCCGACAGTTTCCTCAGGCCCACGTTCAGTACGTCTGGGGAGTAAGCATACCCTATCCTCAGGTATCTGTCGAACTCGTTTCCGAAACAGCGGCCAGGCAGCAGGAATGTCCCGTCCTTCTTGAACAGCCGCCGGCAGAAGTCCTCTGAGCCGATTTCGCAGCCGTAGCGGAGGAAGGCCGTCGTCCCAGCGGACGGACGCGCGTAGTCCACCTTTGGCTCGCCGTCGACCCATTCGTCGAGCATCGCGGCGCAACTTCGGACTATGGCGAGGTTTCGGGCGAAGATCTTTTTGCTGTTTCGCACTGCGGCTCTGGCGAAGAGGTCGTCGAGCATCCCGCAGCTTATCGTCGTGTAGTCCCTGCGGCTGAATACTTCGTCTATGAAATGACGCGGCCCGACGAGCCAGCCTATCCTCAGGCCGGCCAGCGAGAAGCACTTCGATAGGCTGCAAGAGACGACGGCCCTGTCATACAGGCTCACCATGGAGGGGACCTGCTCGTCTGGGGCGTGGACCATGAAGCGATACGCCTCGTCGCAGTGAACCCACGCTCCGACAGACCCCGCTATATCGGCTATCCGTCTGAGTTCTGGCTCGCGCAACAGACTGCCGGTCGGGTTGTTCGGATTATTGACGCATATCAGCTTTGTCCTCTTCGTCACCATCGACTCCAGCCGGTCCAGATCCGGCAGGAAACCGTCCTCGTGCCTCAGGCGGAGAAGGTTGACGTCAGCGCCGAAGGACTCCGGTATGCTGTATAACTGCTGGTACGTCGGGTACATGCATATTACCTCGTCGCCAGGCTCGACGAGCGTGAACATCGAGATGAAGTTAGCGGCAATTCCTCCGTTCATCACTATGACGTTCTCGCTGGACTGGTTCTCATAGAGCGACGCTATTAGGGCTAGCAGCTCGTCGCTGCCCTTGATGTCGCCGTAGGACAAACGAAGGTTCGCGGCGCTTCCCAAAGAATCCCTGCTGCCGTCGATGTCGAGGAGCTCGCCCAGGGTCATCGAGTCCACGCAGGTCTCGGCCAGGTTCGTGACCGCGCCCGTCTCCCACTCGTTCATCCACTGCTCGACGCCAAAGGGCGCTATCCTCATGTCATCCAATCCCCCTGAAAAATTTTTTAATTTATTGTTGCCTCATCTTTATCACCATCACTGGTCATATGAAATTGAACGATGCGCTGTCCTCCAAGTAGCTCCGTGCCAAGTAGGCCAGGTAAGTTGAGCCGGTCTCAAGGACGCTCTCATCGACGTTGAATTTGGAGCTATGGTGCGGATGCACCAAGCCTGCGTCCTCGTTGCCAATTCCCAGGAAGAGATAACAGCCCGGGATCTTCTCCAGATAGAAGCCCATGTCTTCAGCCCCCATCGTCGGCGTCACCTCTATGACCTTCGATGGGCCGACTATCTCTTTCGCTATGGCTACAGCCCTCTTTACGAATGGGATGTCGTTGACTGTCGGAGGGTAACCGTTAAAGATCTCGAGCGACGCGGAACACCTGTGGGCCTTCGCGACGCATTCCGCCACCCTGGCTACGCCCTCGAAAATGTGCGAACGGACCTCTGGACTCAGAGACCTTATGGTTCCTTCCATGACCGCGATATCGGGGATTATGTTGTTCGCGGTGCCGGACGTTATGAGTCCAACCGTTATCACGCCGGTTTCGAGCGGATCTATCTCTCTGCTCGCGATGGTCTGGAGCTGGCATACGACAGAGCATGCCGCAACTATAGGGTCAGTGGTTTGGTGGGGATACGCCCCGTGTCCCCCGCAGCCCCGCACCGTTATCTTGAATCTGTCGCACGACGCCATCGCCGCTCCGGCCGTGTAGGCGAAGACGCCGCTCTCAACCGGCTGCCAGACGTGTATACCGGCTATGGCGTCCACTCCGTCCAGAACTCCCTCGGCTATCATCGGCTTAGCTCCGCCGTCGTAGGCCTCTTCGGATGGCTGAAAGATCAGCCTGACTGTCCCGGCAAATTCATTTTTCTGCCCAATCAGGATAGCAGCCGCACCCAGGAGCATGGCTATGTGGGCGTCGTGTCCGCAAGCGTGCATAACTCCGTCGTTTTGCGACCTGTACTCGATATCGTTTTCCTCCGTGATCGGGAGGGCGTCAATATCGGCTCGGAGCGCGATCACCCGCCCGGGCGAGGCACCGCGAAGGTCGACTACAACTCCGGTCGCGACATCGGATACGCCGACCTTCATCCCATCGAAACCCAGTCCGGAGAGTATCCGGCATATCTCTTTCGTCGTCTCGGTCTCGGCGAACGACAGCTCTGGCTTCCGATGAAACCAGCGCCTCCACTCGGCCAGTTTGGGCGCCAGTTTTTTCGCGTCTTTCATTATAGCGTTGAT
Organism: Synergistaceae bacterium; assembly: GCA_031290235.1. Taxonomy (GTDB): domain Bacteria; phylum Synergistota; class Synergistia; order Synergistales; family Synergistaceae; genus JAIRWR01. Next base: position 5,014 of record JAITNX010000070.1, on the reverse strand, counting down.
CATCGTATCGCTCCGCCCGTCTTGCCAGCTTAATCAGAAAGGCCCATAATTCATGGCCACCGCGGCGAACACGAACGCGATTTGAAGAACTAGCGTTATGAGGAAAAAAGGAATTAACCACTTGTAATATCTGCTAACCGGAATCTTAACCATGGCACAGACTATTAGCATGAAGCTGGTGGGCCACAGCAGATTGGAAAAACCGTCCCCGAACTGGAATATGAGCACCGCAATCTGCCGGTTCAGATGCAGAAGGTCGGCTATGGGCGTTATTATGGGCATCGATACCGCAGCCTGCCCGGAACCAGACGGGACCAGGAAGTTCAGCAGCGTCTGAAAGGCCAACATGCCCAGCGCGCTCGCATAGAGAGACACGCTCTCCATTAACGCGACGCACGAATGTACGATCGTATCAATTATATTTCCTCTCGTCACTACCACCAGGATACCCCGCGCTATTCCGACGACAACGGCCGAGAGTACTCCCTTGGACAGTCCTTCTGTGAGTACGGAGGCGATCTGGTTGACACGCCACCTGTTGACGAACCCAACCACTATGGAGATTATCATGAACACAGCGGCACACTGATTGATATACCAACCCATTTTTATGAGACCAAAGCTCATGTAGCAGACGCCGGCGACGAGCACGAGGAGAGATATTTTCCTCTGAGCCGTCATCGGCGTGTTCATGCGCTTTTCATCTATGACGATGTCCGAGTAGTCGATATCGGCGACATAGCTCTTCTCCGGATTTTTCTTCACCATATTGGCGTAGCGCATCACGTAAAGCACTGTGGCGAGCGTCATCACGCACAGAATCACAATTCTGAACTCGAGGCCGGAAAACATCGGCAACTCGGAAATCGTCTGAGCTACCCCTATGGTAAACGGGTTGACTGTGGCGGAGGCAAATCCGATTCCAACTGGAACGACCGATATACCGATGCCGACGAGGGCGTCGTAACCGAGGGCCACGCTCACGGCGACGAAGAAGGGGGCGAACGCTATTATCTCCTCGTACGACAACGTCCCAGTGGAACCCCACACCGAAAACAACACAATTAGAACTATCATGATCACGTTGGTGGAATTTGGTTTGTCCTGGGTCTTGCGGACCAATGCCGCTATTCCGGCATCTATCGCACCAGTTTTCTCAATCAGGAAAAGACACGAAAAGGCTGCCAATATGAGGAATGAAATATTCGACGCCTCGATGAGTCCCATCTCTATAGACACGAACATCTCCAGCGGATTCACCGGCGACTGATCGACGTATTGGAAGCTGCCAGGGTCGATGACCATCCGCTTTGACGCCGTGTCCATCACTCGCTCGTATTTGCCGGCCGGGACGATGTATGTAGCGATCGTAGCGATAATTATAACGCAAAGCAATATGGCAAAAATATGCGGGATTTCCCTCTTTTTCCCTGACTCTCTTGCTGCGTTCAACATCCAAAGACCCTCCTTAAAATATAGTAATAACGTCTCTTGGTTCCTGGATCAACTGTAAGCGCCAAATAATCAAGATCTGTACACAGGCTGGGAGAAAGACAGAAAAATGCTCTCCTTACTCCCTGTATTCGCCAATTCCTTCTGCGATAAAAGATGCCTCCTCATCTTTATAAGCCGTTATATTTGATTCTCTCGGCTTTCCCGACATAATAGCCACGCCTCGCAAGTGTTCCCTCACGCCATAGTTATGATCGTGCCATCTCTTCCCTCCAGGGCTTCGACAGACTTGTCCAGAGATGTTATGATTGCTTTCTTTCCCGGGAATCTGCGAGCGAACTTTATCGCGGCCATGATCTTAGGGAGCATGCTGCCGGGGGCGAAGTGTCCCTCCTGCATATATTTTATCGCCTCGGCCACTGTGATATGCGAAAGGTCCTGTTGATCCGGCTTTTTGTAGTTTATAGAGACCTTGTCCACCTCCGTCAGTATGAGCAGAAAATCCGTCTCCATATTCTCGGCAAGGCATTCGGCCGCGAGATCCTTGTCTATGACGGCAGCCACGCCCTTGAATGAACCGTCGAGGTTCTCCACGACCGGGATACCGCCGCCGCCGGCCGTTATCACTATCGTCGTGTCCCAGAGGCGTTTTACGGATCCTATCTCGGCTATCCTTATTGGGCTTGGGGACGCTACCAGCCTGCGCCAGCCCCGGCCGGAGTCTTCTTTCATCACGTGGTTTTTTTTCTCTATGAGATTCCGCGCTTCTTCTTCCGTGTAGAAAGGGCCGATTGGTTTGGTTGGATTCTGGAATGCCAAGTCATCCTCCCTGACAACGACCTGCGTTAAGATCGTAACGACGGGAACGTCGCGGTTCCTGCCGCGAAGGGCGTCGCGCAGGCACTGCTGGATCTGATAGCCGATGTATCCCTGGCTCATGGAACCGCAAACATCGAAGGGCATCGCCGGAAGGTTTGAATCCTCCTTCTCGGCTATCTCCTGCGCTAGAAGAATGTGCCCAACCTGAGGCCCGTTGCCGTGGACGATCGCCATCTCGTAGCCTTTGCAGCTTATTTCAGCCAGATGCTTGCAGGTTTTCCTGACCACTTCAAGCTGAGCTTCGGCGGTAGGCGGCGTTCCCGCTTCATGAAGGGCGTTCCCGCCAAGCGCTATTACGACTTTTATGCATCTATTTTCCCTGTCCATGATCGAATATTTTTATTTCCCGATGGCATCGCGCAACGCGCCGCGAGTTATTTCGATCCCCTTTTCTATGTCCTCCAGCGGAACATTGAGCGCCGGACGGAAGCGTACCGTGTGGGTCCCGCAGGGAAGAATCAGCATACGACGCTTCGCGCAGGAAGCGAGAAATTTACCGCGTTGTTCCGGCGTCTTCACATCGAAAGCGCACATCAGACCTTTGCCGCGTACGTTGGAGATGATTCCCTCGAACTCCGCCTGCAGCTCGTTCAATCCTTTGATGAGAACGGGACCGGCCTTTTTGCTTACGTAGTCCAGAATATTCTCGTCACGATATATCTTGAGATACTCGGTCGAACGAACCATGTCCACTACAGTGCCTCCCCATGTCGAGTTGATCCTGCTCGACACCTTGAAGCAGTTGTCCTTTACTTCATCCACCCTGGGGCCGACCTGGATTCCGCATATCTGCGATTTCTTGCCGAAAGCAAAGATATCGGGCACGACCGGCGCGTGATACTGCCAGGCCCACATTTTACCCGTGATGCCCATGCCGGCCTGAACTTCGTCGAATATCAGCATCATCTCATGCGTGTCGCATATTTCCCTGAGCTGCTGGTAAAACTCGGTGCGGAAGTGGTTGTCCCCGCCCTCGCCCTGGATGGTCTCGATGATGATCGCGCAATGCCCGTCCGGATCATCGGCGATAGCTTTTTTGATTTGCTTGACCGACTGTTCCTCAAGCCACTGGACTACTCCCAAATTGTCCTCCAGCGGGAAGATTATTTTGGGGTTGATGACGCGCGGCCAGTCGTTGAACTTCGCGAAACGCTGGTGCTTGTTGGGGTCCGCGGTGTTTGTAACGGAGAGCGTGTAGCCGCCGCGTCCATGAAAAGCCTCGTTGAAGTGTATTATTTTGGTTCCCTTGCGGCCAGCGACCGCGTCGCCGGGCGTAATCTTTCCCTTCTCGATCAGCTTGTTTACCTTCCAGTCCATCGCGACCTTGAAGGAGTTCTCGACGGCGAGAGTGCCGTAGTCGACGAAAAAGAGATGATTAAACCCTTCCGGCCTGGCGATCTCGCTGAAGGTCTTTACGAACTCGCCCATTTCCAGCGTATAAATGTCGGAATTGGCGACCTTGTTGATTGCGGCGCGAAAAATCTTCTCTTTGAACGCCTCGTTGTCGAGCTTTTCATGGTTCATTCCGAAAGGCGCGGAAGCGAAGAACGTATAAAAATCGAGCCAGTCGTCGCCGTTGCGGGCATCTATGACATGGCTCCCCTTTGATCTCTCCATGTCGATGACAATATCGTAACCGTCACGGAGCATGTATTTCTCAATTGCCGGAAATACTTCATTTGGCGTGATGCTAAACTTTGCGGACATTATCATTGCCTCCTATTATAATATTTGCGATAGACGCCGCGTCCTGATAAAATTTAGAGATCTCCTATAGTGGCTACCATAACCGCCTTGATCGTGTGCATTCTGTTCTCGGCCTCTTCGAAGACCTTTGAATTTGGATGCTCGAATACGTCTTCGGTGACCTCGTTGCCCTTGAAGGCGGGCAGACAGTGCATGAAAATTGCATCTTCATTGCCAGTCGCCTTGAACAAATCCATGTTTATCTGATAAGGCGCCAGGAGCTTTTTGCGATCCGCGGCTTTATCCTCCTCGCCCATCGAGTACCATACATCTGTATATAAAACATCCGCGGCAATCGCCGCTTCTTTTGGATTTGTCGATGTCGTAATCGTCCCGCCCTTCGCCGATTCAGAAGCGATCCTCTTGCATTCGTCGATTCTTTCCGCCGACGGCAGCAGGGATTCAGGAGCACAAGCGACATAATGAAGGCCAAGTTTTGCGCAGCCTATCATGAGGGAGTTTCCCATATTATTGCGGGCGTCTCCAATGTATACAAGTTTTTTACCTTTTAACTCGCCAAACTGCTCCTTGATAGTGAGCATATCGGCCAGAATCTGCGTCGGATGATACTCGTCTGTGAGGCCGTTCCATACTGGAACGCCGGCATATTTCGCGAGTTCTTCCACAGTCGAGTGCTTGAATCCGCGGAATTGAATCCCATCGAACATGCGCCCCAGCACGCGGGCTGTGTCTTTCGTATCCTCTTTTGCTCCAAAGTGAATGTCGTTCTTGCCGAGATACTCGGGATGAGCCCCCTCGTCGGCCGCCGCGACGGTAAAGGCGCAACGCGTACGGGTGGAGGCTTTCTCGAATATGAGGGCAATGTTTCGTCCCTTTAAAAGCTGAGTCCTCGACAGAATCCTTTTCTTTGCCTTCAGGTCGGCCGACAAATCCAAAAGAAATTCTATCTCCTGAGTGGTAAAGTCTTTGAGCGTCA